>NZ_JBKGUA010000044.1:0-55841 GCF_046543485.1 Paraburkholderia sp. EG304 | reverse complement strand
GATCGATGAGCTCCTCTGGAATCGCGGGCAGCTCAGGCGGGGGCGCAGACCCTGCTTTTGGTTTGCTTGGCATACATGCTCCTTTGGGTACATGTTATGCCTTGAACACAAAATTTCTGACAGGCTCTATTCCCGTGAAAAGCTGTCCGGCAAATCAGCGGACTGCACGACACAAAGCGCCCCCACCGCGCGCCCAAACCGAACCCTCCCCCCGCCACTCCGGTAAACTATCGGTTTTTCACGCTTTTCCCGCCTCTCCCATGACTCAAGACGAACTCAAGCAACTGGTCGGCCAGGCCGCCGCTGATTACGTGAACGCCAACGTACCGCAAGGCTCGGTGGTCGGCGTCGGCACGGGCTCCACCGCGAACTGTTTCATCGACGCGCTGGCCGCCACCAAATCCCGCTATCGCGGCGCCGTGTCGAGTTCGCTCGCCACCACCGCGCGTCTGCAATCGCACGGCTTCAAGGTGCTCGACCTGAACGAGATCGACTCGCTGCCGGTGTACGTCGACGGCGCCGACGAAATCGATCGCAGCGGTGCGATGATCAAGGGCGGCGGCGGCGCGCTGACGCGCGAGAAGGTCGTCGCGTCGGTGTCGGAAGTATTCGTCTGCATCGCGGATGCGAGCAAGGTTGTCGAAACGCTCGGCAAGTTCCCGCTGCCGATCGAAGTCCTGCCGATGGCGCGCACCGCGATCGGCCGCCGCGTGACGGCGCTCGGTGGCGTGCCCGTCGTGCGTGTGACGAAAGAGGGCGCGCCGTTCATCACCGACAACGGCAACGAGATCATCGACGTGAAGGGCTTGAGCATCAGCGACCCGCGCACGCTCGAGGCGCATATCAACGCATGGCCCGGCGTCGTCACGGTCGGCCTGTTCGCGGGCCGCGGCGCGAATGTGTGCCTGCTCGGCACCGACACCGGCGTGCAAACGATCACGTACGGCCAGAATTAAGCGGCTGCATTTCTGTTCGCTCTGACGCGTGCGAACCGCTCCAGCGGTTCGCACGCGTTTTTTATTGCGCTCGCCCGTCGCGGCGGCAATCGCGCACCCATGGCGGAAAATGCCTGGCTCCGCGCGCAGACCATTCGCCATCGATGCTAGCCGCGCGCGATGCCCGCCACGTCACGTGCCGCCCGCTCGCGCAGCGCTCCGATCGCAACGCGTGAGTTGGACTAGTGAGAAGACGTGACGACGTAAACATCAGCCGTGTGCACAGACGAAAGCTCAGCAATAAAGCCGTGGTTTTGCAGACGCAAACGGACTCTGCGAATTACTCGCGCACTGTCGCACGTCGAATGTGTGCACGCGCACGCACAGTCAGGAACGTGGCACATACACTCTTCTCTGAGGCCAGGTGGCGTTTCGTGACAGATAGGGCGGAATATGAAAGTGGCGATCGTGCACGATTGGCTGGTCGCTCCCGGCGGCGCCGAGAAAGTGCTCGAGCAGATCATCGAGTGCTTTCCCGACGCCGATGTTTTCAGCGTCGTCGATTTTCTCGAAGATCGCGCGCCGCTAGCCGGTAAGCCGGTCACCACGTCGTTCATACAACGCCTGCCGTTTGCGCGCACCCGGTATCGCGCGTATTTGCCGTTGATGCCGCTTGCCGTCGAACGGTTCGATCTGTCGAGCTACGACCTGATCATTAGCAGTTCTTGCGCGGTCGCGAAGGGCGTACTGGTCGGCCCACATCAGACGCACATCAGCTACGTGCATTCGCTGATGCGCTATGCGTGGGATCTGCAGCATCAGTATCTGCGCGACGCGAATCTGCTGCGCGGACCGAAGTCGTGGGCCGCGCGGGTGTTGCTGCATTATCTGCGCGGCTGGGACGCGCAATCGACGAATGGCGTCGATCGTCTGATCGCGAATTCGCAATCGGTCGCGCGGCGCATGCTGAAAACCTATCGGCGCGATGCCGCGGTGATTCCGCCGCCCGTCGACGTGAACGAATTCGAACTGCGCGCCGAGAAAGACGATTTCTATCTGAGCGTGTCGCGGATGGTGCCGCATCAACGCATCGATCTGATCGTCGAGACATTCAATGCCACGCCGCAGCGCAAGCTGATCGTGATCGGCGATGGGCCGCAGATGGCGTCGATTCGCGCGAAAGCCGGACCGAACGTGACGGTCCTCGGTGATCAGCCATTGGGCGTACTGAAGGATTGTCTGGCGCGTGCGCGAGCCTTCGTGTTCGCCGCCGAGGAAGATTTCGGCATCGTGCCGCTCGAAGCGCAGGCCTGCGGCACGCCGGTCATTGCGTTCGCCAAGGGCGGAGCGCTCGAAACGGTCGTACCGGTCGGCGATCCGCATCCGACCGGCGTGTTCTTCGCGCGTCAGACGGCGGTATCGCTGCTCGACGCGATCAACCGCTTCGAGCGGCTGAGCGCGTACATCACGCCAGCGGCCTGTCGCGCGAATGCCGAACGGTTTTCGGCTCAGGTGTTCCGGCGCGCGTTCATGGCCGAGGTTACGCGCACGATTGCGGCAGTCGCTCAGGGTCTGCCGGCGGCGGAACTGGGAGATCAGGTGACGTGGGCGGAGTCCGATCTCGCGACGCGCGAACTCGGCATCGCCAGCGACACGGCGCCGAAAAGCAGGTGGAGGCAATGAGGCGAGGGTCTTTCGCTGTACTCGCCTCGTGGAGTTTTCGATAGGAGAGGAAAGGGTTTTCGTCGTCATGCAGTGATTTCGCAACAGGCAGTAACGAGCCGTTCTGACCAACGCGTCCGGGCGGCTATTGGTGTGGGCGCGTTCGCTTCGCGCTTTGTGTCGGCAGTGCGTATCGCGTATCGCGCGAAACGCACCGCGCGTGCAAGGCGAGCCGCGGCGGGCCATTCTCAAGCAGGCAGGACTGGACTTCAAAAAAACGACATCGGGGTGCGCGCCACGCGCTACGGGCGAGATATTCGCTGGCGCAGCATGCCTCGCGTGGCCATAACGACCTGAAGCAGACGTTCGCTATCGTGACCGCTGAATGACCTCACTGCGAAGTTCGCAGTGCTGGCAATTCGGCGTGCCACGGCGATTCACTACAACAGGCAGTCGTCATTCGCGCGTCACCGATTAACGCGCCGACGGCTTTTGGACGAGGACGAATTTAAACTCATGAATGCCGATCGCCTTCCGGGACCCTTTCCCGACATTGCCGCAACCTGGGCTGCGCTGAAGAGCCAGTTGCCGATCACGCCGATTCGCACCGAAGAGGATTATCACCAGATGGTGCGCATCGCAAACTCGCTGTCCGATCATCTAAGTGGCGAGGACAACGATCCGCTCGCGGATCTTCACGCGATCGTGAAGGAGCTGGTCGGTCACTGGCAAGCACGCAACCTTACGATTCCCAAAGCGGAGCCGCGCGAGGTGCTGCGCCATTTGCTGATCACGCATGGTCTCAAGCAGAAAGATCTGGCCGGCATCGCGTCGCCGACCGTGGTCAGCGATATTCTCGCGGGGCGCCGCGCGATCAGCAAGAAAGTCGCCAAGGCGCTCGCGGTACGGTTCCAGACCGACGTCAGCCAGTTCCTGTAGCGGCGGTGTCGCGCGGCGGGCCCGTCGATGACGGGGGCCGCCGCGGCTCTTTATCTTGCGTCAACGATGGCGGCTGTCGATCGAGCCGCCGGAGTTGGCGTTTCCATTTGCAGCGCGCCGCGGCGCCGGCACGATGACCGGCACTCCTGGATGCGATCCGCTCGACGGCTTGATCAGAACGCGTTGCGGCCGACGAAGCCCTTGAAAATCGTGATGAAGACGATCTTCATGTCGAACCAGAACGACCAGTTCTGGATATAGAAGAGATCGAATTTGACGCGCGCTTCCATCTTCTCGACCTTGGTGGTCGCGCCGCGATAGCCGTTGACCTGGGCCCAGCCGGTGATGCCGGGCTTGATGCGGTAGCGGTGCATGTAGCCATACACCTGGTCTTTGTACAGATCATCGTGTTCGATCGCATGCGGACGCGGACCCACCACCGACATCTGACCGAGCAGCACGTTCAGAAACTGCGGCAGTTCGTCGAGACTCGTGCGGCGCATGAAGCTGCCGAGCTTCGTCACGCGCGAGTCGTTGCGGGTCGCTTGCGTGATCTGACCGTGCTCTTCCCGGTGCACGCTCATCGAGCGGAACTTGTAGATCCAGAACGGCTGACCATCGACGCCCTTGCGGATCTGCCGGAAAAACACGGGTCCCGGCGACGTGAGCTTGATGCCGATCGCGAGCACGACGAACACCGGCGCGAGCGCGAGCAGCGCGAGCGCGGCCAACAGGCGGTCGAATATCAGCTTGGGCCACATCTGCGGCGGCGAGATCGGCGTCGCGCTCAGATTCAGCGTCGGCAAACCGACAACATCGGCGATCGCATGATTGAACAGCGACAGACCGCGCACGTCGGGAATGAAGCGCAGATTGACGAAGTCGTGTCTGAAGATGCGCGTGAAGCGGTAGATCGTGTGTTCCTCTGAAAGTGGTAACGCGAGCCACACTTCGTTGACGCGTTCGTCGCGCACCTTCGTCGCGAACGCTTCCAGATCTGTCAGCACGGGTAGGCGGGCCAGACGCGCGCCATACGCGTCGGGGCCTTCCACGCTGGTGTCGAACACGCACACCGGTCTGAAGCCCGCTTGCGGCGCATGCTCGAGATGCGCGAGCAGCGTGCGCGCAAAGCCAGGTGCGCCGACGATCGCGACGGTGCGCGCGTTCATGCCGCGGCGGCGCACGAAGCGCAGCACCACGTGCATGAAGCAGCGGGTCGCGATGATCAACGCGCCGGAGATCAGCGTCGAATATCCGAACCATAGGCGCGACACCGCATCCGTCCGATGCAGCGTAAACGCGAGCACGAGCGAGGTTGCGACCACCACGACCCACGCGGCGGCGATTCTCGCGAGCACTGGCGCGAGCGCCTTGCCGCGCCACGTCTCATAGGCACCGAAGCCCGGAAACAGCAGCAGAACTAGCACACAGTTGAACGCAATCAGAAGGCGCTGGGTATCGGCTAGCGCGATTGCTGTGGGAAAGCGCATCCAGTGCGCTAGCAGACCGCCTGCAATCACGAAGAGAACGTCGAGACATCGAGAAGTAGCCCTAAACATAGGCAAATCGACCGCGGTCATCGAGCGGCGTCCCGCTTATTCGACGGTCTCCGCCTGGCGCAGGCGCGGCAGCAGACGATCGAATTCGCGTTTCACGAGGCCGTAGCATTCGCACGCGCGGGCTTCGAGGCCCTTGCGGTCGAGCACCTTGATGTGACCGCGGCTATGATGGATCAGGCCTTCGTCGTGCAGCTTGCCGGCCGCTTCGGTGATGCCTTCGCGGCGCACGCCGAGCATGTCGGCGATCAGCTGCTGCGTGACGGTCAGGTCGTTCGACGCGACGCGATCCACCTCGATCAGCAACCAGCGGCACAGTTGCTTGTTGAGCGCGTGATGGCGATTGCATGCGGCAGTCTGCGCGACCTGGGTCAGAAGAGCGTGCATGTACAGCAGCATCAGGCGGCGCAGAAAGTCGGACCGCGCGAACTGCTGCTTGAGCGCCTGTGCGCTCATCCGGTAGGCGAAGCCCGCGCATTGCACCTGCACGCGGTTGGGCATGGTTTCGCCGCCCGTCAGGACCGGTACGCCGGTCATGCCTTCGCGGCCGACCGCGGCGATCTCGACGGAGCTGCCGTCTTCCATCGTCGAGAGCATCGAGATGATCGCGGTGGT
The DNA here is from genome assembly GCF_046543485.1 of Paraburkholderia sp. EG304. Classification (NCBI taxonomy): domain Bacteria; kingdom Pseudomonadati; phylum Pseudomonadota; class Betaproteobacteria; order Burkholderiales; family Burkholderiaceae; genus Paraburkholderia; species Paraburkholderia sp. EG304. The sequence goes on along the minus strand of NZ_JBKGUA010000044.1, from coordinate 50,134 downwards.
GGGGAAGTAAACATGATGGATCCGTTGACCCGAGTCGCATAGCAGTTGCTCGGTGCGCAGATGAACCAGTTCGAGGTGGGGGGCCAGTGCTTGCCATTCGTGCGACGGCAATGCGCCCAGCAGATGGTTACCGTGCAAATCGGATTGAAGTGTCAACATGATCGGTCCTCGCATGACAGCCGCGCCTCGCGCGACTCTCTCCGTTTATTTGATCCGATGCCCGCATCCTCGGGACAGGGCTGCCCGGCGAGCAGCTAGGATGAACAGCACCGGCCCCGTTTTAGGCCTGTCTGCCGCCGCCTCTGTTGTTGCGCTCGTGTGCGGTGGCACTCTGTTGCGTGAAGGTAATAGCGAGGACCGTGCCAACGTTAGGGAAAACGCGTGCTGATGCGGCGCAGCGAACAAACCCGCAGTGCGTCGGGAGGGGAAAAGCGGCTTTTTGTTTCAGTTCTGCACACCCCCTCCGGATGGGCAATGCATCCGATGAAAGCTTCGGGTTTCGGGGAACCCCTTGATATCAAAGGCTTCACGGCCAAAAACAGGGGGGCTGTCGAAGCTGTCTCAGATTTGAACCTGGCGCCGCATGCACGTTTTGAAGCGCTCGACCTGAAGTGTCGGAAATGATTCAGAAGTGTTAAATGGAGTGCGTACGCTGTCGCACGCAAAGCCTCTCAGAGCCGCTAACAGTCGCGTTCGAGCCAACAGTGAGTGCGCGGAGCAGACAGTTCGAGAGATGCGAAGCGGGCTCTGGCGCGCCTCGCGGGCCTGCGACTAGTTCGGAATCACCACTAGCCGTAAAAGATGGCGGAAAGCGCATTGATCGCGCGGACTTCCCCTTGGGGCGCCGCGCTTGTTTCATCCACTTTAAAGGCCGCGTTCGATGCAGGTGCAACGACTTCTTGCGGCGATGCGGCGAACGCGCTCGGCAGCAGCGGTTCGAGCGGATGAAGCGGCACGATACAGCGCCGGTTCGGCGCGAGATGGAACCAGTCGCGCGCCGCGCGATAGTGCCGGTCAATGATATGAACGAAGCGCGCGAAGCGCTTCGTTTCGATCGCGAGCTGCCAGCCGCTGCCGTCGCCACGACGCTCGACCTCAACGGTCATACCGAGGTCATGATGCGCGTGCACGCTACGCTCGGGCAGGTGAAACGCCTCGGAGACGATCTCGCCGCTCGCGCCATCGTATAGCGTTGCAATGGTGACATCGTGCGCGCGCGGGCCGAAGCGGTACGCGTGCGTCAGATCGAAGAACTGGCCGAGCAGCGCGGCCGCGCTGAGGCGTTGCAGGCTGCGCGGGGCAAGCGTCAGCGCGCTGCGTGCGGACGTGATCTTCACGCTGCCGTCGCGCAGACAGACCAGTTCGAGTTCGCCGCTAAACGTTTGCGCCCGCTCGTTGATCAGATGGATATCGAGGCCGTTGAGGCCTTCGTCGGTCAGCGTGACCTGCAATGGCTGAAGCGTCTGCGCGAAGCCGTGCAGCGCGCTTTTCGGCCGTCCCGTCGCGTCGATCAAGCCCCAGCCCGCGCCCGCGCGCAGATCCTGCAACTGCCACACGAGGCCGCCGCCGCACGGTGAGCCCGCGCGCCGCCACTCGGCGAACACGTCGCTGATCAGATCGGCAACCACCGCGCGCGACAGATCCAGATAGCGCGCCGGGTCTTCATAGCGCAAGCGCGCCGGCTCGACGCCGTAAAGCGCCTGCAGATAATGATCGCGCACGTCGTCGAAATCCCAGCCTGCGCCGGCATCGCGCGGCACGGCGGCTTTCCAGCGCGGATCGTGCGTGTGGATCGTGCCGAGCGAGTCGTGCAGTGTCGCGTCGTCGGGGACGTTGGCGAATGCCAGGCATTCGGCCGCGAAGCGCACCTGCGCGCGTCGCACGTCGGCGAGCGGCCGTTGATACGCGCCGACGCCGTAGTAGTGCGTGACGCCCTCGTTAGTCGAAAACGGCCACGCGCCGCCCGATGGCGAATTGCTGACATAGGGCACGTCCGCGCGTTCGCGCGCGACGAGCGCGGGCAGCAGCTCGGTAAACAACGGTTGCGCGCGTCGCGCCGCGGGCAGTCCGAACATCGCCGCCTGCTGGTCGACCTCGCTGCCGCCGCACAGCACCGCGAGCGACGCGAAGCGACGCGTGCGGGTCAGGAACTGGCTCGCTTCGCGCTCGATCAGTGCGCTGAATGCGGCATCGTTCGGGTAATCGAAATTCGCCAGCGCGAAGTCCTGCCATATCAGCATGCCGTACTCATCGGCGAGGACATAAAACAGATCTGATTCATAGAGCATCGTGCCGCCGACGCGCAGCATGTTCATGCCGGCGGCGCGCGCGAGCTCGAACGTATGGCGCAACTGCGTTTCGGTGCCTGCCAGCGTGACGAGATCGGCGCTGGTCCAGCACGCACCGCGACAGAACACTGGCACGTCATTCACGCGCAAGGTAAAGCCCGCGGCATCGGCGCCGTGATCCACTTCGATACGACGAAAGCCGATCGAGCCCAGCGACTCACTGATCACGTCGCCATCGGCGAGTTGCAACGTCAGAGGATATAAAGCGGGCTCTCCGTGCGTATGCGGCCACCAGCGTTTCGCGTCAGGCACGCGCACGTCGCCGGTGAGTGTATATGCATCGTGCCATTGCAAAGACGAAACATGGTTGCCGCACGCAAGTGACGCGCGGCAGGCGGCGACGTCGTGGGGGTGTACGAAACGTAACGTCAACGAAACAACCCCATCCTCGTGCTCGAGCCGGCTGGTCAGATCAATGGTGTCGAATGCGTGCGGCGCGTCGCCGAGCATCTCGATCGGACGCCACGGCCCGACCGCCTGGATGGACGGACACCAGCCGGGCATATGGCCGAGCAGCGTGGTGCGCACGTTGCGAAGCGTCGGCGGCGAGACGAGCCGTGGCCGCCAGCGCGCACGCGGGCGTTTAGCCGCCAGCGCCGGCGTCAGCGAGCGAAAGCACAGCACGAGCGTCGCACGGCCATTCAGTTCGATATCCAGATCATGGGCGATGAACATCGATGCGCAATCGAGCCGCTTCACATCGTCGAGCCACACTTGCGCGAGCGTCGCGAGTCCATGAAAGCGCAAGCGGCGCCGACCGGTGCCGATCAGCGTAACGCGATACCAGTGATCGTCGAACGCGAGCGGCGGCGGGTGATCGACATCGAGCAGTCCGGCGGCGCGCCGCGCGCTCGCGATGGTGCCGGGTACGGGCGCGGCGAGCCAACCTTGCGCGGGCAGATCGACTGGTGACGCATAGGCGTTGGGTGGGGTGCTCAGACAAGCCCAGCCGGTGTCGAGCCGTTGCGGCCATAGAGAGAGCGCGCCGGCCGCGCGCGGACGGCCGGCGCCGCTCTCGTCAGCCGCCGGATCGAGTGTCGATACATCCACGGTCAATTCCCGGAAAAGCCGCGCGGCACGAAGCACGCGCATCAACGGATCAACGCATTAGCGCACCAGAGCGGCTAGCGGCGGCAGCGTTTGTTCATAGGCGCTTTCAAGCACATCGAAGCAGTCTTCACAGCTATCGCGACGACCGCGCGCGAGCGCGCGAATCAGCCGGAACTGCATCACCATCGACTCCGACGCGATGCGTTGCGCGGCGGCCGGGATCGTCGGCGGCGTCTCGAAGCCTTGCGCGGACAGCCATTGCAGATACTTCGACAGAAACTCGAAGTTCGCACCGAGCTGCCGCATCAGATTGAACGAGTACAGATGGAAGTACGCCTCGTCGCGCTCGAACAGCGTATCGAGATGCGCGGGAAACGCCGCACGCCATTGCGAAATCGGATTGCTCAACGGACGCCGCTCCAGATGCGCGCACAGCAGTTCTGCCGACGCCTTTGCGAGCGCGGTGCCTTCGAGCGCGGGCCGCGCCTGCTTGGCGAACTCGACGTACGGAAACAGCAGATCGGGCTGGCCGGTGAAATGCGGCAGCTTGCGAAACACGCCGTCGTAATCGTCGCCTTCGAGCTGGTGGTAGCCGGTATTGTGGAAATAGCCGAGGCGGCGCGCGGCGGTGTCGACGAAGTCGATGCCGATCGTGGTCTTCGGATGCTCGCTGCGATACGAGGTCGCGCGCGTATCGGGCAGGTAGTAGCCGTCGACTTCGACGAGCACGGTGTGGCCGCGCAATGTTTGCGCGAGCACGCGTTCTTCGAGCGAATCGTAGATCGCGAGCTCCTGCACCTGGGTGCCATACAGCCGTTCGAGATCGTCGAGCGGAAACTTGAAGAAAGTGAACTGATCGCCTTCGAAATCCTGCGTGACCGTGAACGCGAGCGCCGCGCGCGGATCGAGCCCGAAGCCGTGCAGCAGCTCGATCCACAGATCGACGTAGCAGTTGGTCTCCTGCCACACGCGTTCGCCCTGATGCAGCGCGTGCGCTACGTGCTCGCGCGGCTGCCTGCCGGCACGGGGCGCCGCGTGGGTCTCCCGATGCGTCGGCGGAGCGCCTGCGCGTTGCGGCAGCGACGAGTCGGTGAGCGAGCCGGCAAGCGCGGAAGTCGGCGCTGGATTCATGCGTGCTCCCCGGCGACGGCTGCGGTTTGCGTAGATTGCGCCGCCTGCAGCGCATCCGCGACGCGGGTCCCGGTATCGCCCCACAGGAGCGCGCGCACGTCGTCGGGCCACGCGTCGACGTCGAGCCCATGATGACGGAACAGCGCGAGCGTGATGCGTTCCATGCCGAAGCCGACGCAACCGGTATGCGCGGTCGTGCCGTCGTCGCACGCAATCTTCCAGATCGCGCCGAAGTGGTCCATGTGATAGTTGAACGACAGGCAGGCCGTCTTGCCGCGCGGATCGGCGACCGAGATCAGCAATTCGAACTTGAGCGCCTGCGCGCGCTGGCTATCGGCGACGATCTTGCCGCCGCGGCCGAAGAACGGATCGTTCGCGAGATCGACTTCGGCGGGCAGGCCCAACAGCTTCACGAGCAACGAGCCGCGCTCGATCCACATCTGCCGGAACGCCATCACCTGCTCGGGGCTGCCGAGACGCACGTATTCGCGTTGACGGAACATTTGCATCCGGCCCGGATCGAGCGACGGCTCATGGCGGAAGCAGTACGACAGCACGTCGATAGTGCGGCCGCCGGCGGGCAGGGGGCCGCGCCGCGCCATCACCGGATAGATCGGATAGCAGGCGGCCGGCGTCAGTACGACGCGCGTCGGTTTCTGTTGCGCGAGCCACGCGTCGCCGCGGTCGTCGTCGCTGTCGGCCATCGCATCGTCGAGCGCGCGCAGCAGACGGTGGTGGCCCATGTCGTCGCCGCAGAACGAATGGATGGTGCCCGCGAGATTCGGAAAGCTCTTCAGATACTCGCTGTCCTCGAAGTCGGTGCGGCGCATCGCGGGCGGAAAGCGCAGCACTTCGGGTTGCTGATCTTTGCCGAGATGCGTGATCGCCACGTTCAATCGATCGATCACGTCCTCGAAAATCTGGCTGCGGCCATACAGTCCGTTCTCGCCGGTGTCGATCAGCAGGCCGGCGGCCAGCATCTCGTCGCGCAGCGTGAGCGAAGGCCTCACTTCGGCGGCGCAGGCCGCCGCTGCAGTGGCAGCAGCGGCGGTATCGGTCATCAGCTTCATTCAGGGTCTCCCCGGCGCGGCAGGACGTTGCGCGAGCAGCAGACTCGCGGTGTTCTGCGCGATACGGTCGTTATTGATCATCAGGGGCGCCGAGTGCAGGTCGCGCAGATGGCGGCCGACGCTATACGGGGTGCCGTTTTTGTAACCCGCCATGCCGCAGATCATCAGCACTTCCTGTACGACCTGCAGCGCGGTGGTCGAGATGCTGGTCTTCAGCGTGTTCATGTCCGACGCGAACCCGAGCATCGCCGCGAGCGGGGCGTCCGCCGGGATTGCGCCCTCGCGCGCCTGATGCGCGGCGCGCGCGGCTTCCAGCGCGACCGACAGACGCGCCTGCATCATCTGCAGCAGCCCGACCGCTTCGGCAAGCCGCAGACCGGCCGGCGGCATGGTGCCGGGCTTCGCGCGCGCCTGTGCGCGGAAGAACGCTTTCGCGCGATTGACCGCGTCGATCGCGATGCCGGTCCACACCGACGCCCACAGCGTGTGCGACACGGGCAGCATGGTCTGATCTGCGATGTCGGCGAACGGCGTCGCGAGGATCTGTTCTGCGAGTCCCGTCGCGATGAGCCGGAAGCCCTCGCTGCAGGTGCCGCGCATGCCCATCGCGTCCCAGCCGCCGCGTCGCTCGAGCTGCGTTTCGGCGCGCAGCGCGACGATCAGCACCTGGTCGGACGCGGCCGCTTCGGCGGTGCGCCGCGCGGTAACGAGAATGCCGTCGGCGTGCGCGCCATACGAGATCGTCGGTGCCAGCTTTTCGATCCGGAAACGCGCGCCATCGAGCTCGACCGAGCACGCGCTCGTGCGCATGTTGCCGCCGATCGTTTCTTCCGAGGTCGCCGACGCGAGCAGCCATTGCTGCTCGGCCAGTTGCGAGAGCAGGCTCGCTTGCCAGGCCGAGTTGCCGCGATGAGAGTCGATGCACGCGACCTGGATCTGATGCATCGCATAGATCATCGCCGTCGATGCGCAACCCTGGGCAAGCGTTTCGCAGATCGCGCCGATATCGGCAAGCGACAGACCCGCGCCACCGTAAGCGGTCGGCACCATCGCTGATAACAAACGCTCGGCCTTCAGCGCGTCGAACGCCTCGACCGGAAAGCGCGCGTCACGGTCGACGGCGTCCGCGTACTGCGCGGCGATCGCCGCGCACCGATGCGCTGCAGCACGCCATTCGGGACCGCTGTCGAGCGCGGTCAGCGCCCCGGCGGCAGGGCTCTCGCCAGCGCCGGTCTGTGCATCGGTAGTCGAGTTCGCGGCCGCCCCGCAGGCCGCTGCGGCGGCCTGATCCAGCAGCGGCGCACTCATGCTGCCGCCTTGGCCTGCTGCAACTCCGTCATCGCGGCGGCCATCGAGTCGATGCTCGAGAACAGGCGGCGCGTCAGCATTCGGTCAGGAATTTCGACGTTGAATTCGTCTTCCATAGCGAGCATCAGATGCACGGTCGCGAGCGATGAGAGTCCGGCAGCATAGAGATCGGCGTCGTCGGCGAGGTTTTCCACCGGGACATCCAGGCGTGCGGATTCTGAAAGGATGCGTCTCAATGCAGTTTTCATGCAGTGCTCCCCCTTATGGTCAAAGGTCTGCCGATGGGTGCCGCGATCGAATGATCGTGGGCGCCTGATTTTCGTAGGTGGGTTCGTGCGGTGCGAAGACCGCAGTGTGTGTGCGCGATGGTGCAGTGCGGTGATGCAGGCGGGCTGTGTGAAGCCATCTGCGATACCGGGGCACGTGGTGAGACTGCGCTTCGTTGGCTCGTATTTAAGAATCGGCAACCCCGAGCGTCAGTGCGATGGCGCACGGAAGCACGTCTTTCGCGCAGGCTACCGTGTAGTCGATGATGAGGGACCGTCATGGATCGGCCTGCCGTCGCGCACGGCAGCCATCGCCGGTCTCGCCAAATATTTTGACCGCCGGGGGCGTGATGAACTGGAAAACGCTGGAGTTCGATCAGCTATCTGCACGTGAGTTGTATGTCCTGCTGCGTGCGCGCAGTGCGGTATTCGTCGTCGAGCAGTCGCATGTGTGCCTCGACGCGGACGGTCGCGACGAGCACGCTTTGCATGTGTTCGCGGTCGACGACATGGCACGTCCTATGCCGGTGCTCGCCTATGCGCGGGTGCAGCCCGGCGATTCGGAAGATCCGGAAGTCACGATCGACAAGGTGCTGACGAGTCCGCTGCGGCGCGGCGACGGCACCGCCGAGATGCTGATCGAGCGTGTGCTCGAAGCGGTCGCCGAACGCTGGCCGGGCCGCGCCACGCGCGTGAGTGCGCCGCTTGGCTTGCGCGGGTTCTACGAGCAGTTCGGCTTTCGCAAAACCGAGGGCCCGTACCTCGAACACGGTGTGCCGTACATCGGTCTCACGCGTCAGGTGCGCGGCGCTCAGGCACGCTTCGGGCAGCGGCGGCGCGAGCGCGACGGCGCATCGTTCGTCAATACGTTCGAACTGTTGTGATGGGGGGTCTCAGCCTTGTGCCCGACCGGAGGACGGCACCAAACGCAGCCAGAGCCGGTAAAGCGCGGCGCGCAACTCGCTGGACCCGCGCAGCGACATGCCGAAGTTCGCTGCGCTCAACGCGAGCGCAGCGACGATCGCCAGCAGCAGAGAGTTGAGCGAATCCGCGAGCGCGAGCGCGACGAGGAGAAACGCCAGATGCGCGAGCATGTTGCGCACGATCGTCCACGCATGCAGCCGTGAAAACGCGAGCAGCACCGCGTAATCGAAGAGCGCCTTCAGCACGACGACGAGCGCCGCGCCCATGATGCCGAACCAGTGGATGCCGCACCACAACGCGCCGGTGAAAAACGGCAACTGAAGCCAGCTGACGCTCGCTACCGCCGCGGGATGGGTCTGCGCCTGCAACAGGCTGCCGAGGATGCTCGACTGGCCGCTCAGCCACACGCCGACGATCAGCACGCTCGCGACCGGCGCCGATGCGGCGAGCTGCGGACCGAGCCACAGCAGCAGGAACGGCTTCAAGGCGAACAGCGCGACGATCACGCACGGCGTAAAAGCGCCATTGAGAAACGCGAGCGCGTGGTGCGCGAGCGCATCGGCATCCTCGCGCGACGCCGCCGACAGGCGCGGAAACAGCGTGCGCACCATCGCGAGCGGCAGCATGTTCAAACGATTGATCAGATTTTGCGGGGTCGCGTAGTAGGTGACGAAGCGCGCGCCGAGCAGTCCGCCGACGAACACGCGGTCGAGCGTCGAGGCAATCATGTTGGCGCCGGAAAACATCAGCAGCCAGCGGCCGTAGCGGAACAGCCCGATCATCAGGCGCCATTGCGGCAGCCGCATGCGGCGAATGCCGAGCGCGCGAATCGCGGCCACGCCGAGCATCAGGCCGGCGATGAAGCGCGCGATCACCGCGGCCGGAATCACGAACGCCAGCGACGGCGAAAAGCAGAAGATCGCCGCGATCGGCAGCAGCTGGAACAGCGCGGTGCCGAGCATCTGGTTGATGTTGTAGCTCGCGAAGCATTCGACGCCGGTAATCGCGCCCGCGAATACCCAAGTGACGTTCGTGATCGGCACCGCGACCGCGATCCACGGCAGGCTCGCCATCACTTCACGCTGGAACGCCGGCTCGATTTTTACGCCGTAGGTGATGTAGACGATGGTGCCGCCATAAATCAGCGCCCCGCCGATGATGCCGGTGCCGAGATTCATGAACCACGCACTCCAGAAAATCGGTTCGATCGAATCGTCGTTGGTTGCGCGCGCCTTGGCGATCTGGTTTTCCGTCGCGAGGCTGGTGCCCAGATCGAGGACGCTGAAGTAGCCGATCAGAGCCCACACCAGATTGATCACCCCATAGCGCTCGGCGCCCAGCAGATGAATGTAGGCCGGCACGGTCACGAGGGACACGAAGGTCGGCGCGACGGCTCCGGCAAAGTTGATGAAGATGTTCCTGACGATGCTTCGTTCCATGGTCCCTTGTCCGGCGGGTGACGGGCGAGCCAATCGTATGACTTTCCCGGTCGGCGCCGTCGCAGGTCTTGCATCTTGCCCCCACGCGCCGCGTAACTGTGTGGGTGGCCGTACAGATAGCCGCGATCGGGGGGAGTTAAATGGCAATGGTCATAGGGTAGCGTGGTGATTGGCCACGAGCCTTGGTGTCGCGTGTCCGAGCGCGGCGCACCTTCTCCATCACCTGATGCTCGCGGCACGCGCAACCTGGCCGCCGGCATTCAATACAGCGCATGAACGACGCGATCAGCCGCGCTTCGGTCCATGCGCGGGGCATGCTGCACTGCACAGCCTGCTCATCGACACACGCGAGCCCTGCTCGATTCGGAGCCCAAACCAATGTGGCAGGACGCACATATGGGCGACAGCACCTTTGTTGTAATCACATCAAAAGAAAGAAAACGTAAGGAGCGGACTGTGAGACCCATCGTCTTCGACGGCAACTTCGGCTGGTTGCATTCAGCCCACGGCCCGGATGGCGTTGTGATGTGTTCCCCGTTTGGCTATGACACGCTGTGCACTTATCGCGGCATGCGGCGGCTCGCCGAGCGCCTCGCCGCCCGCGGCATGCCGGTGCTGCGCTTCGATTACCCGGCGACCGGCGATTCGGCCGGCGATCCGACCGACGCCGGCCTGTGGCGCGCGTGGATCGACAGCGTCAAACAGGCGGTCGCGCAGCTGCGCGCGGCGACCGGCGTCGAGCGGGTCAGCTTGTGCGGTCTGCGTCTTGGCGGCATGCTGGCCGCGCTTGCCGCGCAGGAACTCGGCGACGTGCACGGTCTCGTGCTGATGTCGCCGGTGCTGTCGGGCAAGAATTACCAGCGTGAATTGCGCGCGCATTACCGGCAGTGGCTGAACGATCCGGCGGCGATGGATTGCGTGGTCGAACCCGATACCGACGAGTTCATTGAAGCGTATGGCTTTCGCATGTACCGCGATACGCTGGAAAGCCTGCACACGGCGGATCTGTATCGCGCGACGAGCCGGCCGGCCGCGCGCGTGCTGCTGCTCGATTCACTGAACCCCGTGCGTACCGGTGCGCTCGCCGCGCATTACAGCGAACATGGCGTGGAGCTCGAACGTCACCCGTTCGACGAATACAGCCGCTTCATGATGGAGCCGCTCGAAAGCGAAATACCGCACGCCGCGTTCGAAACCATCGAGAACTGGCTGCTCGCGGGCAGCACGCGAACAAGCCAGGCGGTGGCGCGCGTGCCCGAGCGAGGCGAAGAGCCGGCGGGCGGCCATTATGTCGCGCCGACGCTGCACGAGACGCCGGTATGGCTGAACGACGGCAAGGTGTTCGGCATCTACTGCCGGCCCGACGGCGCCGCGGCGGCGCACGCGCCGGCGGTGCTGCTGCTCAATACCGGCGCGGTGTCGCGAATCGGCAACGGGCGTTTCGGCGTACATTTCGCGCGGCGGCTTGCCCGCCAGGGGATCGCTTCGCTGCGCATCGACGTCGGCGGTGTCGGCGACAGCATGCCGTCGTGCGACACGCTGAGCCTCGACGCGCTGTACTCGCAAGCGGGCGCCGCCGACGCTGCGTGCGCATCGCGCTGGCTCGTCGCGCGCGGTCATGCGGGCGCGGTGCCGGTCGGTATCTGCTCGGGCGCCTACACCGGCCTGCATGCAGCGACGCGCGAACCCGCGGTGGTGGGCGCGGTGATCGTCAACGTGCAGAAGTTCAGATGGCATAACGTCTGCGATGAACACGGCAAGCCGATGATTCCCGTCTCCGCGTTCGGATCGACGCGCAACTACATGCGCTCGATGAAGCAGCCGGGCAAATGGCTGCGCGTGCTCAAGGGCGAGACGGGCGGCTGGGGCCTCGTGCGCGAGCTGGTGGTACGCCAGCTCGCGAAGACCGGCGAAACGCTGGCCGACCGGATCGAGCGGCTATGCGGCCTCGAACTCGGCGCTCGGGACGAGCGGCATATGTTCGCCAACCTCGATGCGCGGGGCGTCGACACGCACCTCGTGTTCGGTGTGCTCGACGAAGGCGTCGAGGAACTCGAGCGCTACTTCGGTGCTCGCGGCACGCGGCTCGCGCGTTTCACGCGCATTCACGTGGCCTTCTGCAAGCACACCGATCACGCGATCCTGTCGTCGGTGGCGCAGGAAAACATCATGTCCTACGTCGAGAACGTCTATCGCGGCGGTTTCACGAAGCTGCGTCAGCCCGACAGCGCCGCGCTCGACGGCGAGCTGCACAGGCAGCAGCCGGAACACGATGAGCATCGCGGCGCGGGGGCGTTGCGTCCGTTTGGAGAAGCATAGGGAGCACGCGCGCACAGAGGGGCACGCGCGTACGACTAGAAACGATTGCGACCACGAGGCACTTGCTGGCGTGATAACGGCCGGTGAACAGGAGTTGGATTCGAGAGGATCGCAAATGAACCGAATAGTAGAGCCAGGTAATCCGCTCGCGCCGCGGGCCCGATCCGCCGCCGCGCTTCACGAGCTGACCGCGCAACCGGTGATTCTCGTGGGCGACTCCGGTAGGAGGCCGTGGCCGCTGTCGCGCGAACGCAATTCGAGGCAGCTGGCCGGTCCGATGGACGACCGCTCGCGGCTCGAAGCGACGCTGCGTTGGCTCGGCAATGCATTCGACTCGGCCGCGCACGACGCGGCCCGTACCACGCCGTGCGCCGCGCCGCTGGTGGTCTGCCGCGAGGATCTGCGGTTGCCGACGCTAGAGCGAGTCGAGCCGTACCGCAAGCCTGCGCGCTTGCTGCTCGAACCGATGGCGCGCAACACTGCGCCGGCGCTGACGGTCGCGGCGCTCGCCGCGCGCGCGTCGGCCGTGGCTGGCGACGATCCGATCCTGGTCGCGCTGCCCGCCGATCATCCGAGCGCCGATCACGCTGCATTCGGCGCGGCGCTCAACGAGGCGCTCGCGCATGCTTCGCGCGGCGCGATCGTCGCGTTCGGGGTGCCGCCGCAGCGCGCGGCGATCGGCTATAGCTATATCCGCACCGACGCGCCCCTGGGCAACCGGGGCGCGCGGACGATCGAGCGCTTCGTCGAAAAGCCCGATGCCGAGCTGGCCGAGCGCTACTTCGCAGCGGGCGAGTACTGGTGGAACAGCGGCATGTTCGTGGTGCGCGCGTCGGTGTGGCTCGACGCGATCGGCTTGTGCCGTCCGCTGATCGCGGCGGCCTGCAAGGACGCATTCGCGGGCGCGAGCATCGACGATGCCGGTGCGCTCCATCTCGCGCACGACGCGTTCGCCGCGTGTCCGTCCGACTCGGTCGACCATGCGGTGATGGAGCGCATCGGTACCGACGCGCGTCTTGTCGGCGTGACGGTACCGCTCGGCGCGGGCTGGCCGGACGTCGGCGCGGCGGATCCGGTGTGGGATGCGTCGAACAAGGACAGCGATGGCAACGTTGCGCACGGCCGCGCGATGTTCCACGGTTCGCGCGACCGCTTCGCGCATTCGGACGGCCGGCTCGTCGCGTGTGTCGGCGTGAGCGGCGTGGTGGTGGTCGAGACCGCCGACGCCGTGCTGGTCGCCGCGAAGGATCACGTAGAGGACGTGAAGGCGATCGTCGCACAGCTGAAGACGCAGCAAGCCGGCGAGGCCGACGGGTATCGCAAGGTCGCGCGGCCGTGGGGTTTTTACGATTCGCTCGAACACGGAGAGCGCTTGCAGGTGAAGCGCTTCGTCGTGAAGCCGGGCGGGCGGCTGCCGCTGCAGAGGCATCATGATCACGCCGAGCACTGGGTCGTGGTGCGCGGTACCGCGCTCGTCACGCGCGGCATCGAGCGCTTCGCGCTGTCGGAGAATCAGTCGACGTTCATTCCGCTCGGTGTCACGCATGGGCTCGAAAATCCCGGCAAGACGCCGCTGGAAATCATCGAAGTGCATTCGGGCGGCTATCTCGGCGAAGACGACATCGTGCGCTTCCACGAGCGGCACGGCCGCGAGCAGGGGAGCGCCCATGCGCGTCAATGCAGCTCAAACCGATAGGCCAGCCGATGAAGCGCGGTCGCCGTCATTCGACGAGCGGCGCTTTCGTCACGCGCTCGGGCGCTTCGCAACCGGCGTGGTGGTGATCTCGACCGGCAGCGGCGACAGCCTTCACGCGATGACCGCCAACGCGTTCATGTCGGGGTCGCTGAAGCCGCCGCTGATCGTCGTGTCGGTCGGGCATCGTGCGCGCATGCATGCACGGCTGATGGATGCCGAGCTGTTCGGCGTCAGCGTGCTGTCGGAGGCGCAGGAGTCGCACAGCCGCCATTTCGCGGGCGAGGCTCAAAGCCGCTTCGCGCCCACTTGCGCTCCGCGCTTCGCGGCGGTCGATGGCCTTGCCGGCGTCGTGCTGCTCGAGCACGCGGCCGCGCGCTTCGCGGCGCGCGTGGTGGACCGCCATCCGTGCGGCGACCATACGCTGTTCGTCGGCGAGGTGCTGGTGTTCTCGCTCGACGAGCACGCGCCGCTGCTGTTCTTTGGCGGCCGCTATGCGTCGGTGGCGGCGAGCGCGTCGAACGAAGACTCGGCCTGATCGGCTTGCCACCGCATGTTTGTTCGCCGTAACACGCAATCGCCGGACCACGTCCGTGCAAATCAGACAATTTCATCGCGCCAACGTGCGAATGCGCACTAATTAAACCCAGTAACGCAGGCACGCTTTGACGAGCGAGCTTTGAGCCTGGCGGAACAGATTGCGTTACACGAACGAAACAAATCTTCAGAGGGATAACCCTGTCAGGAAGTGTCCCAACTGGCGCAACCGTTTCGAAGCTAGCAACGTATCGGAAAACGATCCTATTTGCATAACAGATACGTACGGGCCCTTCATTAACAGGCCACGCGGGGTCAACACCGCTTCGGGGATATGTCATGGAACACGCAAACAAGGATCGCTCGCTGGTGAGCAAAGTAATGGACGGGCTCGTCAGCGGCATCGTCGAGGAAAAGTACGGCGCGATTCTGCCGCCGCAGGATGTGCTGTCGAAGGAATTCGACGTGAGCCGCACCGTGATGCGCGAGGCGCTATCGATGCTGCTCGCGCGCGACATGCTCGACGTGCGCCCGAAGATCGGCACGCGCATCCGGCCGATGAGCGACTGGCGCATGATCGACGAGGACGTCGTCAACTGGCGTTTTCGCGCGAAGCCCGATCCGATGTTTCTGCGTGACGTGATCGAGTTTCGCATCCTGATCGAACCGCGCGCTTCGGCGCAGGCGGCCGCGCGCGGCAGTGCCGCGGACGTCGCGGCGATTCGCGAGGCCTTCGAGGCGTTTCGCGTGATCCGTCCGGGCGAGCCCGGCTATCAGGAAGCCGACGAACTGTTCCATACGCGTATCGTGATCGCGAGCGGCAACCAGTTCTTCAAGCAGATGGCGGCGATCATTCGCGGCGCGCTGTCGACCGTTACCCCGATCGTGCACGACCGGAGCGGGGAGTGGGAGGGCGCGATCGCGTCGCATCAGCGTGTCGTCGAAGCGATCGAGCGGCGCGATCCGAAGGAGGCCGAGCTCGCCTCGCTCGCGATGATCGATTACTCGGCCGAGGAAGTCGGCGGCCGGTTTTCCGCGGAGCCGCCGGCGCGGGTTTGAGCCTCGGTGTGAGCCTGGATGCGTGAGTGCCTGGCCGTGACAGCGGCGGCGCGGGTGTGGAAGGTCGGTGCGCGGCGGTGATGCCGCATGGTTCGTATTGGTCGCGGGCGCCGCATTCTCAAACGGCATCGGCGACAATAGCGGCTGTTCTGAACCGCATGGACCCTTGCACACACGATGACAGACACGACAGCGGCACCGCAGGCAGCCACCGCCCAACCGACCGATCGGGCAGCGCGGGACACCACTTCATCACGTGAGATCCGTTGGGGGATCGTCGGCACCGGCCGGATTGCGCGCCGCTTCGCGCAAGGTCTCGCCTTCGTGCCGCGGGCGCGGCTCGCCGCGCTGTGGTCGCGTCGCGCGGAACCGGCCCAGGCGTTCGCCGATGAATTCGGCGGTACCGTCTACGACAGTTTCGATACGCTGCTCGCGAGCGGCATCGACGCGCTCTATATCGCGACGCTGCAGGACAGCCACGCCGACTATGCGATCGCCGCGTTGCAAGCCGGGCTGCACGTGCTGTGCGAGAAACCCGCGTGTATCAATCGTGCCCAGCTCGAGCGCGTGCTCGAGACCGCGCGCGCTTCGCAACGGCTCTTCATGGAAGCGATGAAGCCGCCGTTCTATCCGCTCTACAGAAGGTTGCGCGAGCACCTCGCGGCCGATCCGATCGGCGAGGTCGGCCTTGTGCGCGCGGGCTGCTCGGTGCCTGGCGTGCCGGCCGATCATCCGTCGCTGTCGTTCGAGCACGCGGGCGGCGCGCTGCTCGATATCGGCATCTACGAGATGTTTCTCGCAGTGGACTGGCTCGGCGCGCCGCGCGACGTGCAGACCTTCGGCCGGCTCGGCACGACCGGCGTCGATACGTTCGCGAGTCTGAACAGCCAGCACGAGCGCGGCGGCATCGCGCAGCTCTTCTGCGGGCTCGATCTGCATGGCAAGGGCGATGCGCTGCTGATGGCCAAAGGCGGTCACGTGACGCTGCACGAGCCGTGGTGGAACCCGTCGCGCGCGACCATCCGTTACGCGGACGGCCGCGTCGTCGAACTCGACGAGCCGTTCGAAGGCGGTGGTTTGAACTACGAGACCGCGCACTTTTGCGAGCTGATCCGCGCGGGTGTGCTGGAGAGTCCGCTGATGCCGCACGACAAGTCGCGACAGATGATCGCGATGGCCGACGCGGCGCGCGCGGCGTTGGGGCTCAAGTTCGCTGGCGAATGAGCCGCCACGGCGAAGAAAGGGTGTGCGCGGCGCTCAGTGCCGCGTCGGCAGCGACAGCCGCCGCTCGTACCAGCGCTGCGCCCACTCGAGCACCTGGCACAGCACCCAGTACACGGCCGCGGCGGCCAGATAAAGCGGCAGCGGCTGATAGGTCGACGCGATCATTTCCTGCGCGCTGCGCAGCAACTCGGTCACCGTGATCACGGACACGAGCGAGGTGTCCTTGACCAGGCTGATCAGGCTGTTCGACAGACTCGGCACCGCGATGCGCAGCGCCTGCGGCGCGATCACGTAGCGCAGCGTCTGGCGCCGCGACAGCCCAAGGCTATACGACGCGAGCCACTGGCCCTGGTGGATGCCCAGAATCGCGCCGCGCATGCTCTCGGACAGATAGGCGGCGACGTTCGCCGACAGCGCGATCACGCCGGCCGGCGTCGGTTCGAGCGAAATGCCGAAGCTCGGCAGGCCGTAGTAAATCACGAAGATCTGCACCAGTAGCGGCGTGCCGCGCATCACGCTCACATACACGCGTGCGATCCAGTTCAGCGGCCGGCTGTGGCTGATTCCCATCAGTGCGAGCACGGCGCCGCCGATCAGGCCGAAGATCATCGACAGGATCGCGAACTTGATCGTCAGCAAGGCGCCTTGTGCGAGTACCGGCAGCGATTGGAGCAGCAGGGATGTGATGGACATGGGTAGTGTTCTTATTGACGCACAAAGCGCACATCATAAACTTTGGCGCGCGTTCAGGCGCGGGTCGCGCAATGCGGCTTGGGGTATACGCGACGCGCGGTTCGGGTCCAAGGCCCCGCACGGGCCGCAAAAACGCGAAGGGCGGCATCGTGATCGATGCCGCCCTTCGTTTGACTACGCGGTTGTTACTTGATCGGCTTGCTGACGTCGATGCCGAACCACTTGTCCGAGATCTTCGTGAAGGTGCCGTCCGCTTCGAGCTGGGTCATCGCTTCGTCGATCGCCTGCGCGAACTTCGGGTTGCCCTTTTTGAACGGAATGCCCGACGGGTTGCCGGTGCCGACATTAGCGCCGGTGCGCAGCGGCAGGTTCGAGTTCTTCAGCAGGTACGCGAGCATCAGCCGGTCGTTCAACGCCGCGTCGAGCCGGCCGGCGGCCAGATCGCGCAGGTATTCGGGTGCGCCCGGATAGGTCTTCACGTCGATGCCGGGTACCGACTTCGCCATGTCCATGTAGTTGGTGCCGAGACCGACGCCGAGCTTCTTGCCCTTCAGGTCTTCGAGCGACGTGAACTGGCGCGTGTCGTCCTTGCGCTGGATCAGCTGCGCGGCCGAGTACGTGTAGGCCGGCGAGAAGTCGAGGGTCTGCTTGCGCGCGTCGGTGATGCCGACCTGGTTGACGATCACATCGAACTTGCCCGCCTGCAGACCGGCGATGATGCCGCTCCATTCGGTCGTGACGAACACCGGCTTCACGCCGAGCTTGGCCGCGACGGCTTTGGCGATGTCGACGTCATAGCCGACCAGCTCGCCCGACGGCGCTTTCGAATTGAACGGCGGGAAGGTGCCTTCGAGACCGACGCGCAGCGTGCCGCGCTGCTTGACCTGGTCGAGCAGGTCTTCCGCGTGCGCGGCGACGGCGGTCAACGACGCGCCGATCAGCGCGGTGGCGAGGAGTTTCTTGAGCAGGCCAAATTTCATCGTGTTCCTTTGTACGTCTGACGTTTTGACGGTCGAGAGCATAGCAAACGAGACTATCGCCATCTAAATACCGTTTGTTTATGTCTATATGCGCCGCCGATGCGGATACTTAGCGCAGCGCCTGCGCGCATTCGGCGACGAGCGCCGGACCGCGGTAGATGAAACCAGTATAAAGCTGCACCAGTGACGCGCCGGCCGCGAGCTTCGCGCGTGCGTCTTCCCCCGAGAAGATCCCGCCGACGCCGATGATCGGCACCGCCTCGCCGACTTCGGCGCGCAGCTTGCGGATCACCTCGTTCGACGCATCGAACACCGGCTTGCCCGACAGGCCGCCGGCTTCGTCAGCATGGGGCATGCCGGTGACGGCAGCGCGCGACAGCGTCGTGTTGGTCGCGATTACGCCTTCGAATTGGTGGCGCAGCAGGGTGTCGGCGATCGACTTGATCTGCTCGTCGTCGAGGTCCGGGGCGATCTTGAGCGCGAGCGGCACGAGCTTGCCGTGCATGTCGGCGAGCCGTTGCTGCTTGTCCTTCAGCGCGGCGAGCAGCGCGTCGAGCTCGTCGGCGCCTTGCAGCTGGCGCAGGTTCTTCGTATTCGGCGACGAGATGTTGACCGTCACGTAGCTCGCGAACGGGTACACGCGCTCGAGGCAGTACAGGTAGTCTTCAGCGGCGCGCTCGATCGGCGTGTCGGCGTTCTTGCCGATGTTCAGACCGAGGATGCCGCGATAGCGCGCGGCCTGGACGTTCTTCACGAACTGGTCGACGCCGGCGTTGTTGAAGCCCATCCGGTTGATCACCGCGTTCGCCTGCGGCAGCCGGAACATGCGCGGGCGCGGATTGCCCGGCTGCGCGCGCGGCGTCACGGTGCCCACTTCGATGAAGCCGAAGCCGAGCGCCGCCAGACCGTCGATGCACGCGCCGTCCTTGTCGAGGCCCGCCGCGAGTCCGACCGGGTTGCGGAACGTGAGGCCCATCACGGTGCGCGGCGAATCCGGTACGCGCGAGGCGAGCGCGCCCGCGAGGCCGGTGCGGCCGGCGGCGCCGAGCATGCGCAAAGTCAGATGGTGAGCGTCTTCCGCGTCCATGCGAAAGAGTTGGGCGCGAACGAGCGGATAAAGGGAACTGAACACGGGATGAAGCCGGACGGCCGGAAAATGGGAACCCGCTATTTTACCGGCTTTGGGCTTCGATGAGACTGGCAGGGCGTTGCTGGCGGCGAGCCGGACCTGGCGACGACTCGACGGACGGCGCTTCGGCTACGGCCTGAGCGGTCCGCGTCGCCCATGCATCGGCAGATCGACCGGCGGAAGGTCGATGCTGGCCGGATCGAGCACGCGCCACTCGCCGTCGATCAAGCCTTCGAGCGGGCGGAAATTCGCCTTGTACGCCATCTTCGGGCTCTCGCGAATCCAGTAGCCGAGATACACATACGGCAGGTTCAGGCTGCGCGCCTGCTCGATCTGCCAGAAGATGTTGTAGGTGCCGAAGCTCGCATGCGGCTGGCTCGGCTCGAAGAACGTGTATACCGACGACAAGCCGTCGCCGAGGATATCGATCATGCTGATCATGCGCAGCGCGCCTTGGGCATCGGGGCGCGGATCAGGCCGTCCATCGGGCCGCAGCGGCGCCGGCTCGCGAAACTCGACGAGCCGCGAGTTGATCCGGCTTTGCAGCAGGAACTGCTCGTACTGGTCGCGGCTGTCGCGATCCATGCCGCCGCCCGCGTGGCGCGCCGACTGGTAGCGCATATACAGCGCGTAATGCTCCTCGTCGTAATGCAGCGGTGCGACGGTCGCGATCAGGTCGCCGTGCTTTCTCCATACCCGCCGCTGAGTGCGGTTCGGCTGAAAACGCTCGACCGGCACGCGCACCGGCACGCACGCGCGGCAGCCGTCGCAATACGGACGGTAGGTGAACACGCCCGAGCGCCGGAAGCCGGCCTTGACGAGATCCGTGTAGACGTCCGAATTGATCAGGTGACTGGGTGTGGCGACCTGCGAGCGCGCGATGCGGCCGTCCAGGTAACTGCAGGGATAGGGCGCCGTTGCATAAAATTGCAGCGCGGAAAGCGGCGAAAGAGGCAGCTCGTTGGGATGAGTCACGTTGGCAGCTCTCGAAGCGTCTCTGGTAATGCAAACCCGGCGCGCCTGGCGGTTGATGCCGCGATTCGATGGGCGGCGGACCCGGATTCGGCCTGATTTTTCCTACGCCGCGCGCGCGAGGATTTCGAGCAGGGCGGTCTTGTCGAAGCGCCAAGGGATGGCCGGTGCGCCGACAGACGCGCGAACATGCGCGACGAACGCCTTGCGCGCTATCTCGCGGCCGCCGAGCGACGCCAGATGCGACGTGTTCTGCTGGCAGTCTATCATTTCTATTTCGTGACGTCGCAAGTGGCCGACCAGCGCGGCCAGCGCCATTTTCGAGCCGTCGGTGACGTCGGTATACATCGATTCGCCGAAGAACATCCGGCCGAGCGACACGCCGTACAAGCCCGCTACACGCTTACCCTCGAACCAGGTTTCGATGCTGTGCGCGTCGCCGAGGCGATGCAGCGACGAATAGGCTTCGACGACGTCGGCGGTAATCCACGTGCCACGCTGGCCGCGGCGCGGCGCCTGCGCGCAGGCGCGCATCACGGCGGCGAAATCCTGATCGACGCGGATTTCCCACGCGTCGTCGCGCAACATCCGCTTGAGCGTCTTACGCAGCGACGGCGACAGCTTGAATTCGACGGGGCGCAGGATCATGCGCGGATCGGGGCTCCACCACAACACCGGCTGACCGTCCGAATACCACGGGAAAATGCCGCGCCGATAAGCGTCGATCAGGCGCGACGGCAGCAGATCGCCGCTTGCCGCGAGCAGACCGGGCGCGCCGCTCGCGGCGCCGAGTGCGCGCTCGACGGGCGGAAACGGATCGTCAGCTCCGAGCCAGGGAACCATGCGCGCCGCTCAACCTTCGCGCAGGGAGCGGAAGATGTCGCCGGTATGCAGGCCGAAACTGCCGGCCGCGCGGTCGGCGAAAAAAAAGCGCAGCGTCTGGCCGACGGTTGGAAAAGCGATCTCGTCCCACGGAATCTCGTGCTCCTCGAACAGCTTCACTTCGAGGCTTTCCTCGCCGGCGGCGATGTCGAGATCGAGCAGACGCGCCATGTAGAACAGATGCACCTGATGCACGTGCGGCACGTTCAGCAGCGAAAACAGGTTCTGCACCTCGACGCGCGCGCCGGCTTCCTCAAGCGTTTCGCGCGAGGCGGCTTCGGCCGTTGTTTCTCCCATTTCCATGAAGCCGGCGGGCAGCGTCCAGTAACCGTAGCGTGGCTCGATCGCGCGACGGCACAGCAGCACCTTGTCGTCCCATACGGGAACGGTGCCGACCACATTACGCGGATTCTGATAATGCACGGTGCCGCAACTGCCGCATACGAAGCGCTCGCGATTGTCGCCCGGCGGAATGCTCAGGCTGACGCCGTGGCCGCAGACAGAACAGAATTTCATTGGAAAGGGAACGAGAAAGGGTGATAGGAGTTTATCACCCGGCCGGGCGATTACTGAGGCGCCGGCAGGGACTGCGCGATGGGAGGTTCGATGCGGCGAGCGCCGCCGCGTCTGACGTTGCTTGACAGTCGATTTTCGGATGCGCTGATAGCATCGGTCGTGATGGTTGCGATGGAGGCTCCCGCGTCCGTCACAGTCATCTTTTCTCTCTTGTACATTGCCTCGTAGTTTGGCGCGCCATTCAGTTGACGCGCTTTTTTTTTTCGCCTGAGGTTGGACTGAGGTTTGACGGTCAAGAGAATCGTCAGCTCATGGCTACAAAAACAAAAAACGGTTACACGCCAATGCGTTGTAACCCTTCAATGATTTCGTTCTGGTTGCGGGGGTAGGATTTGAACCTACGACCTTCGGGTTATGAGCCCGACGAGCTGCCAGACTGCTCCACCCCGCGTCCGTCGAAGAAAAGATTATAGACCAGCCAGACAGCCAGCGCAATAGCCATGTAAGGATTGGCTTCATTGAGCTTCGCGCCGCCACCGCTACGGCATCTATCGGAAAGGCTCTGGAAAGCCGGGCGCAGACGCTGCGCTAGAATTCAGATTCTCCACGAGGCTCGCCGGATCTTCACGACGGCGACCTCATCGACTCCGATTCTCCGACCCGTTCTGAACTCCATGGATATCGCTCACGATCTGCAGGTCATCGCCCTTCAGGAAAAGACCCTTGTGTTTCCCCGTTTCGATGCCGATCGTGCGTGGCAAGTCGGCGCGTATCTGCACGAGGTCGCGAAAGCGCGCGGCATTGGCGCCGCGATCGACGTGCGCACGTTCGGCCAGCCGCTGTTCTTCAGCCTGCTCGACGGCGCGACACCCGACAACGTCGACTGGGTGCGCCGCAAGGGCAACACCGTCGCGCAATTTCGCCGTAGCTCGTATGCGATCGGTCTGAAAATGCAGCTCGCGGGCGCGACGCTCGCCGACAAGCACGGTCTGCCGGCCACCGAGTACGCGTCGCACGGCGGCGCGTTCCCGCTGACGGTGGAAGGCGCGGGCGTGATCGGTTCGATCACGGTGTCCGGTCTGCCGCAGCGCGCCGATCATGAACTGGTGGTCGAAGCGCTGTGCGCGCATCTGGGTCACGATTACGGCAAGCTCGCGCTCGCGAAAAGCTGACGCGATGCGCGTACCCCCGTATGCGCTGCTCGCGATCGCGATCGTCGCCGAAGTCATCGCGACTTCCGCGATGCGGGCCTCTGACGGTTTCTCGCGCCTGCTGCCGTCGATAGTCGTCGTGCTCGGCTACGGCATCGCGTTTTATTGCCTGTCGCTGACGCTCAGGAGCATTCCGGTCGGCATCGTCTATGCGATCTGGTCCGGTGCCGGGATCGTGCTGATCACGCTGGTCGCGCTGGTGCTGTACCGGCAGGTACCCGACGTGCCGGCGATCATCGGGCTGGGATTGATCGTCGCTGGCGTCGCGGTGTTGAATCTCTTCTCGAAGATGCAGGCGCATTGAGCGCCCGCGTAAGTCGGCTCGCTCGCCGCACGGAACTTAAATCGGCTCATTTGCAGCGCACGATCATCGAGCGGCCTTTCACATTCGCCGACGCCACGTTCGCGACGCTGCCTCCAGCGGTGCCGCCTTCGTCGTTATCTTTCGACACGATGTCGTAGCCGGTCGCGCCGCAGGCCTTACCCGCTTGCACGTAGCACGAGGCCCAGCTCGAGCCGGCGTTGGCGCCGCTGCAGTTGACCGCGAAGCCGGTCTGGCCGTTCGGCAGATTGATCAGCGTGGTCGTGTTCGACGACGCGCAGCCGCCCAGTCCCGCGGCGAGCAGCAGCGCGGCGGGCAATGCGGCCGACAGCGACGCGCGACGCACGAGGGCAAGCGCGGCGCTGGATCGGAGGCGGTGGAATCGGCCGGCGCGCCGCGGTTGCGTCGTGAATTGCATCGTGTTGTGTCCTTTCATTCAGATAGAGGTTGCTGCCGGGCTGGAGGCGGTCGGTGTGCAACGCGGGGGCGCGCGCCGAGGCTCAGGTCGTTTCGACGGTGATGCCCGCCGCGCTGACAAGCCGCCGGGCTTCCGCGCCTTCTACGGTGGCCGCGTCTTCCCAGATGCTGATCGCTTTGGGGATGTCGATGCCATGACTTTCGGCGTACTCAAACCAGCGGTTCGCCGCATCCGGCTCGGGCAGTTCGTGATTCTGCAGAAAATATTTTCCCATATTGCGCTCGCTGGCCTCGAAATGGCGTCGTCATAGGTACTTTTCGACAGCATGGAGCATGCCGATCTGCACCGTTCGACCGGCGCGCGTGGCTGACGTGCAGCGCGACTCCGGTACGGGGAGAGTGCAGCTCGCGGGCAGAACTTATCGCGCTGCAACGCGCCTTATCGTAATGGGGCGGGCCGCCCGCACACCTCCAGTGCAGCGGCGCGCCGCATGCTGAAGCATCAAGGCGGCGCCGTCGCGACTGGCGCCAGCTCCGCAACCGCAACAGGAGGACGAAGATGGCTGAACGGGTCAGTGGCCCTTATCGCGGCTATTACATCAGCGCCGCCGCGCGCCTCGTGCCAGGGGGCAGCACGTCGGGCGCGTCGGGCGAAGCGCACGCCAAAGCGGATGGTACTTACGTCGGCTCGGTGAGCCTCGCCGAAGCCGGCCCGGACGATCCGCATCGGATGGAAACGTTGCTCGAACTCGGCGACCGGCAACGCTTCAGCAGCGAAGAAGAGGCGCTCGCGTTCGTCGAACGGGCGGCCCGCGAGTACGTCGACCGCTTGCTGGATGGGCAGTGAGCGTGTCGGCGATTGCCGCGCGAAGCGCCGGCCGAAGCACTCGCCACCGTAGCGCGCGATGCCCTGAATCAGGCGCCCGCGCACGCTGGACCGTGATCCGGCGGCGCGAGTACCATAGCGGGACCCGCGAGGATCGGCGGCGCATAGCGGCCTTCCTCGCGTGCTACGTTCCCGCCGCCACCTTTTGACGAGGCGACCATGGAAATCCGTTTTCCCGAAGACGCGCCTGCTTACCGCGACTCCAACCTGACCGTCGTGTTTTCCGCGCTGGTAGACGGTGAGCCGGTGCCGTGCGCGATCTCGGTGGAAGCGCTCGAGGATCATTTCGGCGCTTACAGCGAGGACCTCGACGGCTGGCTGCGTGCGTTCGATGCGGGCCGGCCGCGCATCGAGGCCGTTGCGCGCGAGCATTTGCAGATCAGCAACGGCACACCCGTACTACTCAAGAGTGGTCATTTTCCGCCCGGGCAGATGGCAGGCTGAGCGGAACTGTCCTTCCGCCAACGCATCGCCAACGCGTTGCCGCTAATTCACTCCGTGCACCGGCACTGCCTCGCGCGCCGCTTCGAAGCACCGCCTGATCCCTTCCTGATACGAAGTTTTGTTGAGCGGCCCTATCAACGTGGCCAGCGCCGAATCATCGAGCACGACAGGCTCGGTCAACAGATAGTTCATCTCGACCAGTTCGCGCATCAGCGGATTGAATAACCCGAGCACGCGCAGCATGCCCTTACCGGCCACCATCAGCTTCGGCTCGCGGCCCGCGAGCGCGTACGCCTCGCGTGCCACTTCCCGCTGCGTGATCGTGCCGGCGCCCCCGAGATGCCACCAGCGGCCGTAAGCCTCGGGCGTGCGCGTGAGTCGTTCGACCACGGGACCGACATCCGGCAGAAAGATGAATTCGTGCGGTACGTCGATGGGACCGAGCACCTGCGCGCGCTTACCGGTAGCGGCGCCAACGAAGACACCGTGCAACAGGCTGCGCTCAACCCCCGGTCCGTAGAAATCGGGCAGCCGCAATACCAGCGTTTCGAGACCTTTCTGGCCATGCGCGGCCAGCACGAGCTTTTCCTGTTCGAGCCGCATGCGGCCCTTGAACGTATGCGGCTCGCGCGGATGATCTTCGCGAATCGGATTGCCGCGCGCGCGGCCATACGGATAGACGGTGCCGATCAGAATGAAGCGCTCGACGCCGGCGGCCGTCACGCCAGCCAGCGTTTTCTCCATCAACGGCGGGTGCTGCGCGAACTGGTCGTAGGGCACGCCGACGAGGTAGATCACGGTCTGCAGACCGGCGGCAGCGGCGCGGATCGAGGCGGGGTCGTCGGGGTTCCAGGTGACGATCTCCGCGTGCGGGTCGTCACCGAAGGTCCGTTGCAATGCCTCGCGTGAACGGCCGACCACCCGATAATCGCGGCCCGCCGCACCAAGCGCCGCGGCAATGCTTTGACCCGCCGCGCCCGCGGCACCGAATAAACCGACCTTTCCCGTGGCTTGCATGACGACTCCTTCAGATGGCGGCGCGACCTCGTCGCGTGCGCTCGTGGCTACTTCGTTGACTGACGAAAATTTACTAAACGACGTTCAGTAAACGGTGTTCAGTTTAAATTGACTTTTCAGTTTGTCAACCTGTAAATTGCGGATCATGGGAATCGCTGAACGAAAACACCGCCAGAAACAGGCGCTGCGCGAACGCATCCTCGATGCCGCGCGGCGCATCGTCGTGCGCGAAGGCTTTGCCGCGCTGTCGATGCGCAAGATCGCCGACGCAATCGAATATTCGCCCGCCACGTTGTATCTGCATTTCGCGAGTCGCGACGACATCGCGCGGGCCTTGTGCGAGGAGGGCTACGCGCAGTTGCTCGCGAGCTTCGTGCCGCGAGTGCACATCGCAGATCCCGCCGAACGGCTGAAGGCGCTCGGGCGCGCGTACGTCGCGTTCGGCGTCGAGCATCCGGAAACGTACCGGCTGATTTTCATGGAGGATCCGAGCTATACGGGCGCGGCGCTCGGTGGCGCGGCGGCTGCTGGCAAAGACGGCGGCAACGCGGAAGATGCAAGCGCGAACGGCGGGACCGGTGGTTCAACCGCGTCCCGAGGCAACGCCGACGACGACCCCGGCGACGCTGCGCTGCGCATCATGATCGACGCGCTCGACGAATTGCGAGCAGCGGGGCGTCTGTCGGCGTCGGTTGCATCGATGGAGTCGGCCGTGTGGGCCGAAGCGTTGTGGGCGAGTCTGCATGGCATCGTCGCGTTGAATCTCACGTGTCCGGTGTTTCCGAGTGCGCCGCTCGAGACGCTCGTCGGCGTCACGCTCGACGCATGGCTTGGCGCGCCGCAGCCCGTGGCAGCGGGCGCATCGAAGAGCGCCGCAGTGCGCGGCAAGAAAACCGTCGCGCGGCGCCAATCCGAACCTGCCGAATCCCCGGACACGGCCCCCAAGCCCGTCACCAAACGCAAAGCGGCAGGCACGTGATAACGTTCAGTTCCACGTCAACCCGCGCCGCCGCGCCCAGTTCTCCATGTCCACGTCCGCCTCGCCCGCCACTAGCGACGAAATCGCGACCCACGTAACCAACCGCATCGGTTTCATCGAACTGGAGCGGCCGAAAGCGCTGAACGCGCTGTCGACCGGCATGATCCGCGCGATCCATGCGGCGCTCGACCAGTGGCGCGACGACCCCGAGGTGCTGGCCGTCGTCGTGCGCAGCCGGCATGAGCGCGCGTTCTGCGCGGGCGGCGACATCCGCTTCATGTACGAGGCGGCGCAACGCGGCGACCAGCAGGCACGCGACACGTTCTTCAGCGAGGAATACCGCCTCAATCACGCGATCTTCGTGTACCCGAAACCGTATATCGCGTTGATGAACGGCATCGTGATGGGCGGCGGCATGGGCATTTCGCAGGGCGCGCATCGCACCGGCGGCCTGCGCGTCGTCACGCAATCGACGAAGATGGCGATGCCCGAAACGCGTATCGGCCTTTTTCCGGACGTCGGTGCGAGCTGGTTTCTCGCGCGTACGCCCGGCGCGATCGGTCGCTATCTTGCGGTGACGGGCGAGACGATCGGCGCGGCCGACGCGTTGTACGCGGGCCTCGCCGATGTCTATATTGACGACGCGGCGTTGCCCGCGCTCGTCGCTACGTTGAGCCGCGAAGAGTTCGAGCGCGGCGCGGATGTGGTTGCATGCGTCGAGCGCGAGACGCTCGCGTATCAAGTCTCGCCGCAGCCCGAGGAGAGTGCGCTCGCGAAGGCGCGCCCGTTGATCGACCGGCATTTCGCGCTGCCCGACGTCGCGCGGATACTCGCGTCGCTCGAACAGGAACGCGAGCGCGGCGGCGACTCGGCCGAGTGGGCCGAGCGGACGATCGCGGTGCTGCGCGAGCGCTCGCCGCTGTCGATGGCGGTCTCGCTCGAAGTGGTCACGCGCGCGGAAGGGTCGATGGCCGATGTGCTGCGTGTCGATCTCGATCTGACTCGCTCGAGCTTCCTGCTCGGCGATACGGTGGAAGGCATTCGCGCGCGCATCATCGACAAGGACAACGCGCCGCGCTGGCGTTTCGCGCGCATCGAGGACGTCGACCAGGCCGATGTGGAGAAGATGTTCGACAGTCCGTGGCCGGCGGACGGACACCCGCTAGCCGCGCTGCGCGGGTGAACGTGCACTGAGCGCGCCGTCTCCCGAACCCGCCCGCGCGAATCTACGCGTTGCGCGAACTGACGCGCTACGCGCTTATTCCTCAGCCTCGCTCGCCATGAACGCGCGCATGAACACGAGCGCGCCCCAGCCCCACATCGCATTGGCCGCGAAGCCCACTGCGAGGCGCGGCAGCATGTTGCCGCTCGGCCAGATGCCGCGCAGCGGATCGACGACGAACACGCTCGCGGCCGTCAGCACGATGCCACCGAACACGAACGCCGGTACCCACGGCGCGTGTCGATGCGGCGCGACGCGCAGGAGCCAGGCCATCAGCACGGCCCAGCACGCGCTCCAGATTGCGTTTGCGACGAATTCAGGCAGGCCGAGCGGCAAAAACGGCGCGGTCGAAAAACCTGTGGGGTCGATCATGCCGGCGGCGTGCATCAGCGCCAGCGTCGATTCGCGGAAGAACAAGGAAGCCAGAAAACCGGCGACGAACGGCAGAATTATTTTGTGCATGCATTGCACCGGCAACGTACTGGCGACGCGAATCGCAAGGCCTGTACCGGGTGATTGGAAACGAGCGCCATTATATCGATCGGGGTGCGGCGGCCGGGGCCGCGTGTGTAAAGCGCAACAACCGTATGCGGTAGCGCCGGGCTAATCACGAAAGCGGAATTCCTAAGCTAAAAAAAATCGTTCAAAAGCCGCGGACCGCTCCATAGACTGTTTCCTCATGCAGACGGCGCCGGTGTCGCCGTCATCCGTTGAATCGAGCGCACCACGCGCACGTTGGTCGAGGAAAACCGTCGCCATGTCGAGCCTCATGCCGAATCTTCGTTGCAGCAGGGCCCGCGCGTGGTCGTGTCCGCGGTGTCGTCCGCCCGGCGCATAGGCTTTCAGCGCTTTTGCCGGTGGCCTGAGTCCACCGTCCGTTTCGCAATCCTTCAACACGTCGCAGCGCCTTGCCGATTGCCGGCTCGATGCGTGCGGCCGGCGCTCGCGCCCACCGTTTTCTTTCAAGAGCAGGCAGGAGCAACAACATGAATGTGTTCTGGTTCATTCCGACTCACGGCGACAGCCGCTATCTCGGTACGTCCCAAGGCGCACGCGCAGCCGATTACGACTACTTCCGGCAGATCGCCGTCGCCGCCGATACGCTCGGCTACGAGGGCGTGCTGCTGCCGACCGGCCGCTCGTGCGAGGACGCCTGGGTCGTCGCGTCGAGCCTGATTCCCGCGACCCAGCGGCTCAAGTTCCTCGTCGCGATTCGCCCGGGACTGTCGTCGCCGGGACTCGCCGCACGCATGGCGGCGACGTTCGACAGGCTGTCGAACGGGCGGCTGCTGATCAATGTGGTGACGGGCGGCGACGCGGCCGAACTGGCCGGCGACGGCGTGTTCGTCGATCACGACACGCGCTACGAAATCACCGACGAATTCCTGCATATCTGGCGCAAGCTGCTTACGGCCTCGCACAGCAACGAAGCGATCGATTTCGACGGCGAGCATCTGCAGTCGAAGGGCGGCAAGGCGCTGTATCCGCCGGTGCAGAACCCGCATCCGCCGCTGTGGTTCGGCGGCTCGTCGGCGGCCGCGCACGATATCGCGGCCGAGCACATCGATACCTATCTGACGTGGGGCGAGCCGCCCGAAGCGGTCGCGAAGAAGATCGCGGACATTCGCGCACGCGCCGCGGCACGCGGCCGGCAGATCCGCTTCGGCATCCGTCTGCACGTGATCGTGCGCGAGACCGAGGAAGAAGCGTGGGCCGCCGCTGACAAGCTGATCAGCAAGCTCGACGACGACACGATTGCGCGTGCGCAGGCGTCGTTCGCAAAGATGGATTCCGAAGGGCAGCGCCGCATGGCCGCGCTGCACGGCGGCAAGCGCGGCGGGCGCGAGCAGCTCGAGGTCTATCCGAATCTGTGGGCGGGCGTCGGGCTCGTGCGCGGCGGCGCGGGCACCGCGCTGGTCGGTAGTCCGGAGCAGGTGGCCGCGCGTATGAAGGAGTACGCGGCGCTCGGCATCGAGACGTTCATCCTGTCCGGCTATCCGCATCTCGAGGAATCCTACCGCTTCGCCGAACTCGTGTTTCCGCTGCTGCCGCAACGCTTGAGCAAGGTCGCCAACGGGCCGCTGTCGGGACCGTTCGGCGAAATCGTCGGGACCAGCG
This sequence comes from Paraburkholderia sp. EG304, assembly GCF_046543485.1. Lineage (NCBI taxonomy): Bacteria > Pseudomonadati > Pseudomonadota > Betaproteobacteria > Burkholderiales > Burkholderiaceae > Paraburkholderia > Paraburkholderia sp. EG304. The sequence continues at coordinate 19,978 of NZ_JBKGUA010000044.1, read as the reverse complement.
ATCTGCCGAAGGCGGCGAGCGCGAGCTGATCGACCGGCAAGGAGAAAAGCCAACATGAGTGACACTGCTTTGAGCGCGGCCACGGGGGCAACCCCGCAGCCCGCGTCCAACGCCCGCGCTGCCGCGTTGCGCCGTTTCGGCGCGCATCTGGTGCCGTGGCTCGCGCCGATCGCGATCCTGCTCGCGTGGGAAATCGCCGCGCGCAGCGGCGCGCTCTCGACACGCGTGCTGCCCGAGCCGCTCGCGGTCGTGAAGGCCGCATGGTCGCTGATCCAGTCCGGCGAAATGTGGGCGGATGTGAAGGTCAGCACGTGGCGCGCGGTGTCCGGTTTCGCGATCGGCGGCGGCATCGGCCTCGTGCTCGGACTCGCGACGGGTTTGTTCAAGCCCGCGGAAATCGTGCTCGATTCGACGGTGCAGATGATTCGCAACATTCCCGCGCTGGCGATGATTCCGCTCGTGATCCTGTGGTTCGGTATCGAGGAACAGGCGAAGGTGTTCCTCGTCGCGCTCGGCGTGTTCTTCCCGGTCTATGTGAACACGTTCCACGGCATCCGTTCGGTCGATGCGAACCTGATCGAGATGGCGCGCAGTTATGGCGTCAAAGGTTTCGCGCTGTACCGCCACGTGATCCTGCCGGGCGCGCTGCCGTCGATTCTGGTCGGCGTGCGCTTCGCGTTCGGCCTGATGTGGGTCACGCTGATCGTCGCCGAGACGATTTCCGCTCAATCGGGCATCGGCTACATGACGATGAACGCGCGCGAATTCCTGCAAACCGATGTGGTGGTGGTCGGCATTCTGCTGTACGCGGCGCTCGGCAAGCTCGCGGACATGCTCGCGAAGAGCCTCGAGCGCGTGTCGCTGCGCTGGCATCCGGCCTATCAGCGAGGAGCAAAAGCATGAGCGCAACGACACTAGCGACGACGTTCGGCGGCATCGCCGGCAGCGACCTCGAGACCGAACTCGCGCAGCCGCGGCTCGCGGATCACGACGCCAACGAGGCCGCGGAGAGTGAGCGGGACGGGGCGGCCGGCTTGCAACCCGCCATCGCACTGACCCGTAGCGACGCGCGCCCAGCAAGCGACTACGCGGTGCAGTTGCGCGGTGTCGGCAAACGCTATGGCGAGCGCGAGGTACTGTCGGGCTTTGATCTGTCGATCGAGCGGGGCAGCTTCGTCGCGATCGTCGGCCGCAGCGGCTGCGGCAAGTCGACGTTGCTGCGACTCGTCGCCGGTCTCGAAGAAGCCAGCTCGGGCGTGCTCGAAAAACGCGCTGGTAATGGCGGTCCGCTCGACACCCGCATCATGTTTCAGGATGCGCGTCTGCTGCCGTGGAAAAGCGTGCTGCAGAACGTGATGCTCGGCCTCGGCCGCGGCCGAGGCGCGCGCGACGATGCGCGCGCGGTGCTCGCCGAAGTCGGCCTGCTCGAACGCGCGAACGACTGGCCCGCGCAACTCTCGGGCGGTCAGCGGCAGCGCGTCGCGCTCGCGCGGGCGCTCGTGCATCGTCCGCAATTGCTGCTGCTCGACGAGCCGCTCGGTGCGCTCGATGCGTTGACGCGCATCGAAATGCACACGCTGATCGAACGGCTGTGGCGTGAGCATCGCTTCACCGCGCTGCTCGTCACACACGACGTGCACGAAGCCGTCGCGCTCGGCGACCGGATTCTGCTGATCGAGGACGGCCGCATCGCGCTCGATCAGCCGGTCGCGCTTGCGCGGCCGCGTGCGCGGGCGTCGGCGGGCTTCGCGGCGCTCGAAGACCACGTGCTGCAACGCGTACTGAAAAACGCGCCGAACGACGACACGCTCGCGCATCGCGCGTACGAGGCCTATGACCCGTACGGCCTGCCGGAACCGGGCCGTCTGACGCGGCCGACCGAGGTGCGCTGGGCCGTCTGAGCTTTCCAGCAAGTCGATCCCATTTGATCCATTCCGTTATCAACCGCTTCTGTGGAGTCATCTGAAATGAGCATTTCCGCCATCAACGTGCGCAATCAGTTCAAAGGCAAGGTCAAGGAAATCATCCGCGGCTCGGTGGTGTCCGAAGTCGACGTGGAGACGCCGTTCGGCATCGTTACGTCGGTGATCACGACGCGCTCGGTCGACGAACTCGAACTGAAAGTCGGCTCGGAGGTAGTCGCGCTGGTGAAGTCGACCGAGGTGTCGATCGCGCGGCTTTGATCACGTTGCGCTAGTGCGAGCGGCGTGCGCGGCGGCTACTTCGCGTTTGCGCCGCTTGCCGGCGGCTCGTGCGACATGTGGTCGTTGGTCGGCTTCGCCGGTCGCTTGATCGGCATGTTGTCCGGGTTGCTCGAACCCCCGGCGCCCGATGCCGCCTCGGGCGGTTTGACCATCGGCGCATGGCTTTCCGGCGGCGCGCTGGACGCCGTCTGCGCGACGGCGTTCACACCGCTCGCGAGCAGCGCCGCCAGCGCTGCAGCAGTGGCCGTTACAGTGGCCCAATTGCCTCGCTTCATGTCGTTCTCCTTCGATGTCGCGCGTCGTTTGTAGACACGCGGCTGTGTGCACAATTCACTAGTAGCAGACCGTGTTCCGGGGCCGCTGCGGACGCGGCACGCCTGCATCCGCCGATGAAACTTGCTACGATGAATTGAGCATTCCGACGGAGACGGCCATGTCGAAGTCCTTGAGTCCCGAAGCGGTCGAAGCGTTGCGGCGTCTGAACGACGTCGGCGTCGGACAGACGGCGCCCGAAGTCGCGCAGTCCGTCGCGGCGGAGTTGCTGGCATGCGACCTCGTTGCCGAAGCGGGCAGCGGTGGGGTCGAAATCAACTGCAACGGCCGGCAGTATCTTTCCGGCGACTGCAATTGATCTGCTGCTAGGCGGCCGGCCGCATGGCGGGGGTGAAGAGCGAGGCGGCGCGTCGCGGGTGAGTCGCGCGCGTTCGTTTCGTTCATTTGCCCGCGATCAGCGAAACCACGGAGACGAACATGGAGCCGAAGGGCGTCGACATGGGCGACTACGAGGCGCGCTATGGCGACTATGACATCGAGGTGGCCGTCGAACAGGTGCTGACCGGCGTCAAGGCGCATTTCCGCGTGCTGCGCGAGGATTCGACGGTGGTCGACTGGCAACTCGTGCATATCGATAGCTTGTGGTCCACCGAGAATGCGGCCGCCCAGGCGGCTTTTAGCGCGGCGCGCGAGTTGATCGATGCGGGGCTGGCAAGCTAAGGCGGATAGCCGGATCGCGACGGAAGGATGCCGGGCGCACTAGAGCCGGCCGGCGTAAACGCAACTGGGCGCCGGCATCGATACTGCATGCGCGGCGCCCAGTTTGATCGCTGCCTTCAGCGGCAGCGGATCTGACGGTACTGCTACTGCTGGTGGCTTAGTGGCCGAAGTACACCGATTGCGGGCCCGACTTGGGTTCGCTGCGCGAGCCCGATTGGGTCGACACGCTATTCACGCCACCGTACGCATTCGATTGCGCGTCGGCGCGTTCCGCAGCGACGGTCTGCGCGTTCTGGCCTTGTTGCGAAGCCGGCGCGCCAACCGACGGACGATAATACGGCGCCGGACCATAGCCGCTTGCGAAAGCGGGAGCGGCGATCGAGGCGGAAGCGGCAACCAGCAGGGCGGCGATAAACTTGGTCTTCATGGTAGGACTCCGATAACGTTTCGACTGCATTTCAGGAAGATGTTGCAGGAGCCAGTGAACCAGGTGTCTGCAACGTCGATGGAAGGCAGTGTATACCCCTACTATCGAGAATTTGTGCCGATAATCTGAAATTACTATTCCCGGCGAAGAAACAATCGTTCAGACGTAAGCGCGGCAAGGCAGAGCGGGGATCCGTCCCCGTTGGCCAAACGGTTTTTTGCGGCTCGGAACAGGGCGGGAAGGAGCGGTGCGGGCCCGGAAGACCGCACGTTCATCATGGGAAACGGGAAAAGCGGCCGGCAAAACAAAAACGGCGTTGTGATTGCTCACACCGCCGTTTGCTTGAATTCTTTGGGGTGGCTGATGGGACTCGAACCCACGACGACAGGAATCACAATCTTGTACATCCATCCAGTACCGACACGGGTTTGAGACCCATAAATGGGAATGCAAATCAAAAATTGCCCACTGATTTATAAGGCATTTTCAAGCTTCGTTCCCACGATTCAAACGTGAAACTGGACATGATCGGACACGCGATGTCAGATCGTTAGCTCAGTTCGGAGCAGAAATGGACCTCCGCGCCTGCTTCTATGCCGATACGCGAAGGACAGCCTTGGACTTCGGAACTGGCATGGATCCGGTTGTCGCCCCTCCGGCGGGTGACTTCAGCCGCAATGGCGTTGGTGTGCGCACGTGCCGAGCGTGTGCGGTACAGATCGCTATGCAAAATAAATGGCTACACTTCCATCGCCGTCTCTGATTTTTCATCTTCCGATTCTGAATTGGAAATCGATTCTATGAACGCCGTATATTTGCCGCTCTTGCGTTGCTCATCAATATAGTCTTTAACTGCATCCCGCCATTCTTCTGCAACTTCAATAGAGCAATCTATCCAATTATCTGTGTTTTTCGTCTTGATAATTCCGGTCCGTCTAAGCGCCGTCATCACGGTTAAAAAAACGCCGACGAACATGAGGCGACTTTCATTTTTTTCGTCCTTCGGTTTCCCATCGAAATGCGAAGAAAAATCAAAGACGTGCTTACGTACCTTTTCCATCTCAGATGCGCAACCGAAAATCATGTAAAGCAAGCTTTTCTTCGCAACTTCAGAACTAAGTAGATCTCGTAATTTATAAATTTCAGATTTATTAGGCTTTATTCCGCTCGTTTTCGATGTGGTGTCGCGCGCTTGGTCGTTGTTTGGAGGAGTCGTCGATTTCTCCCCGGGCAGCATTGATTGCAATGCCCCCCCGAGATTCGATATTTCGTTTTTTGCGCTAAAAACGCCGGACTCTATTCTCAACAATCCATCAGAAATTTTCTGGGAGTGTAGAACATTTTCGTGGAGTCTCTCATTATTCGTGGTCAAACTATCACCGACGGCCTCCAATCTTCCCATTTGCCCCATTAGATCGGCATTAAAATTGGCTTGAGAAGTTCCCTGCCAAAATGTGTAGAGAATTGCGACCACGGCGAGGACGATTGAAATCAATGTCGCGCCAAATTCAACTTCCGCCACAACGCTTTTGACATCGGAGAAATCATAAATTGCGGAATATAAAAAATGGAGCGCTATGAATTCCACTAACAACGCTACGGCAGCCGTGGCGGGCTTTATTTTTTTAAATCCTTTTTTGGGGCTAATTTTCCCCTTCGACTCTGTTGTCATTCTCGCTTCCGTAGTTATGTGATTGCTAACTTGCCTCGCGTACGTTCGCAAGCCATTGTCGCCGTCGAAGCTGTTGCGGCTTCATTTACGGGCGGTCGGGCAGCCACGGTCACAGTGGGCAGCCGCTTGCGACGCCGTCGGCCCCTTTTCACTGCCACGATCTAATATCGGCGTCGCTTCCGTCGCCACCGGCCTTTCCATCGGCGCCATAAGTGAACACATTGATCTCACCATGGGCACCTAGGTCGGGTACTCGTACGAGAAGGATCAGAGTTTTCTTCATTGTTTGATAACCGGTGGTTCTACCGAGAGATATGGCTCGCAGCCGAGTTGGAACTTATGTCGGCATTTATTTAACAATCTTTAAGGTTGGATTCCGACTTTTACAATTCAAAGCGCTTTACGCTTCACAATCCGGCTGCGGTCATAGACGCGCGCGGTCGTCGCCGGGTTGGCGTGCAGGTCTGGAAGTGCGCCGCGTTCCGCCTTGTGCTGGGTCACGTAGTAGGCGCGGAGATCGTGGAACGTGAACCGGTGCACGATCACTTTTTTCTCCAGCGCCTCGACCATCAACTTCTGCCACATCGCCTTGAACCCGGCCTGCGTGTAGGCGGTACCGTATCGGGTTGGGAAGACGTAGATGCATTCGTCGTTCTTCAGCGCGGCGCGCGCGACCTTCAGCCGGGCAATCAGTGCGGCGACCTGCGCCGTTATCTCTATCTGCTCGATCACCTCGCCACGCTTCTTGCCTCGTTGCTTCGCGCGCTTGATCCGGATGTGGCCGGCCACCTCGTCGATCTGTGGCCAGGACAGGTCGAGAAATTCGACTTTTCGGTTGCCGGCGCATGCGGCGTATTCGGCGGCCATGCCGATCATTGCGCGCTGGCCACGCTGCTCCGCGAGCCAATGTGCGAACGCGGTGAAATCGGCCGGCTCGGGCGCCTCCGTGCGCGGCTGCTCTTCGTTGCGTTTCACCTCGCGGCAGGGATTGTGCTTCGCCTCACCGCGCTCGATCGCCAGTCCGATCAAATTGGAAAGCAACGCCGCCTCGCGGTTTGCGCGAACCGGCGCGTCGGCGCGCTCTTTCCGAAGGTATCGTGCGACGTCGGTTGCGTCGATGTCCGAGGCGCGCATGTCGCCGAAGATCTCCAGCAGCTTCAGCGAGCACTGGGTGTAATCGGCGCGCGTGTACGGCGAATAGCGCTTCCAGCCCGGCGTCTCCTGAAACTGCTCCCACAGGCGCCGGATGGTGCCAAGGTCGTCGCCGGCGCCTGTGATGTCGAGCACCTTCCGGATAGCCTCAACGCGATCGCTGCCGAGGTTGATCGGCTTCGCGCCGACCGGGTGATAGCGGTATGTAAAGCCGGACTTCGTCGGGCGAGCTTCCATTCGCGGCAGGAGGCCGTCGCGCATTGGTTTTCTCATGCTGCGTTCTTCCATTTCGGTGCCGTGCGGCGCGCGGCAGCGCCCGGCTCACGGTTGACCTGCTCCCACGTCAACATCGGGTGGCCGTCCGCCTTCCTTGGCGCATCGATTCCGAGCGCCTTTTTAATCCAGCGCGTTTGCGCTGCGCCTTGCGTCAGGCCGCCGGTCAGTTCGACCAGCTCTGCATTCGTGACGATGCTCAATTTACACCCCACTGTTTGCGCTTGGTTTCAATCATTTGTTGTGCGGCTTCGGTCATACTTTCTTTTTTCGCTATGGGATGCTTGGAAATGACAACGGGTGAGTGGGTAATCGCCTTCGCGACATTTGCGGGGCCAGTTTTTGCGGTGCAAGCGCAAAAGTGGATCGAACTCAGTAAAGATTCGGAAAACCGAAAGAAAGCGCTCTTCCAAACGCTTATGGCGACGCGTGGCGCGCGGCTTTCTCGGGAGCATGTTGGCGCTCTGAATATGATTGACCTGACTTACTACGGGCCTGTCCGCCTTGGACGTAATCAGCGTAGCAAGGCTGAACAGGCTGTTTTGGACGCATGGAAGGAATATCTCGACCATCTTTCGACCGCAGAGCCGACGCAAGAGGCTGCCAAATCTGCTTTCTACGGGAGCAGGGAAGAGCTTTTCATAAACCTCCTCGTGGCTCTCGCTAAGGAGCGCCGTTTCTCGTTCGATCGTGTGCAGCTCAAGAAGGGAGCCTACGCGCCGATGGCCCACGGCATGATCGAAGAAAAGCAGTTGGCAATGCTGGACGGCGCAGCGGAAGTGTTCGGAGGGAGGCGACCAATTAGAATCGCACCGGACGATACGCCACCGCAACGTGCAGCAAGACCGCAGGGCTAGGTGGTAAAACTCCCGTGGACCGAACGTGTGGTCTGTCCACTCGATTTTGCTGTTCTCGCTCACACCATCACCCTAAAGTTTTTGTATCCATTTCCGACAACGGATTAATGGAAGACGATAAAGAACCCAAATTTGGCCCCGGTCACCCGCGATTTTTGGAATCGCAGGCATTGGGAATGAGCGTTGACGCTATCCGTAAAGCCCAGGGAAAGAAGAGCCTCAAGGACCTCGTACCCGGTACGCCCGAATTCATGGTTGCCGAGGAGGAATTTCTGCGCGACGTGTTGCGAGCGTTGGGCGAGGATCCCGACGCCATCGACGATGACGACGAGCTCGGCTTGGGCGTTACGGGCTAGCGGTCTAGGCACGATCAGTCTCCTTATCGGCGGATGCCGTGATAGCGGCGCGGTCAATGCGTTCGATTTCAGCGAGGATTAGCGCACCGGCCTTCACAAGGTCACGGCGCGAGGTGGTGGGCTTCCACCACTTTTGCGACCAGTCGGCGGGCCAAACCTCGCGCGGCATCGTTTCAGTCCAGCCAGAGGCGTGCAGCGCATAGGCCGCAGCCGCATCAGCCATTTCACCGCTGTCGTGCTCGTCGTCATGCGCAGGGGTCCAGCATTCGGCAGTCACTTGGCGCTGACGCTCGGCCAGCACATCGCGCGCTGCGTCATTCAGTGGCACAGTCGCAGTAGCTTGGGGAGCGGTGGCGATATGTGCGGCGTGGGATTCGACGATTTTGTTAAGTCGAAGCGCTACGGTGTTCGTGGTCGTTCTGAACCCGGCAGAGTTGTCCTTGTTGTTGGCGTGACTGAACATTTCGTCGCAAAGCTCAGAAACAGCTTCGATCAGCTTCTTGGTCGAGCCGTCCAGCACTTGCGCATCGGTGCTCGGCGCAGTCGCGGCTTCGCGAGGGAGTGGAGCGGCGTAGAGTTTCGTGCCCGCGGGCACATCGTCCAGATCCTCGACGACCGATTCGATATGCCTCGTGCCGTCAGCGTCTTCGCAAACTTCGGCAAGCTGCATCGCCCGACCAGCACCGAGAGCGGCTTCGAGCTCTGCTTGCTTGCAGCCGATCTTCCAGAACGGTGCGAGCCAGTGGTCGTCGCTCGGCGGCACGTTCGTGTTCTGGTAGCCGAACGCCATCGCGCCATTGATCGCTTCGCAAGTCAGCTCTCGTTCGAACAGGACCTGGGCATCGGTGCCGCGTTTGGCTTCTGTCGGCAATGCGTCTGTATTAGTGGTCATGGTGTTGTACTCGGTTAGGCGGCGAACAGATCGCCTTGGGCGCGCGGCTCGATCTTCGAATGCCGCCGGTATTTCGACTGCAAGTGCGCGGGGACTCGACCCGGAAGCAGGCTCAAGTGGCCGTGAAGCAACCCACGCCGGAACGAGCCAACGTGGACTAGCGCAAAGCTCGGCTTGATTCGGCAGAGTTCGGGCTGGTGCATGGGATAGGACACCTTCCAGAGCTTTACCAGCCTGTCGCGCTCCACCAGCTTGTCGATTGGCGCGCGGCGCTCGCGGCGCAGCACGCGAATTCTGCGGATGCGCTCGGCGGCTTCATATGTCGTCTCGCCCGGGAGCAGCATTGCTGTCGTAACGTTGGTGCTCATTGCGGTCGGCTCATCGGTAGAGCGGCATGGCAGCGCGCTTCAAGTCGTCAGGAGTGGCGAGATCCGCAAAGATCAGCTCGCGCTCGCCGAGGGCGTTGGTCACCTCGTACGCGTACGGCTTGCGGATTGCCGAGTCATCGCGCACGCAGCCGAGATCGCGCGGAGTTGCGAGCCGAGCGCGCGCCTCAAGCCGCTTCGTACCTGCGACGTTGTCGAGCGCCGTTTGTTCGGCGCCCTCTCGAGTGGACGCGGTGACGTAGAGCGTCTGGCCAACAATCCGGTTGCCGTTCCAGCGTCCGACCATGACAACCCATTTCTTGAACGGCTTGTCGGCCCAATACGTGGCCGGATCGAAGCTGTCTGTGCTGAGGGGAAGTTCGCGTTGCACCGCTGTCTCGCTCAGGTGAGGTCATTTGTGCTGGCCGCGGCTGCGGTCTTGCTGCGGTCGAGGTTCACCCGTACCATCGCGCCAGAAAATAAAATCGGGAGTTCACGCATGTCTTGGCACCATGGAGACTATCTTTCGTTGGCACAGGCAATTGCAGCCACGCTTGCTGTGATAGGCGCATTCGCGGTCGTTTTTTATCAACATTGGTTGCTGGAATCGAATCGAAGGAAAGATGCACAGCGAGATCAAAGAACGGCGCTCAGACTTGCGCAGGTCTTTGTTGAACACGCTCTTGAAACAAGTAAGGCACTCGAACTGTCGTCCAAGAAAATGGAATTCGCGAAGCGGGAAAGCGAAAATGCGGTCGAAGTTCTTCGTGATCGTCGCTCTGCGTTTGATGACTTGCCGCTTAACCAACTCAGTCGACCGCACGTCGTAGCCGTCACTAGGACCCGTACCTGCATGACGAAGCTGATTTCCATTTGCAGACAGCGGCGCTTGAGCAGTGAGGAAGCGTTCGAATGCGAGGTTATGCCGCCGCTCATCAGATCGGTAAGTCATGAAATTGCAAACCAGCTTGACGAGTTGAACTCCGAAGGTCGCATCGACTGAACTCGTGCTTCGTATTGATGAGGCCATATCGGTATCCAAAAAGAGTGGGCCGGTACAGCGCCCACAAGTCGGGGCTAATCAATCACCAATGCACGGATAGTGCGCATCGCATTCGTGTTCGTACTCGCGCGGCAGGAAGGGGGCGATCCGATCTACGCGCGCACTGGTGGTGCAAAGGCTTCCCAAGATGAACCCGAAGCACCCACAGACGAACGCCACGATCAGTAGAAGTACTAACTGAGACCAAAAGAAGGAAGTCATCGGTGAGCCTTTACGGGATCAGGTGTTGGGCATCGAAACGCGCACTTGCTCGGTCTGCTCGTCGTCCCCCTTCTGGGCGATACCGAGGATGACGACGATCGCGACGAAAGCAGCGCACAAGCGCAGGCAGAATTTCACGTCGCGCATTACCACACTCCCAGCCATCGGCAGATGCCTTCGACGATGAAGGGCGAAGCAGCGAGGAACGCGAAGCAGAGAAGCGGGCGTTTCGTGGTGCGGCGAGCGTACTGCTCGAGCTCGGCATCGGTCATGCCACCGTCGACGAAGTAGTCGATCTCATTGTGAGCGCGCGTTTTCTCCGTGAATCGCGGCGCTGGTACGTGCAAAGTGCTCATCTCATGGGCTCCTGTCACCGCGGCGAACCTTCGCGACCGCGCTCGAAGGCCATTTGAATGCGGACCTTCGGACAATGGGCCAGATCTGAGAGTGAGAGAACAACGGCGGTGCGGCCGAGCTGCGCGACGAACCGGCAATGGCCGTCGAGGCTTTTTGCTTGAGCGCGCTGCATGGCTTTTCTGACGTTCATCTCTCACTCCAGAAAATCTGGTGGTATGTGAGATGCGCCCTAAGTACTGGAGACTGAACTGAGCAATCTCCACCGCTTAGGGCACTCCGCACGTCCGCGCTGATCACTCAGCGCTTGAGATGAAGTATAGAAAAACTAGACAACGGAAGTCAAGAAAATCGTGACCCGTGATTTGTAACAGATGACGGGGTGTGCTTACGAAAGCCCAACCCTACGTTTACATAGCGAATAGATCAGCTTGGATCAGGGGCGGCGTCGTCGCCGCGTCTGGTGCGTCGGGAAGCAAGCTGAGAGTGTCGTTTTGCCCGCTTTTGAGTAGTTCAACAAACTGCGCTTGACTCATGGAATGCCATTGATGGGCGCTCCAAGGCAAATTTCCGTCGTCTGTGCTGCGCGCGTAGATTTGCACGCCCACGCCGCCTGTCGACGGACCATCGTCGCCGGCTCTATCTTCGGTTGCCTGCAAGATCTGCAAATACCATCTGCCGCACCGGCTCTCGAACCCGTCAGTGGCGCGAAAACGGTACAGCGGAGGCATCCCTTGTGATTCAAATGACTTGTGGACTGCGTAGCGCATCACAGCAGCATTCTCCACTGAATCACCAAGTGTTTCGCCCGCTTCCTTTATGGAAGCCTGCATCGCCTCGAGCGATCGGTAGCCGCGGCGTTGTGCCTCCGCATCGCGAATCGCTTTAGTCTTGTCTGGGTCGATCACCTCCGAATAGGTGATGTCCAAGGCTGGCTTGAAGCTTTGATGTACCCAGAAGAACCAATCGCGCGCAAAGCCTGCGATCTCGCCACGGTGGTCTGCAAAATCTATCGCACCGGCGGGAACTCGTTTCATGTCGTTTCCTTTGTGCCGGAGGTTAGGCGTCCAGATGCTCGACCCAGTGCTGCTCCGTAACGATCACGAGCGGTGCGCCGTCGCTGGCATACGTCGCCGCCTTTTGGATCTTCGTCCCAAAGGTGGAATGCAGCCAGTCGCGGGATCCGATTTCCCCTATGACGAGGTAGTGCAGTTTTTTTGTGATCGAGTCCATGGCGATTCCGCCTCGAGCGGTCACCTGTTCGCGGCACCAATCTCGCGATCCGCTGAAGAACTTGCCCGTGAAGCAAAAAGTGCGGTCTGCGAACTCGATTCGAGGAGCCGGGTCGGTTACGGGAAGTTTGGTCGAATTCGAGGCTTCGCCGATATTTGGTGCAGTGTTTCCGCCGACCGTGGACATGAGCAAATCCAATATTTCTTTGGATTCGTCTAGGTCCAAGACACCGTCAGCTAATACATCGGCGATACGTGGATAGATGACGCTCGCTGGCCAAACGTTCGCGGCTTCGCGATTCGTTTGCATCCAGTTGAGGAGATATTCGGCTTCACCTTGGCTAACGACGCCGTCAACAAGCACGCCCTTGATAATGCCAAGCAGCTCATCGATTTTTCGCTGGGTGACAGCGGTTGCGCGGAATCCCCGAATGACGGGCTGGCCGTCGTTGTCCTTAATCGTAGACATTATTGGTCTCCTACGAAGGCCGTCTCAGGTCGGCCCTTATCCTTTTGCGCTCCCCCGAGCGCATCACTGCATCTTCAGTCTGGGCGCCACATCGACGGCTTCGCGATGCCGGCGACATAGTGAATCTTGTCGATCTGCGCTTCTTCGATCACGACTTTCCCATGCGCTTCGTTGATCGAGAGCAGCGTGTAGCGGCCGCTGGTTTTGTATGCGAGCTCTTTGACCATGACACGACCGTCTTTCGCCTTGACAATGACCTCGTCTCCCGGTTGGAACGGGTGGTTCGGTTCGATAATCACGAACTCGCCATGCTTAATACGGGGCCGCATCGAGTCGCCTGAGCATTCGATTGCGTATGCATCTGGATCTGTTGTCGGCCAGTCGATGTAACCGTCGCCATGACCGACTGGGTACTCGACTTCCGCCCAAAAACCGTTATCTCCCAGCTGAGCCATTCCGACCACCGCAAGTGCCTTTCTTTTACCGAGTGCCTTCGGCCGGTACTCGTCGTTGTACTGGATAGCGGCCTTTTTCTCGCCCACACGGGCTAGGACCCAGGCGCTGTTGTAGCCAAAAACGTTCTGGATCGCGACTGCCTCGGCCACGCTAATTGCCGCGCCCTTGAGCCACGCTCCGACGCGATCCAGCGGGATGCCGATCTTGGCAGCGAAAGCGGCTGCATCCATACCTGTTTCCGTCAGCATTTCTTGGACGCGCTCTGCCACATCTTTGCTATCGATGGCGGCTGCGGCGGAAGCGCCTGGCTGAGAGTCTGGCATCGGGCACTTGGTGACGACCGAAATCTCTTGGATTTGAGCATAGCTGGGCTCGTGCCTGCCGTTTTCCCAAGCAGACACGTTTCCCTTGGTCACTCCGAGCTTTTCGCCGAGCTGTTCTTGTGTTAGGTCGGCTTTCTTTCGGGCAGACCGGATCCAGTTTCTCATTTCCATGCGCGGAGAGTATAGGAAATCTAAACGAGACGGGTCGCGATTTTCTTTACTTTCATGTCTAGAATCTCTATACTTGCTTCGGACACCACTCATTGCCCGGCCCCGACATGAACAAGCACCCCATAGCGATTGCCGCAGCCGAAGTGGGCGGCTTTAAAGCGCTTGCTGAAAAGCTCGGCGTAACGAAGGGTGCTGTCCATCAGTGGATGTCTCCCGAGCGCAAGGTTCCCATCGAACACTGTACCCCGATCGAGCAGGCTACCAACGGGATCGTAACCCGACAGATGCTGCGGCCCGATGACTGGCAGTCGATCTGGCCTGAACTGGTCGAGCCGGCGAGGCAGGATGCTTCCGACGACGTTCAGCCGCCAGTCGGTGGCACGAACAAGAGCACCAAGTCTGCGCGGATGGCGATCTGAACTCTTGAAGAGATCGCGGGCGCTTACCGGTTTCATTGGCAGTCCCTTTAGAGAGGAGGAAGAAATGTCTCGTCGCACCGAGTACCGAAACGAAGTGAAAACACGGCTTTCCGATCGTACATATGACGGCATGCAGGCTTTCAAGGCATTGCAGGGCATTGAGAGTGATTCGGCGGCGATGGCTCGCATGGCAGATCTGTTTTTGTTTGGCACGGTTGGGAATTTGCCATCGAACCTGATCGATCGCAGTGCCAACTCGGCCGACACTGGGACGCCGGTGGCCGCATGACGCAGAGCAATACCAGCCTCGTTGTTGAGCTCCCTGCTCCGGAAGCGGCCGATTTGGCGGTGCGCGCGGCGCGTGAAGGTGTCTCGACGCCGGAATTGCTGGGGTATCACGTCCTGAAAAGCGCATACGGGTACTCACACCCGCTGGTGATGGCATTTGAAGCGCGTCCCAAGAAGGGACACGAGGGGACGAAGTAGGGCAGTGCAGCAAGCCGGGGACCGGCCGGCGCCTCAGATGGGATGAGTCGAGACATAAGCCTCTTGCGAGCCAGGCGTCTTATGTTCCGATTTAGTACTCCTCATTGGAGCCCATATGGAAGCGAGCTTTTTTAGCGGTCGCTCAGACCGTCGCGTCGCCGAAACGCAGAGCGACGCATATCACGCCATGCCGGTGAAGCTTCTCGCCGCCAAGCAGCAGATGGTGATCGACGCGTTCCGCGACGGCCGTCCGCCGCTGACGCGCGAGGACATTGCCGCGATCACAAATCTGAAGTTGAGCAGCGTCTGTGGCCGCGTGCGCGAACTGCTCGACGCTGGCCGCCTCGTGGTTGTCGGTACGCGCAAGGATCTGGCCACGCAAACGAAGCAGCAGCTTCTGGACATCGCACCGAAGGCGGTCGCGTGAGCTTCCACCTCGTCAATCTCGCTTGGCGGAAGGATCTGACGCACTCGCCGAAGATCGTCCTGCTCGCGCTCGCCGATTTCGCGGTTCAGTCGACCGGCGAGTGCTTCCCATCCGTCCGCGTGCTGTCGGCTAAGTGTGGCCTGTCCGCATCGGCTGTGCGCGCTCAGATCAAGGCGCTGAACAAGGCCGGCCTCGTCGACATCGAGAAGCAGGCGGATGGCATCGTCTACCGCGTGAAGCTCGGAGCGGCCGCATGAGCATCAAGGTCATGGACAAGGTGTGGGATCGCTACCCCGAGGGTGGTGGCGAACTCAATCTCGCGCTGAAGCTCGCTGACTACGCCGACGACGACGGTACGCACATCTTTCCGAGCATCGAGACGATGGCGGCCAAGACGCGTCAGTCTGAGCGCGCGGTGCAATACCAGATCAAGCGAATGATCAAGCGCGGCTGGTTGATCCTCGTTGCAAACCAGGGCGGCGGTCGTGGACGTGCCCGCGAATACCGCATCAGCCCTGATTGGCTAAAGGGCGCAGACCTTGCACCCATTTTGGCTGGATCAAAGGGCGCAGATTCTGCACCGAATGGAAAGGGTGAAAACGGCGACATAAAGGGTGCAACTGACGACACAAAGGGTGCAAACGACGACGCTAAAGGGTGCAAAAGCTTTGCACCCGACTCGTCAGGAACCACCACTGAACCGTCAGAGAACCGTCAAGGCGCGCGGCGAGCGCCGCGAATTGCGTTGCATGCCGAACTGCTGAACATCGATTTGCCCGCATGGCTGCCGTTCGATTCGTGGGACATGTGGTGCGAACACCGCGAGGCGAAAGAAAAGAAGGCTGACGTTCCATGGACTCGCCCCGCTTGCGCGGTCTCGTTGAAGAAGCTGGCGAAACTGCACGAGCGCGGTCTCGATGTTATCGCTGCGATTGAGGAGTCGGTGCTGCGCGGCTGGACCGGGATCTGGGAAGCCAAAGACGAAGCAGTGGCTGCTGCTGCAGGCTCGGTGCCGGCCGATTGGCACAAGTCGCATGCGGGCGTCGCGGAACAGGGCAAGCGGTTCGGCATCACGCAGAAAGAGGGCGAAGTGTTCATGCGCTTCAAGGCGCGGGTCGTCAAAGCGTCGGGCCCCGGCGAATGGATGGAAGACATGCTGCGCGACGCGGCGCGCTTCGGCAACGAGCAATACGACGCTCTGTACGGCTACTTTAACGACATCCCCCGTGACAAGAGCGGCAACACGGACGCCGCGTGACGCCTGAGGAATGCCGCGAGCGGTTTATGGCTGCGGTGCGCGCGGCGCGTGAAGGCAGGGGCAACAAGGCATGGGATCTCGTCGAATCGGTGCGTAAGCGGTACGGCGACGAGGCAGCAGAGATTCAAGAGCGCGAACTGCGCAGATACATCGACAGCGAAAAGCGAGCGTGAGCAAGACATCACTTCGATTCCCGGAAGGCGCGATTGAGGATGGCCGGTTCGGCACGGCGCGCGTGCGCGAGGTTGGCTACGCCGCGCGCCAGATCGAGCGCAACACCGGCAATCCGCCGGCGAGCGAGCCGGACGAGTTCGACGGAGTGACGCTGCATGAGCCGCCGGTGCTGAGCAGCGTGTCGTTCGTGGTCGATGGTCAGCCAGTTGCCAAGGGTCGGCCGCGGGCCGGAATGACGGACGAGGGCATCCGGATGCACACGCCGGCCAAGACTAAGGCGTACGAGCGGAAGATCCGCACCGCAGCGCGCGTGGCGATGCATGGCCGCATCCCGTTCGGTCGGCCGGTGTCGCTGAAGGTCGCGATCTATCTCGAAATCCCGCTGAGCTGGCCGAAGATTCGCCAGACGAAAGCACGCATCGGCGTGATCTGCGCGACGAACAAGCCAGACGCCGACAACGTGCTGAAAGCTATCAAGGATGGCATGAACGAGATCGTCTACGAGGACGACTCGCAGGTGGTCGACATTGCGGTGACGAAAAAGTACGCGATGGAGCCGCGCGTCGAGGTCGAGGTGAAGGAATTGAGTGGAGAGGCAGCGTAATGGGCGCGCGCCGCTGGAGCGCCGCCGAAGAGGCGGTATTGAGAGAGGTCGCGGAAAGCGATCTTACGCTGCTGTCTCAGATGCATCGCCTGCCCGGCCGCACATGGGCTGCGGCTCGCAACCACGCATGCCGGAATGGTCTTGCTCTCCGCGCCGCTGAAGTGTGGTCGCCGGAGGAAATCCGTCTGCTGAAGAAGATCTGGCGCGGCAACGAATCGATCAAGGCAGCGGTCGCGCGCTTGCTCCCGCACCGTGGTTATCTTGCCGCGCGCGCGGAGGCGCAGCGGCTGGGCATTTCTGGGTGCAAGGCACGCACTGGGCGCACTGGCTATTCGTGGGTCGCTCGCGCTTGCGCAGACGTGCTGCAAGACGGCCAGCGCCTGACGATCGATCAACTCTCAGAGCGCACCGGCGCGTCGTGTAGTGCGGTGGACAAAGCGCTGCGCAAGGAGCGCGGGATCACGTTTCGCGTCGGCGAGTGGGCGCGCCTGGCGACGTACGGCGATCACGCAGGGCTCTGGGAGCTTGGTGGTGGCCCGGACGCGCCTCGGCCGCCGCGGAAAGCCTCATCGGTGGCGAACCGCGATGCGCAGGAGCGCCGAATGATTCGTGCCGGTCAGGGCAACCCTTTCTTCTCCCTCATAAAACAGGTGGCCGCATGAAGCTCTATCTCGCTGGCCCGATGACGGGTTACCCCGAGCTCAACTTCCCCCTGTTCCACGCCGAGACGGCGCGACTCCGCGGCCTCGGCTTTGAAATCGTCAACCCGGCAGAGATCAATGCCGACCCGGCCGCCGAATGGCTCGACTGCATGCGCGCCGACATCAAGCAGCTGGTCGACTGCGACGGTGTTGCGCTGTTGCCGGGCTGGGAGCAATCGCGGGGCGCCACGCTTGAGCACGCCATCGTGCGTGGCCTCGGTCTCCGAGTCTTCCAGGCGAAGCACCTGATCGGCCTCACTGGCGAGTTCGCGGTGATCTCGCAGGATGCGGTGGTCGAACTCCTCGAGGAGCCCGCGTGAAGCGTTCGGCGCCGATGAAGCGAACACTCGACGGCCTTGTGGTCGAAGTCATTCGCTTTGTGTCTCCGCGTGGCCCCGACCCGCATTGGGACCAGCGACCGGCGTGGTGGTGCGCATGGAAGGCCGCGTGGTTTAACGACCACGGCGTCATGTTTCTCGACGGTGCTTTGCTGGATTCTTGGCTGCGCCCGATAAGCGGCGTTCCTGTAGATGAGGAAATCCATAACGAGGTGACCGCATGAGCGCACACGCATACATCCAATGGTCGGACGTGCCGCAGCGATTGATCGACACGAGCCGCCAACACATCGACGAGATCACGGAGGCTCAGATTGTGGCTTTCGAAGGCTGCCCGCTGAGCGGCCAGCTCACGCAAGGGAAGTCGTTGCAGGTGGAGTATCCGTTTCCCCGCAGCCCAGATCTGCGCCACTCGTTGGTCGACTGGTTCTGGTACCACGGCATTCACTTCACGGTGGTCATGTGATGAGCACGACAACGCAACGACCGAAGGGCGGTGAACTCGCCAAGCTGGCCGGCCGGTGGTGCGGCGAGCGCGCGTTTAGGGAATGGGTGGAGACGATCCAGGCCAACCCGTGCAACAACGCCGCCGGCGCGGCCGCATTCGTCCGCGCAGTGTGCGGCATCGGCAGCCGCGCGCAGCTCGATCACGACGCCGCGGCGCGCGCGAAATTCGACCAGCACATTCGCAAGCCCTACGCGAAGTACCGCGCGTCGGTGGGCTGCGTGTGAGGCCAGCAGGGCAACAGGACAGATGCAGCAAAATACCGCACGGGGGATAGATGAGCGATTTTCAGAGCATTGAGGAACGGCTGGACAACTGGGGATTTACCGTGCGCTCCCCGAAGTTCCATGACGGCGTGTGCGCGCAATGGGCGCGGCTATGCGTCGCGCTGCGGGATGGGGCCGGTGCGCCGTCGACCGTGACGCCGGTGGAGAAGGACGGTTGGCTGATCGAGGCGGCATGGTCGTCGATGCCCGACCACGTGTCGAAGTGGGTGCTGAAGTACACGTACGTTTTGCGCATGTCGCCTGAGCAGGTGCAGACGAGAATGCGCAAGACGCATCGTGCAGTGCTGCGCGGCCGGCGCTTCGAGCTCGTGCTCGCCGAGGCGCACGCGGCGATCTCGAAACGCATCGCCGCGCTGTCCGCGAAAGAAATCATCAAAATTGTTCGCGCGGATGGTTGTAAACCCGCGAAAAGTGTTTTATAGTCGGGACTCGATGACCGAATCCGCCTCGCGCGTGAGCTTTTGCTTCCCTGATGGGAGGCATAGGCGTCGGTAGAAAAAGCCTGCTAAGCGAAAGCTAGCGGGCTTTTTTCATTTCAGCGCGCGTTTTGAAGCCGGGGTGAGCCATGAAGCGATAAGCGAGACGACCGCCACATAAACGCTCAATCGCGAGCATGGCATTCACCATCGTACGATTTCACAAAAACGGCTCTGTGTGAGCTATAGCGACGCCTATCGGTGCTTGAGACTGGATTCGATTCCTGCGCACACGGCGCGTATATGTCGGGACCGCTCAAGGCCAACGGCGTCTGGGAGCTATATGCAACCCAGAGGGTAACGAGCCGCGAGCGGGTCTCAATGTGTTTTCAGGTTGACGCCGCAACGCGTAGGTCGGCTACGCGGGGCACATCCGGCCGACGTCAATCTGAGAGCACACGTTCTCTACCTGTCTCCTCCCGCGACCCCGGTCGACGGATCTGCCTGGCCACGCGCCGGGCTTTTCTATTCTTTAGTCCATGGACTTCGCGATCAGCGTCTCGGCAGACCTGAAGGCGCTCACGAAATCGCTGTCGCAACTCGAGAAGCAGCAGTTGCCATTCGCAATTGCGCAGACGCTGACAGCGGTCGCCAAGATCGCGCAAGCGGATGAGAAAGCCGCAATGCCGGAGGTGTTCGACCGGCCGACGCCATTTACCGTTAATTCGGTGACTGTGAAGGCTGCTCGCAAGACTGATCTCGAAGCCCGCGTATTTATTGCGTATTTCGGATGAACGTGACCGGCCGTTTCGGGATCGTGACCGGGGATTTCGGCAACGTGACCGGTCATTTCGGGAACGTGACCGAGCGGACCGGACGGCAGGATTGGCGTTGCGCATGACA
>NZ_JBKGUA010000043.1:0-58772 GCF_046543485.1 Paraburkholderia sp. EG304 | reverse complement strand
GAACACCTCAAGCTGCTCATCAACGTAAAACGGCCCGGTCGACAATGCGACCGGGCCGTCAAGTCCCGTCCTGCTCGCTATACCGTTCGATATCTTCGGAAAGACCTTAACTGAACGGCATTACCGCCTTCGCGGGGTTTTCTGTTCTCAGAACACGAAGCGAACCCGTCAGGCCGCCCGATACTGATTGCGCGACTCCGGCGTGCGATACAGGAACAGCGTCGCGAGCAGACCGCAGATCGCCGCCACGCCTAGAACCAGGCCCGGCGCCGCCTTGTTGTTGGTCACGTGGATCAGCAGCGTGGCGATGGCCGGCGTGAAGCCGCCGATCGTCGTCGCGAGACTGTACGCGAGCGAGAAGCCGGCGGTCCGCACTTCGACCGGCATCACTTCGGTCAGCGCGACGACCATCGCGCCGTTGTAGCTGCCGTACAGGAACGACAGCCACAGCTGCACGACCAACAGACGCGCGAACGACGGTTCGGCGACGAGCCATTGCAGCGCCGGATACGCGGTGAGGATCGTCAGGATCGTGAACGCAAGCAGCACCGGACGGCGGCCGATGCGATCCGACAACGCGCCGGACACCGGCAGCCAGATCAGATTCGAGATACCGACGCAGACGGTGACGACCAGTGCGTCGATCGCCGTCAGCTTCAGCACCTCCTTGCCAAAAGTCGGCGTATAAGCCGTGATCATGTAAAACGACACGGTCGTCATGACGACCATGCCCATGCCGCCCAGCACTACGGAATAGTTCGCGGCCATCGACTTCAGGATCTCGCCCATGCCCGGACGATGCTTGCGCGCCGCGAACTCCTCGGTCTCCTGCAGCGAGCGGCGGATGATGAACAGGAACGGCACGATCAGACAGCCGATCAGGAACGGCACGCGCCAGCCCCACGCGAACATCTGGTCGGCGGGCAGAATCTTGTTGAGCATCACGCCGATCAGCGCGGCGAATACCACCGCGACCTGCTGGCTGCCCGACTGCCACGAGCAATAAAAGCCCTTGTTGCCCTTCGTCGCGATCTCCGACAGATACACCGACACGCCGCCGAGCTCGGCGCCGGCCGAGAAACCTTGCAGCAGTCGCCCGAACAGCACGAGCACGGGCGCCACGAGCCCGATGGTCGCGTAGCCCGGTATCGTCGCGACCGTCAGCGTGCCGAGCGCCATCAGGCTCAGCGTGAGGATCAGGCCTTTGCGACGGCCGTGATGGTCGATGTAGGCGCCGAGCACGATCGCACCGAGTGGACGCATCAGGAAGCCCGCGCCGAACACGGACAGCGACAGCATCAGCGACGCGAAATCGCTGCCGCTCGGGAAGTAGGTCTTGGCGATCGCGGAAGCGTAATAGCCGTAGACCATGAAGTCGTACATCTCAAGAAAGTTGCCGCTGACGACGCGGAACACTGTCTTGACCTTGGATTCTTCGGTTTTAGAAGCGGCGTGGGTCGCGGTAGACATGACGGTCTCGGAGAGGCCCGCCGCCCAGTCGCACGGATCGACGCGGACGGTGACGAGCGGGCAGTTGGAACGATCCACTGCGATTGGCAAGCGGATCCCGCAGGCGGACACGCGGTTATCGATTTGCGAAGCGCGCCCGGGGGCGCCGCATTCTGCTGCCCACGGCGTTCATCCGGGATGAGGGTAAACGCTGAGCTTGATGCGGGGCCGATGCCACGTAATGTTACTGCTGATAAGGTCGACGCGAAACGCATACAGTTTGCTTACGCGCGACTCCGGCGGGCGGCGGTAGACTGTCCGCGCGAGGCCATTCAGTTGACTACTCCGATGCAAACCACCCCTGCTCTTTCCCTGCGCCCCGCCACGCTCGAGGACGCCGCGCTGATCGCGTCGATCCACAGCGCCAGCTGGCAGGCGACCTATCGCGGTCTGTTGCCCGACGCGTTCCTCGATGGCGAAGTCACGCGCGAGCGCGCCGCCTATTGGGAAGCGCGTCTCGGCGCGCCGGGCAGCGAGCGCCGCATCGTGCTGATCGCCGAGTTGGCCGGCGAGCCGATCGGCTTCGTGTGTGTCGAGCGACAGCCCGAGTCCGCATGGGGCGTGCTGCTCGACAACCTGCATGCACTACCCGGTTATCAGGGCATTGGCGTCGGCAAAACGCTGATGCACGCAGCCGTTGACTGGACCCGCGCGCAAGGCGAGGCCCAGCTATATCTGTACGTGCTCGAAGGCAATACGGCGGCGATCGGCTTTTACGAGCGGCACGGCTGGCAGTTGGTCGGCGCAGAGCCCGACCATATGGGCGGCGTCGATATCACCGCGCTGCGCTACGTGTACCGGTTGAAGCCCTGAACATCGAAGTCGAGTGTGCGTGCAGCCTGTGATGTCCCCGTTTTCGGAGTCATCTGAAGGTTGGACAAGGTAGTTTCGAGGCACGATTTTCTGTCGCCGATGGCTTCATCGGTCCCATACAGATTCCGTCACTGCCTCACCGGTCGTCCTTGTCACGAGGCACCGGAAGAAACCGATGCCCAGCACGCCGCTCACCTCGATCGAAGGCGCATTCGCCCTTCCCCCTCTCCGTCCGCTCAATCAACTGTCCGAACCGTTCGGCCGCGATTGGGCATTGCTGCCGGACACACAGTGCTGGCGAGCCGGATTCGATTCGCTATATGCCGCGCTGCTGCGCACCGTCTGCATCAGGGATCAGCCGTTGCTGTCGTATGGGCAGAGGGTGTCGATCGACGGCGCGCTGAGCGGCGTGAAACGTCCGGCCGAGGCGCCTGTCGCGGACGCAACGCAGCATGCCTCGGAAGCGGCGCATACCGCGACGGTGACGCGTCCCGCTATGCAACGGAAGGTGCCTCAGGGTCCAATGCGTATTGCGCTCAAGGCCCGCTCGCCGCGAATCGCGCAGCGGCGCTCAGTGTGGAATCGACGTACGGTCGCGGCGAGTGCCGGGGTAATCGGCTGTGTCGCGGCGCTAGTGTGGTGGATCGTCGATCAGCCTCTGCCGCCGCGGCACATCGCATCTGGCATGCTGAAGTCGGCGCAAGCTTTGATACCGCGTCGTGATGCGCCGGTGATTGCCGAGGCCGTCACAGCGGCGCCTTTGCTTCCACCATTACCTGTCGACGTGGCCGCCGCCCCCGCGCGCATAGCGGCATTGCCTGAGCGCACCACCACGCGACATGTGCGCACGCCGCGTGATGCGATTCACTCGTCACCTGCGCATCGTGCACGTCGTGCGCTTCACGCACAAACGCATCCGCTTTCGGTAAATCGCCATGCCGCGAATGAGTCATCGCATGAAGCGCGCGTTCGAACCCGGTTCGGCGAGGACGAATACGCTGATGTGACGACCTTGGCGATGATGTCTTCACGCGACGCCGCGACGCTGCCGCGCTCCACCGTGTCGAACAATCGGTTGGCGGACAGCACCGAGTGGATGAATCACATATCGCAGAGACGCGTCACCGAAATCCCGGAACAATTCGCGCAATGATCGCCGCCTGCCACATAGCGTGGCAGTGCGTCAGATGGATGGGATGGCCCCGTCGGGCCAACGCGAACCCGCCCTGCTTAAAACCGCGTCTCCCGCGCGACCCGCAGGAACGTATCGAGCAGCGGCGTGCAATCGAGCAGCTCCGGCCCGCCCGCGCGATGAAACTCCGGATGCCACTGCACGCCCATCACGAACGGCGCGCGCCGATAGCGCACGGCCTCGATGATGCCGTCCGACGCCGACACCGCCTCGATATTCAGATCGCGGCCCAGCGTCTTCACCGCCTGATGGTGGATCGAGTTGACGATCGCGTCGCGGCGGCCGGGGAACATGTTCAGCAGCGTCGAGCCATCGGGAAAATGCACGCCGTGCCGGTGCTGATCGTAGTTCTCGTTGACGTGGGCGTTCGCGGTAGGCACATCGGTCGCGATGTCCTGATACAGCGTGCCGCCGAACGCGACGTTGATCAGCTGGCAACCGCGGCACACGCCGAGCACCGGCTTGCCCGATTCGACGAACTCGTGCAGCAGTTCGAGCTCGTACATGTCGCGCACGCGGTCACCGGGCCATTCGTGGCTCGTCGCAGTTTCCGCATAGGTCTGCGGCGACACGTCGGCGCCGCCTTGCAGCAGCAGGCCGTCGAGATGCTTCGCGTAGTCGCGCAGACGGATGTTGCTCGGGTGCAGCATGCCCTGATGACCGACGGTCGGGATCATGAACACCAGCACGTCGCGCGACATCACCCAGTGCGCGATCGACTCCTCCAGATACTGCAGCGTCTTGCCGCGCAAGCCCTTCGCGCCCGGTTCCGGGTGGAAGATGCGCGCCGACACGCCGATGCGCAGCGTGCGCTGCGTGATCCGCTGTCCCGCGCGATCGAACAGCTGCCGCGCGCGCGCCGCGATGATACGGCCGAACACACTCCACGCCGAATCGCTCTGCTTCAGATAACGCGGCGGCGACGGCGGAAGCGCATTGGGCGGCGGCGGATTGGTGGCGCTGAAATCGGGTGCCGCGCCGAATCCGGGCGGCGGCGAGCCGGGCGCCCGCGCCGCGGGCGCGGCGGCTTCCTCGGTGGCGATTTCGCCGTCGGTGGCGACGTCCGCGGCGCTGAGGCCGCCACCCACTCGGGGCGCGCCGGCGGCTGGCGTCGGTTTGACGGCTGGCTCGGGTTTCACCGGGGTCGCGCCGCCGGCATGCTTACCGGCGCGCCGCGCTTCGCGCTCGTGCACCGCGGCTTCCTGGCGCGCGGTCGATTCGGCGGCGGCGCTGCGTGCCTCCACCGCGTCGCGCAGCCGCGCCGTGCGCGGATCTTCGCGAGTGACTGACGATGCGCTGATCGGATCGTCGGTCGACGACCGCGCGGTCGCCTCCTCGGCGGCCGGGCTCGTATCTTTGGCGGCCGACTGGGTGGCATCTTCATGCGACGGAGGAAGCGAGGGGGCCGGTGCCGCCGGCGTGCCGCTCGGCGCGGGCGAGCTCGGCTGTGGACTGCCGGTCGTGCCGGCGTTTTCGGGTTTGTCGCTCATGACTGTCGGACGGGCG
This sequence comes from Paraburkholderia sp. EG304, assembly GCF_046543485.1. Classification (NCBI taxonomy): domain Bacteria; kingdom Pseudomonadati; phylum Pseudomonadota; class Betaproteobacteria; order Burkholderiales; family Burkholderiaceae; genus Paraburkholderia; species Paraburkholderia sp. EG304. The sequence goes on along the minus strand of NZ_JBKGUA010000043.1, from coordinate 53,752 downwards.
CCTTCCGCGCGAACGAATGAATATGCCCTGATTATCCGTCAGTGCAGCAGGCCCGGCAAACCCGCAAACAATTACTCACATTGTTGCGAGGCCTTACACAAACCCTCTGAATCAAGGGTCTGGCCGCTCATCGAAAGTCTCCCGCAACGCGATCTGCATCGACGCGTGAATCTTCACGCACCATCGCCACACGAGCGTGAGCAGCAGCGCGGCGCACACGAGCACCGCGACGAGCAGGCCCGTCGGCGGCAGGATGCTGCCAGACAACGCCGCCACCAGCAGAAACACGCCGATCATCGACACGATCGGCACGAGATCGGCGATCGCGTGACGCAGCGCGCTGGTGAAGCGCCCTGCGGTAGTCTGCTGCACGCTGACTTCGGCGAGCAGCAGCGCGAGCGACTTGGTCTTGCGATACACGGCCACGAGGAACGGCAGCGACACCAGCAGCGCGACACTCCACTGCACGACGCGTTGCAAAGGCTCCTCGTCGAGCCAGTGCGCGAGCAGCCGGCCGCTATGCGGCGCGCTATACGACACGACGAGGAAAATCGCCGCGACGAGCGCGAGATTCACCGCGATCTGCAATACGATGCGCCGCGTCATGCTGATCAGCGTCGGCTCGCCGCGCGCCGCGATCAAACTGCGCAGCCATTGCCCGTACATGCCGAACGCGTTGGATAAGGTGGCGGGCATCGCGTTCGCGATGCGACGCGTCAGCGGATCGGCGACGCGGATCAGATAGGGTGTCGTCAGCGTGGTCAACGCCGACACGGCGACCGCGATCGGATACAGAAACCCGCTCGTCACCTTCAACGTCAAACCGAGCGTCGCGATGATGAACGAGAACTCGCCGATCTGCGACACGGTCATGCCGACGCGCATCGACGTGCGCCCGTCCTGCCCCGACAGAAACGCGCCGAGCCCGCACGACACGATCTTGCCGACGATCACCGCGAGCGTGATCACGGCGATCGGCCATCCGTAGTCGAGTATCACGGCCGGGTTCAGCATCAGTCCGATCGTCACGAAGAAGATCGCGGAAAACGCGTCGCGCAGCGGCGCGATCAGATGCTCGATCCGATGCAGATGGCGCGACTCCGCCATGATCGCGCCGATCAGAAACGCGCCGAGCGCGATGCTGTAATCGAGCTTGACGACCAGCAGACAGAAGCCGAAGCAGAAGCCGAGCACGGACACCAGCATCATCTCGCTGCTGCCGGTGCGCGCGACGTAGTTCAGCGCGCGCGGCACGAGCAGCACGCCGACCAGCAGCGACACCGTCATGAACAGCAGCAGCTTGCCGAGCGTGACGGCCGCGAGCCCGGCGGACAACTGCCCGGTCTGCGCGATGCCGGTCAGCAGCACGAGCATCGCGATGCCGAGAATGTCCTCGACGATCAGAATGCCGAACACGAGTTGGGCGAAGCTTTCGCGTTTGAGTCCGAGGTCGGACAGCGCCTTCACGATGATCGTCGTCGACGAAATCGCGAGGATCGCACCGAGGAACAGCGAATCCATCGGGCTCCAGCCGAATGCATTGCCGATCGCGTAGCCGATCCACAGCATCAGCACGATCTCGGACAGCGCGGCGACGATCGCGGTCGCGCCGACCTTGAACAGCTTGCGCAGGCTGAATTCGAGGCCCAGCGAAAACATCAGGAACACGACGCCCAGCTCGCCGAGCGTCTGAATCGTCTGTTCGTCGTGGATCAGCTGGAACGGCGGCGTGTACGGTCCGATGATCACGCCGGCCACGATATAGCCGAGCACCACCGGCTGCTTCAGGCGATGGAACAGCACGGTGACGACGCCCGCCAGCGCCATCACGACGGCCAGATCCTGGATGAAGCCAATGCCATGGTGCATGAGCGCTTTCCTTACAAACGGTAATCTCGGAAGGCGCAGTGTAACAAACGGCCCGGCGATGTTTTTGGCGAATTCGCGCGCCGCGCCGCGCCGGCCCTAGCAGGCCGCTCGGCCGCAAAACCTTGCTCTACAATGCGGACGGACCTTTCCGTTGGCTCGACACCGCCCCGCTCACGCGCCCGAGCCGCGCTCAACCGGATCTCTACCGACATCATGGCCACTGACTTCGCCCCGTTCCCGCCGCTTGCCCAGCTCGCCGCCGATCTCGCCGCCGGCCGCACCACCAGCCGTGCGCTCGTCGAAACCGCGCTCGAGCGAATCGCCGATCCTGCCGGCCAGGGCGCCGCCGTCTTCATGCACGTCGACGCCGATGCCGCGCGCGCCGCCGCCGACGCGCACGACCGCCTGCGCGCGGCCGGCACCGTGCTGTCGCCGCTTGCCGGGATTCCGGTATCGGTCAAGGACCTGTTCGACATCGAAGGCCAGCGGACCCGCGCGGGTTCGGTCGTGCTCGCCGATGCGCCACCCGCGAAAGCCGACGCGGTCGCGGTCGCGCGGCTGAAGCGGGCCGGCGCGGTGATCGTCGGGCGCACCAACATGAGCGAGTTCGCGTTTTCCGGGCTCGGACTGAATCCGCACTACGGCCATCCGTTGTCGCCGTACCGGCGCGGCGTGAAGGGCGACGAGCGGGTTTCGGGCGGCTCGTCGTCGGGCGCGGCGGCGTCGGTCGCCGATGGCATGGCTGCGGTCGCGCTCGGCACCGACACCGGCGGCTCGATCCGCATTCCGGCCGCGCTGTGCGGGCTGACCGGCTTCAAGCCGACCGCCGCGCGCATCCCGAAGCAAGGCGGCGTGCCGCTGTCGTCGACGCTCGATTCGTTCGGGCCGATCGGCGTATCGGTCGCCTGCTGCGCGCTGGTCGACCGGATGCTCGCCGGGCTCGAGCCACGCATCCCGGCCGCGCGGCCGCTCGAAGGCGTGCGCCTCGGCGTGCTGACCAACTTCGTGACCGACGGCGTCGAGCCCGAAGTCGCGCGCGCGATCGACACCGCGCTCAAGCATTTGGAGGCTGCCGGCGCGATCGTCAGCGAGGTACGCTTCGCCCCGCTCGACCGCCTGCCGGAAATCAACCGCTTCGGCTTTTCGCCGATCGAGGCATATGCGTGGCATCGCCCGCTGCTCGACAAGCATCGCGAGCAGTACGACCCGCGCGTGCTCGTGCGCATCATGAAAGGACAGCCGGCCACCGCGGTCGACTATCTGGACCTGCTCGCCGAGCGCGCCGCGATGCTCGACGAAGCCGCGCGCACGCTGTGGCAGCGTTTCGATGCGGTCGTCGCGCCCACGGTGCCGGTCGTGCCGCCGCGCCTCGCCGACCTGCTGCACGACGACGACACGTTCGGCCACACTAACGCGCTGATCCTGCGCAACCCGAGCGCATTCAACTTCCTCGATAGCTGCGCGCTGTCGCTGCCGTGCCATCTGCGCGGCGACGCGCCGGTCGGCCTGATGCTGGCGGGCGCGCCGCACGCCGACGACGCGCTGCTAGCAATCGGCCGCGCGGCCGAGGCGGTGTTGAACGCGATCCGTTAAAGCGCGGCAATCGTCAGGCGATAAGCGGCGCGAAAGGCGTTCGCGCTAGAATCGCCGGCACCCGCTCTATCGTCTCCAGACCAATCGAAGATCCATGACTAACGACTCCGCGATGCTGCGCCGCGAGCGCACCCTGCTGAATCTGCTCGGCCTGATCTGTCTCGCCCTCGTAGGCGGTGCGCTGTACCTGCAGTTCGGCCTGCGCGAAGACCCGTGCCCGCTGTGCATCATCCAGCGCTATTTCTTTCTGCTGATCGCGATCTTCGCGTTCCTCGGCGCGCGCTTCAAGAACTGGCGCGGCGTGCGCCTGCTCGAAGTGATGGCTGCGCTGTCGGCGCTCGCCGGCATCGCCACCGCCGCGCGCCATGTGTATATCCAGGCGAATCCTGGCTTCAGCTGCGGCTTCGACGCGCTGCAGCCGATCGTCGACAGCCTGCCGCCCGCCCACTGGCTGCCGAGCGTGTTCAAGGTGGCGGGCCTGTGCGAAACCGCGTATCCGCCGATTCTCGGGCTCACGCTGCCGATGTGGTCGGGGGTCGCGTTTATCGTCGCGTTCGCCGCGCTGATGCTGAGCCTGGTGCGCAATCGCCATCGGGTGTCCTGACGACCGATCCGCATTGCCAATGACGCCGGACTTCGTGTCGCCGATGCTCGGGCCACCGAAGTCCGGCGTTTTTTTCTGCGTGATGTTCACCGATCGCGCACCATTGTGGTCGCCCGCCGCCCCGCGCGCGCAACTTCTCGCTGCCGCGCGAATCGTACCAGGATCATGATCGCCGCCGCATGAGCTTCATGCGACGCGGGAAATATTTTCGGGCCGGCGTAGTGCTATCTTCGGGTATGGATGGCGATCTACGTGCGCGAGGCCGGCTTTTGCGACCCCATGCGTAACGCGCGCCCGGTCCGCACTGTCTTCCGATTCGCCATGACAACGCAAACCATCCGCTTATATCACCAGGGGTCCGTCCGCGAGGTCGCGGGCGTTCCGGCGACGCGCACCGTGCTGCAGCACCTGCGCGAGGACTTACGCTGCACCGGCACCAAGGAAGGCTGCGCGGAAGGCGACTGCGGCGCGTGCACGGTCGTGATCGGCGAACTCGACGCGCGCGGCGAACTCGCGCTGAAGGCGATCAACGCCTGCATCCAGTTCCTGCCGACGCTCGACGGCCGCGCCCTCTTCACCGTCGAAGACCTGCGCGCCGCGAACGGCGCGCTGCATCCGGTGCAGCAGGCGCTAGTCGACTGTCACGGTTCGCAATGCGGCTTCTGCACGCCCGGCTTCGTGATGTCGATGTGGGCGCTCTACGAAAACCAGCCCGCCAGCGCCGGCCTGCCGACCCGCGACGAAATCGACGCCGCGCTGTCCGGCAATCTGTGCCGCTGCACCGGCTACCGGCCGATCATCGATGCCGCGCAGAAGATGTTCGACTACGCGCAGCATCCGCGCGTCTCGCTCGATCGCGATGCGATCGCCGCCACGCTGCGCACGCTGCAACGCAAAGACACGTTCGAATACAGCGCGCCCGACAGCCGTGGCGCCACATTCGGCTCACCCGCCTTCCACGCCCCGCTCACGCTCGACGCGTTCGCGACGCTGCGCGCGCAGCATCCGGACGCGCGCATCGTCGCGGGCAGCACCGACGTCGGCTTGTGGGTCACCAAGCAGTTTCGCGATCTCGGCGACCTGCTGTACATCGGCAACGTCGCCGAGTTGAAAACGATCGCGCGCGACGCGCAAACGCTGACCATCGGCGCGGCGGTCTCGCTCGAAGACGCGTACGCGGCGCTCACCGCCGACTATCCCGAGCTCGCCGAACTATGGACCCGCTTCGCATCGCTGCCGATCCGCAATGCGGGCACGCTCGGTGGCAACGTCGCGAACGGCTCGCCGATCGGCGATTCGATGCCGGCACTGCTCGCGCTCGGCGCCGAGGTCGAGTTGCGCCGCGATCGCACGACCCGCACGCTGCCGCTCGATGCGTTCTACCTCGGCTATCAGAAGACCGCGCTCGCGGCCGGTGAATTCGTCAGCGCGCTGCGCGTGCCGCGTCCGGCCGGCGCACTGCGGTTTCGCACCTATAAGGTGGCGAAGCGTTACGACCAGGACATCTCGGCGGTGTGCGCGGCGTTTGCGTTGCACGTCGCGCAAGACGGCACGATCCGCGCGGCCCGCGTCGCGTTCGGCGGCATGGCGGCGACACCGAAGCGCGCCGCGCATGCCGAAGCCGTGCTCGACGGCGCGGCGTGGAACGATGAGACGGCCCGCCGCGCGATGGACGCGCTCGCCGCCGATTACCAGCCGCTCACCGACATGCGCGCGTCCAGCGCGTATCGGCTGAAGGTCGCGCGCAATCTGCTGTGGCGCTTCTACCTCGAAACGCGCGACGACGCGCCGCTCGCGCTGTGCGACGTCAACGCGTTCGCGTTCGAGCCCGACGCAACCGTCGCGAAGGAGTCGCCGTGATGAACCGCACCGATGCCTTTATCGAACGCGCGGGTGAGCGTGCCGAGCATCGCGACGACGCGTCGATCGGCGTGCCGCTGCCGCACGAATCCGCCGCGCTGCACGTGAGCGGCGAAGCGACTTACACCGACGATATCGCCGAGCTGCACGGCACGCTGCACGCGGCGCTCGGCCTGTCGCGCCATGCGCATGCGCGGATCGTGTCGATAGATCTCGACGCGGTCAGAAACGCGCCCGGCGTGATCGCGGTGCTGAGCGCCGACGACATCCCCGGCGAAAATAATTGCGGCCCGGTGCTGCACGACGACCCGATCCTCGCCGACGGCGAAGTGCTGTACCTCGGCCAGCCCGTCTTCGCGGTGATCGCCGAAACTCACGAACTCGCCCGCCGCGCGGCCGCGCTCGCGAAAAGCGACGACGTGATCCGCTACGAGCCGCTCGACGCGATCCTCACCGCCGCCGATGCCAAAGCCGCGAAGCAGTTCGTGCTGCCGCCGCTGCATCTGCGGCGCGGCGATCCGGACGCGAAGATCGCCGCCGCGCCGCATCGGCTCGCCGGCACGTTCGAGGTCGGCGGCCAGGAGCAGTTCTATCTCGAAGGCCAGATCGCCTATGCGGTGCCCAAGGAGATGGACGGCTTGCTCGTCTACAGTTCGACGCAGCATCCGAGCGAAATGCAGCAAGTGGTCGCGCATATGCTCGACTGGCCCGCGCATAACGTCGTGTGCGAATGCCGGCGCATGGGCGGCGGTTTCGGCGGCAAGGAATCGCAATCGGCGCTATTCGCGTGCGTGGCCGCGCTCGCGGCGCAACGCTTGCGTCGGCCGGTCAAGCTGCGCGCCGATCGCGACGACGACTTCCTGATCACCGGCAAGCGCCACGACGCGGTCTACGAATACGACGCGGGTTTCGACGATCAAGGCCGCCTGCTTGGCGTACGCGTCGAAATCGCGCTGCGCGCCGGCTATTCGGCGGATCTGTCCGGCGCGGTCGCGACGCGCGCGGTATGCCACTTCGACAACGCGTACTACCTGTCCGACGTCGATATCGTCGCACTGTGCTGCAAGACCAATACGCAGTCGAACACCGCGTTTCGCGGCTTCGGCGGACCACAGGGCGCGCTCGTGATGGAGGTGCTACTCGACGGCATCGCGCGCGAGTTGCGGCTAGATCCGCTCGACGTGCGGCTCGCGAATTACTACGGCGTCGGCGAACGCGATACGACGCCATACGGACAGCGCGTCGAAGACAACATCATCGCGCCGCTGACCGACGCGCTGCTCGATTCGAGCGACTACCGCGCGCGCCGCGCGGCGCTCGCCGAATTCAATGCGAAGAGTCCCGTGCTCAAACGCGGTCTCGCGTTTTCGCCGGTCAAGTTCGGCATCTCGTTCAACGTGCCGTTCCTGAATCAGGCCGGCGCGCTCGTGCACGTGTACAAGGACGGCTCCGTGCTCGTCAATCACGGCGGCACTGAGATGGGTCAGGGGCTCAACACGAAAGTCGCGCAAGTGGTCGCGAATCAGTTCGGCTTGCCGCTATCGCGCGTGCGGGTGACCGCGACCGATACGTCGAAAATCGCCAACACCTCCGCGACCGCGGCTTCCACCGGCAGCGATCTGAACGGCATGGCCGCCGAAGCGGCGGCGCAGACGATCCGCGCCCGCCTCGCCGAAGTCGCGGCGCGCCAGCTCGGCGGCGACGCAAACGACGTGCAGTTCGCGCGCGGCAGCGTATCGGTGAACGGCGGTGCACTGCCGTTCGAACAGCTCGTCAACGCCGCGTATCTCGCGCGCGTGCAGTTGTGGTCGGACGGCTTCTATGCGACCCCGAAAGTGCATTGGGATGCGAAGACGCTGACCGGTCATCCGTTCTATTACTTTGCGTATGGCGCGGCGGTATCGGAGGTCGTCGTCGATACGCTGACCGGCGAATGGAAGCTCGTGCGCGCCGACGTGTTGCACGACGCGGGCCAATCGATCAATCCGGCGATCGATCTCGGCCAGATCGAAGGCGGCTTCATTCAGGGCATGGGCTGGCTCACCACCGAAGAGCTGTGGTGGAACCGCGACGGCCGCCTGATGACGCACGCGCCGTCGACGTACAAGATTCCCGCGGTCAGCGATACGCCCGCCGCATTCCACGTGCGGCTCTACGACAACAGCAATGCCGAGCCGACCGTATTCCGCTCGAAGGCCGTCGGCGAGCCGCCGTTGCTGCTGCCGTTCTCGGTGTTTCTTGCGATTCGCGACGCGATCGCAGCCGCGGTGCCGGGCGCACGACATGCTCCGCCATTGCGTGCGCCGGCGACGCCCGAGGCGATACTCGACGCGCTGGATGCGTTGAGTGCGTCGAACGCTTCGCAGCACGCAGATCCGACCGCAGCCGCCGCGCATCCCGACGGCGCCGACACCCCCACGCCACCCGCCGCGCCGACACCCGACGCGGCCCCGCAAGGAGAATCGCCGGATGCAAGCCTGGCTCACTGACCTGCAACATCTGCTCGCACATGGCGACGCCGCCGTGCTGGTGACGGTCGCGCGCGTCGAAGGTTCGGCGCCGCGCGAAGCCGGCACGAAGATGATCGTCACGCGCGACGCGGCCAAGCATACGATCGGCGGCGGCCACCTCGAATGGAAGGCGATCGAGACCGCGCGCCAGGTGCTGCGCGACGGCATGCGCGCACCGCACATGCGGCGGCTCGAACGCTTCGCGCTGGGGCCGAGCCTCGGGCAGTGCTGCGGCGGCGCGGTGATCCTCGCATTCGAGCGGCTCGACGTCGGCGATCTCGGCTGGCTCGCGTCGCTCGCCAAGCGGCTCGCGGCGGGGCAATCGACGGTGCGTAGCGTATCATTCGGCCCCGCGCCGGATGCGGTGATGCTGTCCGAGCCCGAGCCCGGCATCGACTCCGCCGACTGCCTGCTGTGGGACGGCGCCGGTTTCGACGACAGCAGCGCGCTCTTGACCGAAACCATCGCGCCGGGCGAATTCGCCGTCGTGCTGTTCGGCGCCGGCCACGTCGGCGCGGCGCTCGTGCGCGTGCTCGCGACGCTGCCCTGCACGGTGCGCTGGGTCGACGAGCGCGACGCGCAGTTTCCGCCGCTCGATACGCTGCACGCGCCGAACGTGACGATCGACGCGAACGACGCCCCCGACGAAGCGATCGATCAGGCCGCGCCGAACACGTACTTCATCGTGATGACGCACAACCACGCGCGCGATCTCGACCTCGCCCAGCGCATCCTGCGGCGCGGCGACTTCGCGTTCTTCGGCATGATCGGCTCACACACCAAGCGCAAGCAGTTCGAGCACCGGCTAGCGGCGCACGGCATCGATCCGGCGCGGATCGCGCGGATGAAGTGTCCGCTCGGCGTCGACGGCATCGTCGACAAGTCGCCCGAGGTCATCGCGATCTCGGCGGCCGCGCAGGTGCTGCAGGCGGTCGAGGCGAACGCGGGCGCGCGCCATGCGACGCAGGCGGTCTGATCCGCGAGCCGCGCCGCTCACTTCCCCATACACAATTCCAAATCACCATGAATACGACAACCGCTACCCCCGCTTCCGTCGTTACGCTCGCCGACAAAGCCGCGCGCGCACCGAAGGCCGAGCTGCATATCCACATCGAAGGCTCGCTCGAACCCGAGCTGATTTTCGCGCTCGCGCAGCGCAACGGCGTGAAGCTCGCGTACGACTCGGTGGAAGCCTTGCGCGCCGCCTATGCGTTCACCGATCTGCAATCGTTCCTCGACATCTACTACGCGGGCGCGAGCGTGCTGCTGCACGAGCAGGACTTCTACGACATGACGATGGCCTACGTCGAGCGCTGCGTCGCCGACAACGTCGTGCATAGCGAAATCTTCTTCGACCCGCAGACGCACACCGAGCGCGGCGTGCGGATCGCAACGGTGGTGGCCGGCATCGAACGCGCGCTCGCCGACGCGGAGAAGCGCGGCATCACGAGCAAGCTGATCCTGTGTTTCCTGCGCCATCTGTCCGAGGACGATGCGCTCGCCACCTTCGACGAAGCGCTGCCCCTCTTCGAACAGTACAAGCATCGGCTGATCGGCGTGGGCCTCGATTCGTCGGAGCGCGGTCATCCGCCGTCGAAGTTCGAGCGCGTGTTCGCGAAGGCGCGCGCGCTCGGTCTGAAGCTCGTCGCGCATGCGGGCGAGGAAGGCCCGCCGTCCTACATCTACGAAGCGCTCGACGTGCTGAAGGTCGATCGCGTCGATCACGGCGTGCGCAGCATCGAGGACCCGGCGCTCGTCACGCGCCTCGCCGATACGCGCGTCGCGCTCACCGTTTGCCCGCTGTCGAACCTGAAGCTGTGCGTGTTCGACGACCTGACCAAACACACGCTGAAGGATCTGCTCGATCGCGGCGTCGCGGTGACCGTCAATTCCGACGATCCGGCCTATTTCGGCGGCTACGTGAACGCGAACTATCTGGCGACGATCGACGCGTTGAAGCTCGACGACGCCGAGGTCTACACGATCATCCGCAACGGCTTCGAGGCGTCGTTCGTGACGCCCGAGGAACGCGCGATGCTGATCGCTAAGCTAGACGCGCACTGGCGGCAGTAAGCCGCGCGTCAATGGATTTCAACTGACCGGCCTCGACTGACGTCGGCGGCCAGCGGATTCGCTTCGTTCGGGGATCGGTAAGACCCCGAACGGGGCAACCGCTGCCTGCGCCGCCCAGCTTTCAACATTCGGAGACAGCTTTTCCATGACTGAATCGGCTCATACCACGCAAGCGGCACAAACTGCATTCCGTGCGCCGCTGTTGACCTTCAACGGCGATCCGGCGCACGCGCCGAACGCCGCTGTCTTTCACGAGGACGGTCTGTTGATCGTCGAAGACGGCCGCGTCGTCGCAGCGGACGCGTACGCGGCGCTCGCGTCGCGGCTCGCGCCCGGCACGCAGATCGTTGAGCGGCGCGACAAGCTGATCGTGCCGGGCTTCATCGATACGCACATCCACTATCCGCAGACCGACATGATCGCGTCGCCGGCGCCGGGTCTGCTGCCGTGGCTCGATACGTACACGTTCCCGACCGAGCGCCGCTTCGCCGACATCGACCACGCGCGCGACACCGCGAGCTTTTTCGTCGACGAACTGCTCGCCTGCGGCACGACGACCGCGCTCGTGTACTGCACGGTGCACAAGGAATCCGCCGATGCCCTGTTCGCCGAGAGCGAAGCGCGCAATCTGCGCATGGTCGCGGGCAAGGTGCTGATGGACCGCCACTGCCCGGAGTTCCTGCGCGACACCGCGCAATCGGGCTACGACGACAGCGCCGAGCTGATCGGCCGCTGGCACAACCGCGGCCGTCAGATGTACGCGCTGACGCCGCGCTTCGCGCCGACCTCGACCGAAGCGCAGCTCGAAGCCTGCGGCGCGCTCGCGCGACTGCATCCGGACGTATTCATCCAGAGCCACGTCGCGGAAAACACCGACGAAGTGAAATGGGTCGCCGAGCTGTTCCCCGGCCACCGCAGCTATCTCGACATTTACGATCACTACGGGCTGTTGCGCCGTCGCGCGGTGTACGGCCATTGCATCTACCTCGACGACGAAGACCGCAAACGCATGGCGCAAACTGGCGCGCTCGCGTCGCACTGCCCGACGTCGAACCTGTTCCTCGGCAGCGGGCTGTTCGACTTCGAGAAGGCCGACTCGGCCGGCATGCCGATCGCGCTCGCGACCGACGTCGGCGGCGGTACGTCGTTCTCGATGCTGCAGACGATGAACGAAGCGCATAAGGTTGCGCGCCTCGGCGGCCATCATCTGACCGCGACGCGGATGTTCTATCTGGCGACCGCCGGCGCGGCAGATGCGCTCGATCTCGGCGACAAGGTTGGCACGCTGCGGGACGGCTCAGAAGCGGACTTCGTCGTGCTCGACCCGCAAGCGACGCCGCTGCTCGCGCGCCGCACCGCGCGGCGCGAATCGCTCGATGAGTTGTTGTTCGCGTTCGCGCTGCTCGGCGACGATCGCGCGGTGTACGAAACGTATGCGGCCGGCAAGCGCGTGCATCGCCGCGACGACGCGCGCCAGCACGTACCGGGGCGCGCGAAGATCGCGGCTTGAGCATTTGACGTAGGCGGCTCGGATCGCTGCGCGCCTCAGCCCGCCTTGCACACCTCGTGCAACGCGTTGAGCCGCCGCACCGGGTCGGCGACATACGGATTCGACTCGTCCCACGCATAACCGGCGAGCACCGCGCAGATCATCCGACGGATCGGCGTCACCTGCTCCGGGTAGTAGATGATGTCCTGCAGCTCGGCCGTGTACCAGCGCTCGACGAATGCGCGGAAGGTGTCGATGCCCTTGCGCAACGGCACGTCGTAAGCGGCTGACCAGTCCACCGTCTCGCCGTCGAGCTGCCGGTTCAGCGCGCGCGCCGCCAGATGCGCGGAGCGCAGCGCGATCGTCACCCCCGACGAAAACACTGGATCGAGAAACTCGCCCGCATTGCCGAGCAGCGCATAGCCCGGCCCGTGCAGACTCGCGACGTTCGCCGCGTAGCCGCCGATTCTCCGCACCGGCATCAGGAACGGCGCCTGCCCGATCAGCCGGTTCAGCGTCGGCTCCTGCTGGATCAGCGCGCGCAGCGCCACCTCGCGCTCTCCTTCCGGCACGTCGAGAAAACTCGCCTCGGCCACACACCCCACCGACGAACGGCCGCCCGCGAGCGGAATCATCCAGAACCACACGTCGCGACGCTCGGGATGCGTCGCGATGCAGATCTTGTTGCGATCGATGTCGTCGAGCGCGAGGCCGTCGCGCACGTGTGTGAACAATGCCGCGCGCGTCGGCATGCGCGTCGGGGTCTCCAGGTTCAGCAGGCGCGGCAGCACGCGCCCGAAGCCGCTCGCATCGAGCACGAAACGCGCTTCGATCTGATACGTGTGCCCCGCTTCATCGACGACGTCGAGCAGAGGCGCCGCGCCAGTCTGCACTGCGCTCACCGTGTGGCCGAAGCGCACGTCGGCGCCCTGCGCGGCCGCGCAGCGAATCAGCACGTCGTCGAACAGCGCGCGTTCGACCTGGTACGTGGTGCCCCAGCCAGGCGAATGCTTGTCGCGGAAGTCGAACGACGAGGTCTGATCGCGATATACAAAGTGCGCGCCGTTCTTGTACTGGAAACCCGCCTCGACGACGGCCTGCAGCATGCCGGCCTCTTCGAGGTACGCCATGCTTTGCGGCAACAGGCTCTCGCCGATCGAGAAGCGCGGAAAATGCTGCCGCTCCAGTACCAGCACCGAGCGGCCCGTCTTGCGCAATAGCGCCGCAGCTACCGCGCCGGCCGGACCCGCGCCGATGATCGCAACGTCGACCACGGTCGGCTTTGAAGAATCGCTGTTCAAATCACTCCTCCAACGGTTTGCATGGGCGGCCGCGCCGTATGCGCGCCGCGCCATGCTTCGAACATCAGGCTCGCGCAACTGCCGCCGAACCCGAATGAAACCGACATCGCCGTGTCGATGCGCGCGTCGCGCGTGACGCGCACGAGCGGCATGTCGCGCACTTGCGGCTCGGGCGTATCGACCAGCGCGGTGCCGGTGATAAAGCCGTCGCGCATCATCAGCAGCGTATAGATCGCTTCGTGCGCGCCGCACGCGCCGATCGAATGTCCTGTCATGCCCTTGGTCGACGAAAACGCGGGCACCCCTTGCGCCGATGCATCGAACACGTCGCGCAACGCATGCAGTTCTTCGAGATCGCCAAGCGGCGTCGACGGCGCATGCGTGTTCACGTAGTCGGGACGCCGCCCCGCCTGCGCGAGCGCGCCGCGCATCGCACGCGCGATGCCGGCCGCACGCGGCGCGACCATGCCCGCGCGATCGGTGCAATCGCCGAAGCCCGTCAGCTCCGCGTAGATACGCGCGCCGCGTGCGAGCGCATGATCGAGCGCTTCGAGCACCAGCACGCCGCCGCCCGATGCGATCACGAAGCCGTCGCGCTGCGTGTCGTACGGACGCGATGCGCTCAGCGGCGTGTCGTTGAAGCGGCGCGACAACGCGCCCATCGCGTCGAACATCAGCGTCGTGTTGTCGTGCAGCGCTTCGCTGCCGCCTGCGAGCACGATCTGCTGGCGGCCGGTCTGGATCAGTTGCATCGCCTGACCGATCGCGAGCGCCGACGTCGTGCAGGCCGACGACGGCGAATAGCTGACGCCTTCGAGCCCGAACATCTGCGCGACGTTCGCCGACGCGGTGCTGCTCATTGCGTGCGGCACCGTGTACGGCGGCACCTTGTCGACGCCGCGCGTTTGCGCGATCGCGAGTGCCGCGTCGTAGCTCGCGAGCGTGCCGACGCCCGAGCCGATCACGACGCCAGCACGCGGCGACTGCAACGAAGCGAGGTCGAGCCCCGCATCGTCGATCGCGCGCCGCGCCGCGTGGCACGCGAAACGCGCGGTGTCGCCCATGAAGCGATCGAGCTTGCGCTCGAACGGCGTCTCCTGCGCGACCGACGCGACGCCGGCAACCTGCGATGCAAATCCGCGCTCGCGCCACGCGTCGATACGCTCGATGCGCGAGCGACCCGCGCGCAACGCCGCGCAGACCTCGTCGAGCGTATTGCCGAGACACGACACGATGCCCATGCCGGTCACGACCACGCGTTGCAAGCCGCCGCTCATCGAGCGCGCCGGAAAATCAGCGACGTGTTGATGCCGCCGAACGCGAAGTTGTTGCTCATCACATACTCGGCGTCGATCTCGCGCGCGCCGCCGACGATGTAATCGAGCGGCACGCAAGCCGGATCGACGTGGTCGAGATTTAGCGTCGGCACGTACCAGTTGCGCTTCATCATCTCGATCGTCCACCACGCCTCGATCGCGCCGCACGCGCCGAGCGTATGGCCCACATAGCTTTTCAGCGAGCTAATCGGCATGCGCGCGCCGAAGGTCTGCGCGGTCGCGTGGCTTTCGGCGATGTCGCCGCGATCGGTCGACGTACCGTGCGCGTTCACATAGGCAATCGCTTCGGGCGGCAATTGCGCGTCGCGCAGCGCGAGCCGCATCGCGAGCGCCATCGTGTCGGCGGTCGGTTGCGTCATGTGCGCGCCGTCCGAGTTGCAGCCGAAGCCGACAACCTCGGCATGAATCCGCGCGCCGCGCGCCACTGCGTGCTCGTACTCTTCCAGCACCAGCGTCGCCGCGCCCTCGCCGACGACGAGACCATCGCGCGCGGCATCGAACGGACGCGGCGTCAGATGCGGCTCGTCGTTGCGCGTGCTGGTCGCGTACAGCGTGTCGAACACGGCGACTGCCGGACCTGACAACTCTTCCGCGCCGCCCGCGAGCATCAGCGTCTGCTTGCCGGACTGGATCGCCTCGTACGCATAGCCGATCGCCTGGCTGCCCGACGCGCACGCGCACGAAGTCGGGATGATGCGGCCTTTGAGGTCCCAGAACAGGCTCACGTTGACGGCCGTCGTGTGCGGCATCATCTGCACGTAGCTGTTCGACGTGACGTTGTTCATCGAGCCGGTTTCGAGCATCGTGCCGAACGCGCGGATCGGCTGCACCGAGCCCGACGACGAACCGTACGCGACGCCCATGCGGCCGTCGGCGATAGTCGTGTCATCGGCGAGGCCTGCATCGGCGAGCGCGAGTTCGCTCGCGCGCACCGAGTACAGCGACACCGGGCCCATCGAGCGCACCTTCTTGCGCGGGTAATGCGCGGGGGTCGTGAACCCGGGCAGCGGACACGCGAGGCGCGTATGCAGCGACTCGAAGTAGTCCCACTCGGGCATGCGGCGCACCGCGTTCTCGCCGCGCTTCAGGCGCGCTTCGACCGCGTCCCAGTTATCGCCGAACGCGGTCACGCCACCCATGCCGGTGACGACGACGCGCTTCATCAGACCATCCCGCCGTTCACGCCGATCACCTGGCGCGTCACGTACGACGCGCCATCCGACATCAGAAAGCTCACCACCGACGCGACCTCCGCCGGCTGGCCGACGCGGTTCATTGGCACGGTCTTCAGCGCGTGGTCGACCGTGCCCTGTTCGAGCATGCCGGTTTCGATCAGCCCCGGCGCGACGCAATTGACGGTGATATTGCGCGACGCGAGTTCGACCGCGAGCGCCTTGGTCGCGCCGATCAGCCCCGCCTTCGCCGCGCTGTAGTTGACCTGGCCGCGATTGCCCATCACGCCCGACACCGACGCGATCGTGACGATGCGGCCGCCTTGGCGCGCGCGCACCATCGGCATCGTCAGCGGATGCACGACGTTGTAGAACGCATCGAGGCCGGTTTCGATCACGACGTCCCAGTCTTCCTCGGTGAGCGCCGGAAACGCCGCGTCGCGCGTGACCCCCGCGCTGCACACGATGCCGTAGTACGGACCGTGAGCGGCGACGTCGGCTTCGAGCGCCTCGCGGCACGCGGCGCGCTCGCGCACGTCGAATTGCAGCACGCGCGCCGCGCCGCCCTGCGCGGCGATGCCCGTCGCGACCGCGTCGGCTTCGCTGCGTCCGGTGCGGCAATGCACGGTCACGGCGAAACCGTCGGCGGCCAACTTGTACGCAATCGCCCGGCCGATGCCGCGGCTTGCGCCGGTAATGAGAACTCGCCGGCTCATGTACTGATACTCCCTTCGATGAATGACTGGAAATCGGGCGGTTGATACACCTTGATCGCGGCTTCGGCGCAGCGCGCGTCGCCGTCGTCGATCGTGCATTCGTAGGCGCTGTGACCTGCGTCGCTGCGCAGCAGTTCGCTCACGTGAACGTGCAAGCGCGCGCCGCTTCGGAACGCCGGCTGCAACGCCTGATAGCTGCGCGAACCGAGCAGCACACCGTGACGCGCATGGCCGCCGCCGCGCATCGCGACGAGCGCGATGTGCGCGGCGATCGCCTGCGCCATCAGCTCGATGCCGATCCACGCGGGCATCCCGCCGGCGGCGTCGGCATACCATGCGTGCGGATCGACGCGGGCGAACGCGCTCAACGTGGTGTCGGCGAACGTGTCGATCGCATCGAGCAGCAGCATGCTGCCGCGATGCGGGATGATCGCTTCGATCGGCTGACGCACGAGTTGCTCGACGGTGAGTGGCGGAGTGGTCATGCGCTTTACCGGGCGAGGATCAGGCTGACATTGCTGCCGCCGAACGCGAACGAATTGCTCATCGCGTACTGCGTGCCCGTGCCGCGCGGCAGATGGCGCGCGCCGGCGACGAGATCGAGCGTGGGCAGCGCGGGATCGGCTTCGCCGTCCCACAGATGCGGCGGCAGCGTCGCGTTCTCATGCGCGAGCGTGAGCCACGCGAAGCCGAGTTCGGTCGCGCCGGCCGCGCCGAGCTGATGGCCGGTCAGCGGCTTGGTGCCGCTCGCGGCGACCCCGTCCGGAAACACCCGCGCCATCAGATGCGCTTCCATTTCATCGTTCTTCTGCGTGGCGGTCGCGTGCAGATTCACATAGCCGACCGCCGACGGCGCGACGCCCGCGTCCCCGAGCGCGTCGCGAAGCGCGAGTTCGCCGCCGACGCCCTGCGGGTCCGGCGCCGAAATATGATGCGCGTCGCTCGACTCGCCGACGCCCGCGAGCCGCACCGCCGCTTCGTCGCGGCTCATCAGGAACACGGCCGCGCCCTCGCCGACGTTGATGCCGCGGCGATTACGACTCATCGGATTGGTGCGCGCGCTGCTGGTCGATTCGAGCGACGCAAAGCCCTGCACCGTCAATTCGCATAGCGAATCGACACCACCGACGACGACCGCATCGCACAGCCGCAATTGCAGCAGCCGACGCGCCGACGCGAACGCCTTCGCGCTCGACGTGCACGCGGTCGAAATCGTAAACGCCGGTCCCTGCACGCCGAGCGCGGCGGCCGCGAATGGCGCGGCCGTGCCGATTTCCATCTGCCGGTAGTTGAAGCTCTCTGGCAGCTCGCCGGCCCGGGCGTGATAGACGAACGCGGTTTCGGCCGCTTCGATGCCCGACGTGCTGGTGCCGAGCACGACGCCGATGCGCTCCGGGCCGTAGCGCTCGCGCGCGGCTTCGATCGCGGGCGCGATCTGCGCGAGCGCCGTGAGCAGCAGCCGGTTGTTGCGGCAGTCGTAGCGCGCGAGATCGGCCCGCGGCGCGAGTTCGAGCGGCGCGAGCACACTGCCGACGAACGCGTCGCCAATGCCGGTATGCACGTTGCCCATGCCGGGCGAATTCGCGGCAGCGAGCGCCGGCACGATCTGGTCGACGTCGCCACCGAGCGCGTTGATCATGCCGAGCGCGTGCAAATAGACTGTTGGCGCTTTCATCCCGCCCTCCGTGATTCCGATGACTTGCCCGATGACTTATTCGATGACTGCGCCGATGACTGCGCCGATGGCATGCCGATAGGCGCGAGCAACACGGCAACCGCGATGCCGAGCGCGAGCGTGGTGCCGAAACTCCGGAGCGCGGGCATCGCACTGACGCCGAGCATGCCGAACGACAACAACGTGGTCGCCGCCGACAGCAGCACGCCGGTCCACACCGCGCCGAGATCGGCGTCCGCGCGCGCGCAGCCTTCGCGCAGGAACACCGCATAGTTTGCGCCGACGCCGAGCACCAGCATCAGCGCGAGCCAGTTGAACAGATTGAGCGGCACGCCCGCGTAGCCGAACACCGCCAGTGCGACTCCGACCGCGAACAACACGGGCAAGGTCGTGGCGATACCGCCGCGCGCCCCGTAGCGCAGCATCAGCAGCGCGCACACGAGCACGAGCGCGCCGCCGAGCCACCAGCCGCTATCCACGCGATACGCGCCGAACAGCTTCGATACGCTCGCGGCCTTGTCGACGAACACGACGCCGGGCAGGCCTTGAGCGAGCGCGATCAGCGCGGGCTCGTTGCGCGGCGTCACGCCTTGCGGGATCACGACGGCCGCATAGCTTGTTTCATGCGCCTGGTTCGCGTCGTTCGATCCCACCGCGCCGAGCCACAAATGCCGATACGGCTGCGACCAAGGCGCCGCGAGCCAGCGCTCGACGGTCAGCGGCGCGGGCGGCTGAGCGAAGCCGGCGAGCCACGCCTCGGCGACTTCGTCCTTGAAGCCCGCTTGCAGCAGCGTCGCGCGCAACGCGGCCGTGTCGTCGAACACATGCTTTGCAAGCAGCGCGCGATCTTCGTTCTGACGTTGCGCGGACGGCACGAACTGCGCGATCGACTGATAGCCGCCGACGCTATCCGCGGTGCCGTTCAGCGCATCGAGCTTCGCGCCGAGCGCTTCGGCGCGTTGCAGCACCGCTTCCTGGGTCGCGCCGCGTACGACGAAAAACTGCGCGCTGTTATCGACGCCGACCGCTGCGCGCACCGTATCTTCCTGCGCGGCCAGCGACGCATCGCGCTGGATCAGCAGATGGATGTCGTCGTCGCTGGTCAGACGCAGCCAGCCGGGCGCCGACGCGATCAGCAGCAGCGCGGCGACCAGCCACGCACGCTTGCCGCCGAGCGCATGCTGCCAGCGCGCAAGCAGCCGCGCCGCGCCCGCGAACACGCGTCGCGGGCTGCGCTTCGGCGCGCGCGCGAGCAGCGCGGGCAGCAGCCACAGCACCGACGCGAACGCGGTCGTGATGCCCACCATCGCGAAGCACGCGATCTGCTTCAACGCGGGGAACGGCACCCACATCAGGATCGCGTAGCCAAGCAGGCTCGTCGCCAGCGCCACGCTCAGCGCGGGCCGCACGCTGCGCGCGCCGCGCCGCGCATCCCAGTCGCGGCCCGCGCCGAGATAAACGACGAAATACTGGATCGAATAGTCGACGGCCTCGCCGATCAGGCTCGCGCCGAACACGAGCGTCAACAGATGCAGCTTGCCGAAGATCAGCAGCGTCGCCGCGAGCGCGCAGACGATGCCGAGCGCAGTCGAGACGAAGCCGAGCAGCAACAGACGCGGCGAGCGAAACACCCACATCATCAGCAGCGCGATGCCGCATAGCGACGCGATGCCGATCACGTGCACCTCGCGTTCGGCAGCGCTGCGCGCGGCCTCGGCGTAGAACACGGCGCCGGTGCGCGCGACCGATACATCGGGGAACGCCCGGCGCAACGTATTTTCCGCGTCGGCGAGCGCCGCGTGCACCGCGCGCTGCGTCTTCGTTTCATAAGCGGAGCCCGGCAGCGTCGCGATGATCAGCACGCCGGTGGTATCGCCTTGCGCGTCGTGACGATGCGACACCAGCAGGTTGTCCTCGACTTCGAGATTCGTGGTCGCGAGCGGTAAATCGCCGAGCCAGCGTTCGAGCCAGCCGAACGGATCGTCGGCGAGTTGCGTGCTGAGGCCGCCTTGCAATGGGCTGTAGATGCGCTGCGCGAGCATGTCGTGCAGCGTCGTCGCGCTGGCGCTCGCGAGTGCGGTGCGATCGGCCGGCGCGAGCAGGCCGAAGCGGTACGGCAGATACAGCGCCGCGATCTGCGACAGGTCGAACGGCGGCAGTTCGGCCGTCACCGACGCGAATGCGCCGCTCTTTCGCAACGACGCACCCAGTTGCTTCGCGGCCGCTTTCGCGTGCGCATCGTCGCGGCTCGTGACGAGCAGCACGGTGCGATCGCCGAGCGCGCTCGCGAGCGTGTCGACCGCTTTTTCGGCGACCGGGTCCGCTTCGGTCGCGGGCAGCAGCGCGAGCAGATTGGTTTCGAGCGGTGACGGTCCGGCGAAGCGCCAGCCGCAATACAGCGCCGCCAGCAGCGCGAGCACGAGCCAAGCGGTGCGCACGCCCCATGCGCGTTTCGCGGCTCGCTGCTGCGGCATCTCCATCACGGCGCTCTGAACAGGCTGCGCTCGTCCGGCGTCGGCTCCGCGACGGCCGCGCTGTTCGCGAACTCGAGCTTCGTCACGTCGCCGTTCGCGAGCGTGATGCGCAGGCTTTGCAGATAATCGCCGCCGCTCATGTCGAGGCCTTTGATCGATTGCGCGAGCTGCGGTTGATTCGGCGTGAGGCGCATGCGCCATTGCGCGGCGCTGCCTTCGGCGCTGACGTCGAACTGCGAGTACAGCGCCGACAGATCGCCGCCGAGCATCGCACGCATCATCTTCGACACCTGCGCGACGCCGCGCGTGCCCTGTGCGCCATGTGTGCTCACACGTCGGCCGCTGGCGTCGACCTGCGCGACACCGGCGTCGGTGATCACGTAGGTGGCCTTGTACGGCGTGTCGATTTGCCAGATCACGCCGTGATCGCGGAAGAACAGCAACGTGCCGTTGCTGACGAGCGGCTGCTTCATCGCGGCGAGCGTCTGCGTCTGCGTGAATTGCGAGCGCACACCCTTGGGCTGCGCGAGATGCGCGGCAATCTGCGAGACGAGCGCGGCGTTGGCGGGCGCAGTGTTAGCCGTTGCCGCATGCGCCGGTGCTGCCCATCCGGGCACGCACAGCGCGCCGATCATGCCGATCACGCCAGCGATTCGCGACACGGACGCACGTCGGTTCATCGTCCCCATACGCGCTCCAGCTTGTCGAATACGACCTGCGGCGACACGAACTGCAATTCCTCGGTGGCGGCATCGACGGCGACCTGGATCGTATAGCCCTTCGTGAGCCGCGCACCCGATTCGCAATCGACGATTTCATAGCCTATTTTCAGGCGGTTTTCGTATTCGAGCAGTTGCGCGCGCACTTCGAGCTTCTGTCCGTACACGGCGGCCCGCACGTACTTCAGATGCGCCTCGACGATCGGCCACAGATAGCCGGACGCCCGCATCTGGCGATAGTCGTAGTCGAACGCGCGCAACAGCGCCGCGCGCCCCAACTCGAAGTACTTCAGATAATTGCCGTGCCAGCACACGTTCATCGCGTCGACGTCGTGAAACGGCACTTCGACGGTCGCGCTCGCGGCGAGCACGTGCTGCGTTTTCGCGGGCTCGCTCATAGCTTGACTCCTTCCTGATCGTCGATCATGTCCAGCAGTTCGCACGCGGCAATGCGCGCGGTCAGCGCGCGCAGCTCGCCTTCGAGCGCGCGGTCCTCGTCGACGAAGGGCGAATGCGCGCCCATCTCGTCGATGAATGCGCGCAGCGGCGCGGGCACCGGCGTCGCGCTATCGATGCGCAAGCGCAAACGCACGGCCTGCACCGTCGCGAGCGTGTGCGCGGCGGCGACCTGCTCGCTCAATTCGAGCACTCGCAGGCAGTCGCGCGCGGCGATCGTGCCCATGCTGACCTTGTCCTGATTGTGCGCTTCGGTCGAGCGCGAAAACACGCTCGCGGGCATCGTGTTCTTCAGCGCCTCGGCGCTCCAGGCGGACGATGAAATCTGCACGGCCTTGAAACCGTGATTAATCGCCGCGCGTTCGGGCGCCGCGCCCGACAGATTGCGCGGCAAGCCATTGTTGAAGTTGACATCGACCAGCAGCGCGAGCTGCCGGTCCATCAGATCCGCCAGATTGGCGACGGCGACCTTCAGCGCATCCATCGCGAACGCGATATGGCCGCCGTAGAAGTTGCCGCCGTGCAAGATGCGTTCGTTGTCGGGATCGATGAGCGGATTGTCGTTCGCGCTGTTCAGCTCGTTTTCGACGTCGCGGCGCACCCAGCCGAGCGCATCGCGCGCGACGCCGATCACATGCGGCGCGCAGCGAATCGAATAGCGGTCCTGCAGACGATGCCCGGGCGTGTCGGCGCGGCCGGCCAGATCGGCGCGGATCCACGCGGCCGCTTCGGCCTGGCCCGCGTGCGGCTTCACATCGAATAGCGTCGCGTCGAAGTGCGCTGCGCGGCCGTCGAGCGCGACGGTCGCCAGCGCGGTTAGACGGGCGACCAGCCGCGTCAGGTGCTCCGCGCGCGCTACCGCGAGACACGCGAGACCCGTCATCACGGCGGTGCCGTTCATCAGCGCGAGGCCTTCCTTCGGCGCGAGCGTCAGCGGCTCGACACCCAGCTCGGCCCACACGTCGCGCGCCGCGCGCAACGCGCCGGCGTACTGCACGTCGCGCTCGCCCGCGAGCGCCGCCGCCACGTACGACAGCGGCGTCAGATCGCCGCTCGCGCCGACCGAGCCCTCGGACGGAATGCGCGGCAACACGCGATGATTGATCAACGCCGCAAGGCGTTCGAGCAGCACCGTGCGCACGCCCGAAAAGCCATACGCGAGCGAATTCAGACGTGCGGCGATCACGGCGAGGGTTTGCGCATCGTCGAGATACGCGCCCATGCCGCAGCCGTGATAACGCGTCAGTTGCAGCGGCAATGCCTCGACGAGCGCCATCGGCACGTCGACCACGCAGGCGTCGCCATAACCGGTGTTGACGCCGTACACGGTCGCGCCGGCGGCCAACTGGCGACGCAGGAACGCCGCGCCGCGCTCGATGCGCGCACGCCATGCGGCGTCGTCGCTCAGCGCGACGCACGCGCGCTGCCGCGCAATCGCGACGACCTCTTCGATCGTCAGTCGGCGCGCACCGACGACCACCGGCGCGCAGTCGGCGGCGCAAGCGGCATTCGCTACAACGGGTGCGGATCGCACATCGTTCAGATCATGATCGGCCATTCGCGCCTCGCTCGGAGCCGGCCCAGAAATCGAAGAAGTTGAACCATTGATATGGGGCCTTGCGGCAATAGTGTTCGAGGCGCAGCGCGTAGCATTGCGCCCACGCGGCCAGATGCTGCGCGCGTTCGCGGCGCGGCAGCTCGATGCGCTCGGCGAACGGTTCGAAGTACATGCGATAGCCGTCGCGTTCCTTCAGGCAGAAGAACAGGTAGACCGGACAGCCGAGCGCATGCGCGAGCACGTAGGGCCCTTGCGCGAACGGCGCGCTCGCGCCGAGAAATTGCGCGTCGGTGGTGCGCCCCGCCTCGCGCGCCGGCACCCGGTCGCCGACGATCACCAGCAGCTCGCCCGCATCGATGCGCTGCTGCATCAGCACCGCGGTCTCGGGACCGAAGTCGCCGACTTCGAGCAGATGCCGCGCGAACTCGCGATTCGACGCCGCCAGCACCTCGTTGAAGCGGCGCGCATGTTCGGTGTAGACGACCGCCGTGACCTTCGCGTGATCGCCGCGGATTGCGAGCGCACGCATCATCTCCAGATTGCCGAGGTGTGCGCCGATTACGAGCGCGCCCTTGCCGCTCGCGATCAAGGCTTCGAATGCCGCGGCATCGTCGAACGTGACGTCGGTGTCGTCGATGCGGCCGGTCCATGCGGCGAGCTTGTCGAAGCCCGATTGCGCGAACGCGAGCATATGGCGATACGCGGAGAGCCACCCCGGGCGCGGCGTATTCGCCGACGGCGCGACCGCGTTCAGATGCGCGAAGTAGTTGGCCGATGCGGCGCGCGCGGCGCGGCCGGTCAGCAGGAAATACGCGACGACCGGATGCAGCCACAGTGCGGTGAAGCGGCGGCCGAACAGCTTGCAGCTCAGCGCGAGCAGGCTCATGCCAAGGCGGCTGCCGCGTTCGGCGATGCGCCACCACGCTTCGGGCCGGGGATCGCCGGCGGGCTCGTCCGCTGTGTCGGCGAGCGCGCCGCGGCGCGGCATCAGCTTGTGCGCGAGCAGCAGCGGCAGACGACACAGCATGCCGAACACGAGCCGCGTATGGCTGCGGCTGATGCGCACGTTGTCCCACAGCACGTCGAAATGCGACACGCCGTCGGCCGCGTAGGTCACGCGCGTCGGGATCGAGCGGAACGCGGCGCGCCGCCAGTGCAGTCGCACGAGGATCTCGATGTCGAAGTCCATGCGTGTCGGCAGCCGGACGCTGTCGATCAGCTCGCATGCGAGCGCGAGCGGATACAGACGAAAGCCGCACATCGAATCGCGGATCGTCAGCGACAGCGTCTCGATCCACACCCATACGTGGGTCAGATAGCGGCCGTACAGACGTGCCTTCGGCACGCTGTCGTCGTACACGGGACGGCCGAGAATCACCGCGTCGGGTTCGGCGCGCGCGGCATCGAGAAAGCGCGGCACGTCGGTCGCGTCGTGCTGGCCGTCGGCGTCGATCTGCAGCGCGTGCGTGTAGCCCGCGGCGCGCGCCGCGCGCAGACCCGCCATCACCGCCGCGCCCTTGCCGCCGTTTTCGGGCAGACGCAGCAGCGTCATCTGCTGCGCGTATCGCAGCGCGAGCGCGGCGAGTACCTGCTGGGTCGGCTCGTCGCTGCCGTCATCGACGACGAAGATCGGCAAGCCGTGCACCGCGAGATTGGCGACGGTCGCGCCGATCGCGTCCTTGTGGTTGTAGATCGGAATGACGATGCAGGGCGCGAACTTCATCACGCGTCCTCCCGATGCACGAGCACGCCCGACGCGCATTCGCGACCGTCGAGCCGGTACGCGAACTGCACGCGCCGGTGCGCGGCATCGTAGGCGAGCGTGAGCTCGAGCACCGCACCGGGCAACACCGGCGCCATGAACTTCAGCCGATCGACCGACGCCACCGCGCGCACCCGCGGCCAATGCCCGGCCGCGAGCCGCGCCGCCCAGTCCACCTGCACGACGCCCGGCAGAATCGGCAGGCCCGGGAAGTGGCCGCTGAGATGCTGGAGCGACGGCGGCACTCGCAGCACAAAGTGCAGCGTGTTGCCGACGCGCGTTTCGGCCAGCACTTCCATACCCTCGGCGAGCGGGGCGAACGCGGCCGCGACCGCGCTCCCAGGCAGCTTGCCGCGCGCGTCGAATGGCAGGCTCACTCGAAAACGCCAGTGACGCGGCAGCACGACCGCATCGAAGTAATCGGCCAGATGCCGGCGCAGTGTTTTCGCGAGCGCGACGCGGCCTTCATCACGCAATGTCGCGCCGCCCGCTTCGGTCAGCGCGACCACTGCGCCGACCCGTTCGCGCGTCGCGCCTTGGAGCGGCACCAGCGCCGCCTGCGCGACATACGGATGCAACGCGAGACGCGCCTCCAGCTCCGGCAGCGACACGCGCTTGCCGCCGAGCTTCAGCACGCGGTCGAGGCGCCCTTGCAAGCGGAAGCGCCCATCGGCGTCGAACGCGATGCGATCGCCCGTACGATGCCAGCCGTCGTGATCGAGATGCGGAGAGCGCACGCACAGCGCGCCGTCGTCGTCGCGGCGCACCTCGGCGCCGGCGACCGGCTGCCACGCGTCGCCCTGATCCTGACGCCGCCACGCGATTCCGCCGGTTTCCGTGCTGCCGTAGATTTCGAGCGGCGCCGCGCCGTAGCTCGCCGCATACGCCTGCGCGGCTTCGGCCGCGAGCGGGCCGCCCGACGAAAAGAACGCGCGCGGCGCGGGCGCGAGCGCGGCGAAGCCCGGCAACGCGGGCCAGCGCGACAGTTGCGCGGGCGTCGACACGACCGCCGTCGCGCCGCATTGCGCGATGCGCGCCTGCAGCTGCAGCGGCTCCGTGCCGATTGCGCGATCGAACGCGCGGCCCGCCGCGAGCGGCCACAACACGCGAAACAGCAGACCGTAGATGTGGTGATGCGGCACGCTCGCGAGCATCGTCGCGTCGCCGAGCAATGCGCCCCACTGCTGTTCGAGCGTGTGGACTTCGGCGTTGAATTGCGCGAGCGCCTTGCGGATCGGCTTCGGCGCGCCGCTGCTGCCGGATGTGTAGAGCGTCAGCGGCGCGCGGGGGTCGATCGGCAGCGCGGTGTTGGCCGTGACGACTTGCGTCTCTGCGACGAACGGCGGCAGATCCGCATCCGTCAGCAGAAAGTCGTATGCGTCAGCGAGATCGGCGAGATAGCCTGGCGTTGCATTGGCAGGAATCACCGGCTCCTTGCCGCACGCGAACAGCGCGAACAACGCGCACGCGAACTCGAACGGATCGTCGATACAAAGCGCACAGCGCCGCGAGTCGTGCGTTTGCACGAGTTCGATCAAGCCAGCGACGCGCGCGCGAAACGCCGCGCGATCGAGCAGCACGGCGCCGTCGCGGCACACCGGTGCGGCGGGCGTTGCGAGCGCGGCATCGGCCGACAACAGATCATGCAACGCGATCATCAGGCCGACTCCGAATCCGCGCGCGCGGCGCGCGGCAGCACGAACAGGCGTCGCCACACGTATTCGCCCGCCAGCAGCACGCCGATCAGTACATAGGCGATCGCGCCGTTGTACAGCGACCAGGCCGCGCGGCTCCAATAGAGCGCGGTATAGGCGGAGAACGCGCCGTTCAGCACGAAGAACGCGCACCACACCTGGGTCACGCGCCGCGTATAGCGCACCGCACCGGGCGGCAGATCGGGACTGCCGAGGCGCGCGAA
The DNA here is from genome assembly GCF_046543485.1 of Paraburkholderia sp. EG304. Lineage (NCBI taxonomy): Bacteria > Pseudomonadati > Pseudomonadota > Betaproteobacteria > Burkholderiales > Burkholderiaceae > Paraburkholderia > Paraburkholderia sp. EG304. The sequence continues at coordinate 26,666 of NZ_JBKGUA010000043.1, read as the reverse complement.
TTTTTCGATCATCGACGGCCCGCGCACGAGCGTCGCGCCGAACGCGATCAGCAAACCGAGATTGACGAGCAACGGATAGAAGCGCAGCAGCAGTTCGCTATCGGTGACGACGATCGTCGCCGACGCGCAACTCAGCATCGCCACCACGCTCCAGTCGAGTCTGGAAAGCTGCCGCAGCGGTATCGCGACCGGACCGCCGCCGGCCCAGCGCTGCAGCCACAAGGTCACGAGCAGCATGCCGCCGACCAGACGCGGCGCATCCCAGCGCCAGGCACACAGGATCAGCACGGGGTAAGCGAGTTTCAGCAGCACCAGCACGACGGTCCTGCTCCAGCGAGGCCGCGCGCCGGACCCGCTTGCGGCGTGAGGTGGCTCCGGCATCTGCATGCGCGGGTGCGCGGCCCGCATCAGCCTTGCGCCGCGAGCAGCGATTCGACCGCGCCGATCACGTCGCCGACCGTGCGCACGGATTTGAAGTTCTCCGGCTTGATGCGGCGGCCGGTCATCTCCTGCAGCTTGATCGCGAGATCGACCGCGTCGATGCTGTCGAGATCGAGGTCTTCGAACAGATGAGCGTCGGGCGTCACGCGCTGCGGCTCGATCGCGAAGTTTTCCTGAAAGATCGCGCGGATGCGCTCGAGAATCTCAGTCTCGGTCACGATTCAATCCCCTTCCTTGCGGTTTCGTTCGCAGCGTGCGCCGCTTCGCGCTGGCTCGCGACCAGCGCGGCGAGCGTATTGATCGAGCGAAAGTGCTCGCGGGTACGTTCGTCGTTCGCCGCGATGGTCAGTTGGTATTGTTTGCGCAGCACGATGCCGATTTCGAGCGCGTCGATCGAATCGAGACCGATGCCGTCGGAACCGAACAACGGGGCATCGTCGTCGATATCGGCGGGGCTCAGGTCTTCGAGATCGAGGGCTTCGATCAAAAGCTTTTTAATTTCCAGTTTTAAAGAATCCATAATCGAACAGGTGCTGGGTAATGTGGGCTTCTACGGCATTCGTCACGCTGCGCGCTGCGATGGCCGCGGTGGTGTCGTGCGCGGCCAGCTCGGCGACGCCAAGCGGCGCGAGCACGTTCACGCGCATCCGGAAAGCGCGCGCCGGCACGTGGTACCAGCGCATCTGCCGCGTGAACGCGGGCGGATCGCAATCCATCAACACCGGCACGATCGGCGCACCGGCCTTCAGCGCCATGTGCGCGAAACCGCGCGAAAACGCGTGCAGCCGGTTCGGAGCGGGGCTGCGCGTGCCCTCGGGAAAAATGATCATCGTGTAACCGGCCGCGAGCTGCCTGGCTCCCGCCTCGACGAGCGCAATCGCGTCCGCGTTGCTCACGTATTCGGCCGCGCGCACGATGCCCCAGAAACACGGGTTTTGCCAATGCGCGTGCTTGACGACACAGCATGCGCGCGGCGTCAGCGACAGCAGGACCATCACGTCGAGGTAAGTCGGGTGATTCGCGACGACGATCGCCGGTCCGCCCGCGCGCAACGCCTCGGCCCCGGATACTTCGAGTTCCATCACGCCGAGGCCCCGCAGCACCGCGACGAGCGCGCGGAAAAACCTGTGAATCACGACGGTCACGACACGCTGCCGGGACGCGCGATGCGGCCACAACCACGCGAGCGGAAACACGAGCACCGAAAACAGCACGCCGCACACGCCGAACGCGACGAAGGCGAGGCCGGTCGCGCAAAAACGCCACGCGTAATCAAGCCGCGCGCTCATCCCACCTCCAGTGCCACAGCGCGCCGGCGCGCTGCCAGCGTGCGGGCTGGCCGGTTTCGAGGCAGTGCAGCAGCGCCTGGCTCTGGGTCGGAAAGCTAGTGGCGCCGCTCGGTGCGGTTCGCGGCTCGGCGGGTTGCCCGGTCGCCTCTTCGTCGGCGCGGGTCAGGGAGCAAACAACGTGCCCTGCAGCCGCATCCTTGTCGAGCAACACCGCGATCGCGCCGCCGTGCACTTCGTCTTCGATCGTGCCGTACGCGAGATCGGCCGGTTCGTCGGCATAGACGAGCAGCACCGGCACGTCCGGTTGTGCCGCGAATTGTGCGTACGCTTCGAGCAGCGCATAGCCGAGCGTTTGCGCACCAGCCGATACCGCGCTCGCGGCCGAACGGTCGCCGCGCGCGATCCCGAACACGCCGGTCATCGCGTTCAGCACCGACAGGCTGAAAGCGGTCGGCGACACCGGTTCGCCCGCGCTGATGCTGCGCAGGATGTCGGTGGTGCGCCGCAATTCCCCGTGCCGCGACGCGAAAACCACGCGCGCGGGTTCCTGCGCGACGCAGTCGTGCGCGACCTTGAGCGCGACCTTGGACAGCGTGCTGAGACGCCGCCGCACGATCGGCTCGATAAAGCCGACATCGGGTGCGGCAGGCGAGGTAGCCGGCCAGCTAGACCAGCGACCGACCGGAATGGTCCAGTGCAGATCGGGCATATGGTGTTCGCGCGTAGAAACGGGAAAGGGGCTCGAGCGCCTGACGGAATACAGAGCCGTCACAGCGAGCGGCGCCGCGCGGATCGGGAGGTTCCAGCCGGGATCGACCGGTCTGCTGGCATGGGAATGCAGCACCGGCGATCGGGCCTGATTTGTCAGGCGCCCCTGACAATCGGTGCGGTGGATGGCGGATCGGGCTCCTTTTGTGGCCGAATAGTGCCGGGTATTTTGAAGCAAATCGTCGAGGAAAGACGTATCCATCTGTATCCGCGCCTGCCGCGCAACACATTGTTAGACGATTTGACGCAGGCGGGCGCGGCGACGCACCGGAAGGCCGTTTTCGCGCGTCGGCGCTGGCGTGCCAACGCCGACAGAATCGAGCAAAAAACCTTTCATTGGTCTTTCGCGCAATACGTCGTAGAGCGAAAACACCCCCGCCGCGTCGTCGGCGCCCGAATAACATTCGTCACAACGATGCTGCGGCGCCTGCTATACTCCGCCCCTCATTGGGGAGTAGCCGCCCCGCGGCACGTCCGCACCGCTTCGCCGGTGCGTCGCACGTGTGGCTCGCGGGGGCGCCTGTCAACACACTTGGCCAGCACGGCCATGGCAGTCGCAGCCTCTGGCCTGGCGAGACCGATGATCCACACGCGCCGCAACAGGGCCCGGCGTGTCGTGGGTCGTCGCTCGCTCATCTTCGGCCCGAGGAATCCATTCAACGTGAATCAAGCTTTTCTCATTTCGACCGGCGCGGTCGCGCTCGCCGAAATCGGCGACAAGACTCAACTGCTGTCGCTCGTGCTCGCCGCGCGCTATCGCAAGCCGATGCCGATTATTCTCGGCGTGCTCGCGGCGACGCTGATCAATCACGCAGGCGCCGGCGCGCTCGGCGCGTGGCTCGGCTCGATGCTGACGCCGACCGTCATGCGCTGGGCGCTGGCGGCGTCGTTCATCGGCATGGGGCTGTGGATTCTGGTGCCAGACAAGCTCGAAGATGAGGAAGCCAACACGAACCGCACGCACTTCGGCGTGTTCGGCGCCACGGTCGTCACGTTCTTCCTTGCCGAGATGGGCGACAAGACGCAGATCGCGACGGTCGCCCTCGCCGCGCGCTTTCACGATTTCTTCGGCGTGGTGGCCGGCACGACGCTCGGCATGATGATCGCGAACGTGCCGGCGATCCTGCTCGGCGACCGCTTCGCGCATCGTCTGCCGACGAAACTCGTGCACGGCATCGCCGCAGTGATGTTCGTCGTGCTGGGCGCGATGGCCTTGTTCGGGGTCGGAGTCTAAGCTACTGCGCCGGCTTCGGCGCCGGCGCCGGACCTGCGGGCGGCGGCGCCGCTGGCAGAGACACTTCGTTCGCAGCCGCGCCGCCGCCGAGCGGGATCTTCACGGTATGCACGGCGCCGTTGGCCAGCGGGAAGTCCGCCAGCGCGCTACGTGCCAGATAAGGCATCGCCCGCACCAGCGACGACTCCTCGCCGAAATTGCGCGCCGTCACGTTGTAGACCTCCCGGCCGCTCGCACGCTCGGTGATCCGGATGCCGAGCAGATGCGTGTACACCGGGTAGCTCTGGTTCACGTATGTCGCCGGGAACGGCCCCCACGGACCCCACGGATCGAACGGCCGGCCCCAGTAAGGGCCGGGCCACGGGTTATAGTAGACCGGCTGCGCGACGGTCACGACATCCGAGCGAATGCCATAGGCGAGCTCCACGAGATAACGCGCGTCGTCGTGAGGGACTTCGCGGAACGCGTGCACGGCGAGCTCGTTTGCGACGATCCGCTCGTAGGCGCTCAGTTCGAGATTGTTCTTCTGATCCTCGTGGCGCGTGAACGCATAGGTGCGGGTTGAGTCGCTGCCGGTCCAGTCGGAGAACGCCGTGACCTGTGTCGTCACGTAGGTCGTGCAGCCGGACAGCAGCACGCTCAGCGCGACGAACAGCAACGCGACGCGGCGGGTCCATCGATCGAAATTCATGGTCTGCCTCGTGATGCCTCTGATTGCATCTATTCTGCTTCGGTTAAAACTCTGCTTCAGCCGCGATTATTCCGTCGCGCGAAGCGCTCGCCGGCTGACGCTGCCGGGTCTCCGCCACGCGCGGCGCCCGATAATACGCTGACCTCGGCAGCCAGCAAAAGGTTCTTGCCCTGCCCGTCGAAACCGGACGCGCTGCCCGGCGCCGAAACTGGGCTCCCTTCCCCTCCGCACGATTGCCCGAGGCTTTGTACAATGAGTCGACCAAGCCCGGCTCGCGCGCCGTTTGCGCGCTCGACCGCTCGAGTACACCACCAAAGAACGCCATGGCCGATACCGCAACGCCCAATGTGATCCGCCGCGCCGATTACGCGCCGCCCGCCTTCCTGATCGACACCGTCGCGCTCGAGTTCGATCTGGTCCCCGAACGCACGGTCGTCAGGAACACGATGCGCGTGCGCCGCAACCCGGATGCGTCGCGTGCCGCGCATCTCGAACTGATGGGCGAGCAGCTGGAGTTCGTCAGCGCCGAAATCGACGGCAAGCCGTTTGCGAACGCGCATCCGCACGAGCACGGCCTGCTGCTCGACAACGTGCCGGACAGCTTCGAGCTGACTCTCACGAGCATCTGCAATCCCGCGGAAAACACCACGCTGTCGGGGCTGTACGTGTCGAGCGGCAACTTCTTCACGCAGTGCGAAGCCGAAGGCTTTCGCCGCATCACCTACTTCCTCGACCGCCCTGACGTAATGGCGAGCTTCACGGTCACGCTGCGCGCGAGCAAGGCGGACTATCCGGTGCTGCTGTCGAACGGCAATCTGCTCGAAGAAGGCGAGCTGCCCGACGGCCGTCATTTCGCGCGCTGGGAAGATCCGTTCAAGAAGCCGAGCTATCTGTTCGCGCTCGTCGCGGGCAAGCTCGTCGCGCTCGAAGAACGCGTGAAGACCGGCTCGGGCAAGGAAAAGCTGCTGCAAGTGTGGGTCGAGCCGCATGATCTCGACAAGACCCGTCACGCGATGGATTCGCTGATCCACTCGATCCGCTGGGACGAAGAGCGCTTCGGGCTCGAACTCGATCTGGACCGCTTCATGATCGTCGCGGTCAGCGACTTCAACATGGGCGCGATGGAGAACAAGGGGCTCAACATCTTCAACACGAAGTACGTGCTCGCGAATCCCGAAACGGCCACCGATACCGACTTCGCGAACATCGAGGCGGTGGTCGGCCACGAGTACTTCCACAACTGGACCGGCAACCGCGTGACCTGCCGCGACTGGTTCCAGCTGAGCCTGAAGGAAGGCCTGACCGTGTTCCGCGACCAGGAGTTTTCGGCCGACATGGCAGGCGGCGCCAGCGACGAAGCCGCGCGCGCGACCAAGCGCATCGAGGACGTGCGGGTGCTGCGCCAGATGCAGTTCGCCGAGGACGCGGGTCCGATGGCGCATCCGGTGCGCCCGGAGAGCTACGTCGAGATCAACAACTTCTACACGATGACCGTATACGAGAAAGGCTCGGAAGTCGTGCGGATGTATCAGACGCTGTTCGGCCGCGACGGCTTTCGCAAGGGCATGGACCTGTACTTCAAGCGTCACGACGGCCAGGCCGTGACCTGCGACGACTTCCGTCACGCGCTCGCCGACGCGAACGGCCGCGACCTCGCGCAATTCGAGCGCTGGTATAGCCAGGCCGGCACGCCGCGCGTGTCGGTGCGCACGCGCTACGACGCCGCGCAGCAGCGCTACAGCGTGACGCTGCACCAGGGCTACGGCGACGCGGTGCCCGCCGCGCGCGAAACGCAAAAGGGTCCGCTGCTGATTCCGTTCGCGATCGGTCTGATCGGCAACGACGGCCGCGATCTGCCGCTGCAGCTCGACGGCGAGGCAAAGGCGTCGGATTCGACCACGCGCGTGCTGGAATTCGCGCAGACCGAGCAGACCTTCACGTTCGTCAACGTCGGGCAGGAACCGCTGCCGTCGCTGCTGCGCAATTTCTCGGCACCTGTGATCGTCGAATACGACTACACGGCCGAACAGCTCGCGTTCCTGCTCGCGCACGACAGCGATCCGTTCAACCGCTGGGAGGCCGGCCAGCGGCTCGCCACCCGCGAGCTGCTCGCGCTGGCCACGCGCGCGGCCACGGGCGCGGCGCTGCAGCTCGACGACTCGGTGGTCGCCGCGTTCGCGCGCGTTCTGACCGACGAGACGCTCTCGCCGGCATTCCGTGAACTCGCGTTGATGCTGCCGTCCGAAGCGTATCTGGCCGAGCAGATGGCCGAGTCGAACCCGGCCGCGGTGCACGCGGCACGGCAGTTCGTGCGCAAGCGCCTCGCCAATGCGCTGCGTGACGACTGGCTCAAGGTCTACGAGCAGCATCGCACGCCGGGCGTCTATGAGGCGACGCCGGAGGCCGCCGGTCATCGCGCGCTGAAGAATCTCGCGCTGTCGTATCTGACCGAACTCGACGATTCCGCGGACGCCGTACGCCTTGCCTCCGCGCAATATGAAGCCGCGAACAACATGACCGACCGCGCGGCCGCGCTGTCGGCGCTGCTCAACGCGGCCGCGCCGCAGGGCGGCAGCCCCGAGGCGCAGCACGCGCTCGACGACTTCTATCGACGCTTCGAGAAAGAGCCGCTCGTCATCGACAAATGGTTCGCTTTGCAGGCCACGCAGCGCGGCGGCGCACAGCATCCGGTGATCGATACGGTGCGCAAGCTGATGACGCATCCGGCCTTCAACCTGAAGAACCCGAACCGGGCACGTTCGCTGATTTTCAGCTTCTGCGCGGCGAACCCCGCGCAGTTCCACGCGGCAGATGGCTCCGGCTACGCATTCTGGGCCGAGCAGGTGATCGCGCTCGACGCGCTCAATCCGCAGGTGGCCGCGCGCCTCGCGCGTTCGCTCGAGCTGTGGCGACGCTTCACGCCAGCGCTGCGCGACAGCATGCGTGCGGCGCTCGAGAAAGTGGCCGCGCAGGTCAAGTCGCGCGACGTGCGCGAAATCGTCGAGAAGGCGTTGGCGTGATGCCTCGCTGAGTTCTCGAGTCGCATCGGAAGGCCGGCACGCGTTGCCGGCTTTTTTTCGCGCAGCTTTTTCGTTGATGGGCTGCGCTCCCCCGGTCGTGGCACGCCGTTAGCCATTTGGCCGACTGTTCATCGGACCTCGGCGGGGAGAAAGTATACGCACACGTTTAATGGTTTACATTTAACGCAATGCGTTATACGATTCGATGATCACGACATTCGCAGACAAGGCCACCGCAAGAATTTTCCAGGGCAGGTTCGTGCATACGTTGCCGCAATCGATCCAGGCGCTAGCGCATCGCAAGCTGCTGATGATCGACGCCGCGAGCTCCATCGCGAATTTGCACGCGCCGCCCGGAAACCGGCTCGAAGCCTTGCAAGGCGAGCGCAGCGGGCAATGGAGCATCCGCATCAATGCGCAGTGGCGCATCTGTTTTCATTTCGTCGGCGAGGACGCGCTGAATGTCGAGATCGTCGACTATCACTGACTACTGGAGACCGACATGGTCATCAAACGCTCCGCGCTGAAGAACATCGATTTCTCCGACATCGATATGGGCGCGGCCATTGACGAGATCCATCCTGGCGAAATTCTGCGCAGCGAGTTCCTCGAGCCGCTCGGCATGTCCGTCAATGCGCTCGCGCTTGCATTGCGGGTGCCGGCGCCACGCATCAACGACGTCGTGCGCGGCCGCCGCGCCATTTCCGCCGATACCGCGCTGCGGCTCGAGCGCTACTTCGGCGCGAGCGCGCAGTTCTGGCTCAATCTGCAAATCGCCTACGATCTGCGCGTCGCCACCGCCGCCGCCGGCGAGCAGATCGAACGGGAAATCGAACCGATGCCGCGCGCCGAGCGCCCGAAGCTGCCCAGCGTGCCCGCCGGGCACGCGCGGGCCGCGGCGCTCGCGGCCAGCGTCAGCGGCAACATCTCGGCCAGGACGCGCCGCAAGACCTGAAGGCGGCCGTGCGGCCAAAAGCACGGAGCCGACACACACGAGCGGTTAAAATCCCATCATTCTTCTAGCCTTCCCGGAGTACAGCAATGTCTTTGCAACGTCGTACCACTCTCACGAAGTACCTGATCGAGCAGCAGCGTGAAACCAACAACCTGCCCGCCGATCTGCGCCTGTTGATCGAAGTCGTCGCGCGCGCGTGCAAGGCGATCAGCTACCACGTCAGCAAAGGCGCGCTCGGCGATGCCCTCGGCTCCGCGGGCAGCGAAAATGTTCAGGGCGAAGTGCAGAAGAAGCTCGACATCCTGTCGAACGAAATTCTGCTCGAGGCGAACGAATGGGGCGGCAACCTCGCGGGCATGGCCTCCGAGGAAATGGAACAGTTCTTCCCGATTCCGGCCAACTATCCGAAGGGCGAATATCTGCTCGTGTTCGATCCGCTCGACGGCTCGTCGAACATCGACGTCAACGTGTCGATCGGCACGATCTTCTCGGTGCTACGCTGCCCGGACGGCCACCAGGCCACCGAGCAATCGTTTCTGCAGCCGGGCACGGAGCAGGTCGCCGCGGGCTATGCGGTGTACGGCCCGCAAACGGTGCTCGTGCTGACCACCGGTAACGGTGTGAACTGCTTTACGCTCGATCGCGAGCTCGGCTCGTGGGTGCTCACGCAAAGCGACATGCGTATTCCCGTCGAAACCCGCGAGTACGCGATCAACGCCTCGAACGAACGCCACTGGTATCCGCCGGTTCAGCAATACATCGGCGAACTGAAAGCGGGCAAGGAAGGTTCGCGGCAGGCTGACTTCAACATGCGCTGGATCGCATCGATGGTCGCCGACGTGCATCGCATCCTGAATCGCGGCGGCATCTTCATGTACCCGGCCGACAAGCGCACGCCGGACAAGCCGGGCAAGCTGCGTCTGATGTACGAAGCCAATCCGATGGCGTTCATCGTCGAGCAGGCGGGCGGCGCCGCAACCAACGGCGAGAAGCGTATTCTCGACGTCCAGCCAAAGAGCCTGCACGAGCGCGTCGCGGTGTTCCTCGGCTCGAAGAATGAGGTCGATCGCGTGACTCGCTATCACCTCGAAGCGAAGAAGTGATCTCGAAAGAAAAAATGCATCAAGGGGCTTGCCAAGTCACTGAAGTAGTCCCTATAATCTCGTTTCTCCTGATGCCGGAATAGCTCAGACGGTAGAGCAGCGCATTCGTAATGCGAAGGTCGGGGGTTCGATTCCTCTTTCCGGCACCATCAAGTTTCAAGCAAAAAGCCCAGTCCTCATGACTGGGCTTTTTGTTTTGCCGTCGCGCGAAACATTGCCGGTCTGCCGCCTTGACGAGCCGAAACAGCCTGTAGCAAGCAATGCCGTTCGGCACTGATCGACTACGACACGAAGTGCCAGTTCAGCTTGTTCTCGAGACCCATGTGTGGACGAGCAGCACGTTCTCGCGTGCGGTGCGCGCGTTCCAGCCTAGTCTGGAACGCGGAGCGGGTCGTACGACCGTTGCATCGCAAGGTTGCGCGCAACGACGGCATCGGCCCGTGGGGTCGGCTGCTCGGACGCGCCGTATGCGGCTATCGCTTGCGCGGGTGCCGACGCAAACCACAAGATCCTGCCGGCGCACTCGATGCCAACCTGACGTCCGTCCCAGTACACAGCGTTTTCCATTGCGACCTCTCTCCCAAACATGCAGAACGTCATGATCCGCTCGGCGCGTCGCGCGTCCGTCTGCCAACGCACGTCGATTCATCGGTAGTCGCTTCCATCATAGGAGGCGCACGGGCTCCGTTCGACTTGTCGCCAAATGCAGTCCTTTTGTCACAGCAATCCGGGAATGGGTTTGCCAACCCACTGTCAGCATTTAATTAACGACAAATTCCTTAAACAGTGTTTTGTCCGGTCAACGCGGCGCGGAATGTGCCGTTTACTAGGTATTAGGCAGACAGTTACGCAATCCGCAAATTACGAACGTTCAGTTCACAAACGCGAAAATCCTGCCAATGCGGCAACGCACAAATTTGTCACGTGTTATTCACAAAGAACGTCAAATCCAGTGCACGGAAATATCGATCGGTCGTGCTCAAACGCAGGTGGGGCAAGGCGCGAAAGGGAATGGCGGAGGGAGTCGGGATTGGGACGATTTGGCGCTGGCAATTAAGCGGATCAAGCAGATCGCGAAACCCAACCGATAGTTAGACGATAAATTTTATTCAATCCCTCTGCTGATGTGTCGGCTTGTGCCGTTAAAGCAACAGAGTATGTATGACGCGCATCGGACACTGGTGCGATGCGGGGAACGAGGCCGATAATCGGTTCGCAAAGGAGAAAGATCATGGATGCCAAACCACCGAAGATTCCGACCCCGGACAAAGTTTTTTACCCGGATCCGGAACCTGTGGCCGTCGAGTTTTTGGGAGCCGAACTTCCCGAGCATGTTCGCGCTTTCTTCGACGAACAACGCAAGTCGTTCGATCCGAAGTAACGGACCACTGGCGCGGCGCAGCATTCGCGCCCGTTGATTTCATGCGCGGCGAATTTTCGCGCCGTCATTACGCGTCCGACGCCTCCGTCAGGACGCTGGGTTTGCTCGCCTGATCAGAGCAGCTACGCTGGGCCGCACGGCTCGAGCGTACGAATACGCGCGCCCTTCCCGCGCCCAATTACCTCTCCGACAACTTGTGTAAAGCGGCCCGACGTGCGCCGTTTGCCGGGCATCATTTATTCTTTTGGTTTTTCCGTCAACGGCCGCCCGGCCACGTCCACCTCATGAATCGTTTGCATCGCTTCGGCGCGTCATGCGCGCTCGCCATCGCCGCCACCGTGGCTTTCTCGCCCGCCCCTGCCCTCGCCGATGGTGACGACACCGCGCTCACGAACCTGATCGCACTGGTTTCGCAGCGTCTCGCGCTCGCGGAGCCGGTCGCGCGCTGGAAGTGGGCGAACCATCAGCCGATCACCGATACGCCGCGCGAAAACGCGCTGCTCGCCGAAGTCGAAAAGCGCGCCGCGGCGGCAAACGTCGATCCGGCGTTCGCTCGCGCGTTCTTCCGGGATCAGATCGATGCGAGCAAAGACGTGCAGAACGCGCTCTTCGCGAAATGGCGCAGCACCCAGCCGCCGCAAGGTCCCGCGCCCGATCTCGCAACCAGCACGCGACCGCAACTCGACAAGCTGACGCAATCGTTGATGGCGAGCCTGGCGCGCGTGCAGCCGCTGCGCGCCGCGGACGATTGTCCGTCGCGCGTCGCGCAATCGCTGGCTAACTGGAAAACGCTGACACGCTATGACTCCGCGCATTCCAGCGCGATGACGCGCGCGCTAGGTCACGTGTGCGAGACCGGTGGAGTCGGCGCGACCGGCTGATTCCGGCAACGCTGCGGCGAGCGCACACTGCATAGGCGTCATAGGACGATGCTCGACTCGGGCGCGTCACGCGGCACACTCAACGGCATCACGCGCAGACCACGCGCCAGGTGGCTTTGCAGGATACGGTACGTCGACAATTCGAACGCCCCCGCCAGCGTCGACGCATGCAGTTGCCCCGCCTGCACGAGCGACGGCGCGTGCCCGAGGTAACGCCAGCGATCGACCACGTGAAAGACGCGCTGTGCGTCCTCACGCTCCTCGAACACGATCGGCCCGTCGAACGGCCAGGGCGCGCTCGCGGGATCGCTCTTCGTCACGCGCGGCAAACGGTTGTGGCCCGGCCGCAGCGTCGCGATCCACTGCGCCTCCGCGAGCATCGCGCCGAGTTCGCCGCCCGTCGCGCGCCATTCGACGCGCCGCACCAGCTGCGCAAGCCGCATATCCTTCGACGAACGCCGCTCGCCGGTGAGATGCGAGCGCAGCCGCTGACGCACGCGCACGCTGCGGCCGACATACAGCGGCGCATCGCCTTCGCCATAGAACGCATACACGCCACACCCTGCCGGCGCGGTGTCGAGCAGGTCTTCGGTGATGTCGCCGGCGAGCCGGTAGCGACGCGTGGTGCGCTCGATCTGCGCACGCAGCGCGTCGAGCGGTACGAGCGTCGGTAGACGCTGCCAGAACTGCCAGATCAGATCGGCGTCGGCGAGCGCGCGGTGACGGTCGGACGGCACCAGCGCATGACGTTCGACGAGCGCGTCGAGACCATGGCGCTTTTCGCCGGGAAACAGCGCGCGCGACAGCCGTACCGTGCAAAGCACGTCCGGATCGAACGCAATTCCGGCGCGACGAAATTCGCCGCGTAAAAATCCGCGATCGAAACTCGCGTTGTGCGCGACGAACAGCTTGCCGTTCAGGCGCTCGAACAGCGCAGGCGCGATCGACTCGAACGTCGGTGCGCCGCGCACCATATCGTTCGTGATGCCGGTCAGTTGCTGGATGAACGACGGAATGGGCTGCTGCGGGTCGATCAGGCTGCTCCACCGCGATACGCCGGCCGGCCCGACTTCGACGACGCCAACCTCGGTAATGCGGTGCTCGCTCGTCGAGCCGCCGGTCGTCTCGAGGTCGACGAAAACGATGGGTGCATCGAGTGCCGGTTCCGGCGAAAGCAGTTCAGACATGGGGCAAGAGATTCGGATGCGTGAATTTGCGGCAAGTATGCACCAGCTGGACGGTGCGCATCCACACTGTGCGCCGTCCGCAGGCAGAAACTGCGTCGACAGGGACCCTCAATTTGCGCAGATATCCCGCGGACGCTTAAAACCAATAATCCGGAGTAGCCAATCCGTTTCAATGAATTATCTTCCGACAATAATACGTATCGTTGAACCACGCAGTTACCGAAGATCCTGGCTGGATAAAATAAAAACCCTCGCGCGACGGCGAGGGTTTTTGGCTCCCGACTGCGCGGGCGGCGCGCCCGGCGCAGCGCATTCACAGCGGCTGGATGTTGGCCGCCTGCTTGCCCTTCGGGCTGGTCTTGACTTCAAAAGACACCCGCTGGTTTTCCTTCAACGACTTGAAGCCCTCGCTGCGGATCTCCGAAAAGTGCGCAAAAAGATCCTCGCCACCCGCGTCCGACGTGATAAAGCCAAAACCCTTAGCATCGTTGAACCATTTGACGACACCAGTTTCCATTTCCTGTTTTCCCTCGGTGATTTATGCAAAGCGGGCATTGCCCTTGAATCGATCCCACCCCGATTCAGTTGCCCATATCTGATCAAGACAAAAAACCAGAAACAGCAATCAAATTCGGCTTTGCCGTTATACGGGGAACAGAGAATCGCCGTCAAGTAAACTTTTCATATGCGTTTAGCGTATAAAGAGATATCACTTCAAATCGCATGGATATACGCACACTGTCAAAGTTACCTGGAATGATTTAACCAGCCAGGAAACGGAAAAACTTGCAAAAATATGCAATGGGAATGTAACAAAATCCAAGTTTGCGTAAGTGTTTGTCCGACTTGTTGCTGCGCAGTCCGACTCGCATGATGCATATCAGTGGTAGCGATGTGCTTCAGGAGGTTGTCATGTTCCAGGAAATTCGCCGTCTCTTCGCCTGGCTCACTCATTCGCCTGCAAAGGCCATACCAGACCAACCTGCAACCACGGACTCATCCACGGTTTTCGACTTCGATCCAATGTGGCACGGGGACCATTGGCAGAATTTGCTCTCCTCGCCGATGGATGCGCGCCGTTATGTGATCGAAGACTGGAGCGTGTCCGCGCAGGATGATTGGGGCGACGCGGAAGGCACCGCACCCGCTCACTAGAGCAGCTCGCGAAGATCGTTCGCCAAAAAAAAGCGCGACTGGAAGGTCGCGCTGACAAAGGTTGGAGATCTTTTTCGTCAACGAAAAAGTCTGCTTCGAAAAGCAGAAATTAAAGTATAGCGGTCGTATTCGATTTCGATTATTCACACAATTAACAATCGTCTATTGCCGGAGTAACAACAATCGTTCTTCCGTATTTCTTGCCGTTGTTTTTCCGCATCGTTCGGTGTCGCGAATCAGCAACGCGCTTTAGGAAAGAACAGACGCCGAATGCCGCCGAGTCGGCGCAAAGCCTTTATCCATAAGGCTCAAATGGCGAACCATGATCGTTTCTCGTTGCGTAATACTTTATTGCGCGAATCGGAACATCAACTCCCGGAAGTGTCTCTCTACACTCTGCGTAATCGGAAACCGGCGCGGATCTGGTCAACGCGCTTCTCACGCGGATTCCGCTTCTCGCAGCGCTCGCGTGAAGGTCTCCTAAGCCAGGGTTTTATACCTCTCTCGCTCTTGGAGTTATATCAATGAAGAAGACACTCATGGTCGCTGCCCTGTCGGGCGTTTTCGTCACGGCAGCGCACGCGCAAAGTAGCGTCACCCTGTATGGCCTGATCGACGCCGGGATTACTTATACGAACAACCAGCGCGTCAGTGCTACTCAGCACGGCGCCAACGTTGCGATGACGAGCGGTTCGGTGAACGGTAGCCGGTGGGGCCTGCGTGGCGCTGAAGATCTTGGCGGTGGTCTGAAGGCCATCTTCACGTTGGAAAACGGCTTTGGCATCAACGACGGCACGCTCAAGCAGCAAAGCCGTATGTTCGGCCGGCAGGCGTTCGTTGGTCTGTCGAGCGACCAGTTCGGCGCTGTCACGCTCGGCCGTCAATATGACAGCATGGTCGACTTCGTCGGCCCGCTGGCGCTCACCGGCACGCAATACGGCGGCACCCAGTTCGCCCACCCGTTCGACAACGACAACCTGAACAACTCGTTCCGTATCAACAACTCGGCCAAGTACACGAGCGCGAACTACGGCGGCTTCAAGTTCGGCGCGTTGTACGGCTTTTCGAACCAGGCTAGCGGCTTCGCGAACAACCGCGCATACAGCGCGGGCGCATCGTACAACTGGGGCGGCCTGAACGTCGCAGCCGCTTACTTGCAACTGAACGCCAACGGCGCAACCAGCGCAGCCGCAGCGTTCAATTCGGGTGGCGCAGTGTCGGGCGACAACACGTTCTTCGCGCAACGTCAGCAAACATGGGGCGCAGGCGCCAACTATGCGTTCGGCCCGGCAACCGTTGGCATCGTGTACTCGCAGACGAACCTGCATGGCCTCGTCGGCATCAGCCAGGGTTCATCGGGTGTCTCGGGCGGTATCGGCTTCCCGTCCAACAGCGCCCAGTTCCAGAATTTCGAGGGCAACGCTCGTTACGCTCTGACACCTGCGATCAGCATTGCCGCCGCGTACACGTACACCCGCGCTAACCTGTCCAGCACGCACGTGCACTGGAACCAGGTCGATCTGCAAACCGCATACGCGTTGTCCAAGCGTACCGACGTGTACCTGCAAGGCGTGTATCAGGCAGCAAACGAAGGCTCGATCGTCCCCGCCTTCATCAATGGCGTGGGTAACGCTTCGGGCAACAACAAGCAAGTCGCTGTGACGGCTGGTCTGCGTCACCGCTTCTAAGCACCGCGCAAGGACTGGCAGTAGAGAAGGCGCCGTTCGCGGCGCCTTTTTTATGTTCGCGCCGAAGTGGTCTTTCGCCAGACTTTGCCTGCGCCTCCGCCAGCGCCCTAGCGGCCGGCATCGGGTGGCGGGTACTTGACGTCGAGAATGTCGATCGGTTGCGGCCCGGCCGGCGTGAACAGCGTGACCGTATCGCCGATTTTGGCCTTCAGCAACGCACGCGCAATGGGCGAAATCCAGCTTACGTGCCCAATGTCCAGGTCGACCTCGTCGACACCGACGATCGTCACCTTATGCTCTTCGCCGTCCTCGGTCGCGTAATCGACCGTCGCGCCGAAGAACACCTGATCGACGTTTTCCTGCCGGCCGCTATCGACGACCTCGGCCAGATCGAGCCGCTTGGTCAGGAAACGGATGCGACGGTCAATTTCGCGCAAACGTCGTTTGCCGTAGATGTAGTCGCCGTTCTCCGAGCGGTCGCCGTTCGACGCCGCCCACGACACCAGCTTGACGACCTCGGGCCGCTCGACATCGATCAGGTGCAGCAATTCATCGCGCATACGCCGATGACCGGCGGGAGTCATGTAGTTTTTGGTGCCTGCGGGCACGTCGGGCTGGGTGACGTCGAGATCGTCGTCGTTGTCCTCGCTCGACTCTTTGACAAAGGCCTTGTTCATAATCATCCGTTAACAGCAGCTAGCATCAACCTGATAAAAGGTTACACGATCGGGCCCGCGACACAAATCGCCGTGATGGGCTTCCATTTTTCAAATCTGTTGGCTATAATCTCGTTTCTGTGTGCGGCTGTAGCTCAGTTGGATAGAGTACTTGGCTACGAACCAAGGGGTCGTGGGTTCGAATCCTGCCAGCCGCGCCACCTTATTCGAGAACTGCCTTGCTGAGAGTTCTCAGGTTTCACCGGTTTTTGCAGTAAGCATCACCGTTTGCGTGCGGCTGTAGCTCAGTTGGATAGAGTACTTGGCTACGAACCAAGGGGTCGTGGGTTCGAATCCTGCCAGCCGCGCCACCTATGAAGGGCCTTCCAATCGGAAGGCCCTTTGTTTTTCTGGCGCACCGTGCGCCAGCTCAACGCGGCGGCGACTGGATATCCCCAATCTGCCCGTCCGGGTGCGGCAAGTCCTCGACGACCCCGCCTACCGTCTGCTCGCTGATCGTCTCGGCCCGCATGCCGGTCAGTGCCTGGCGCTCGCGCAGCACGTCGTCGACGGTATCGCCGAAATGGCTCGCGACGAACGCCCGCAGCAAAGCAATGCGCAGCGACTCGCCGCTCCCCTCCGAGGCCCGCTGTCCGCCCTTGAACTCCGCGACGCACAACGCACCTTTTTCGTTCTGCTCGCGCACATCGAGCCGCATCGCGCGCTCGAGCACAACGGCAGCCGTCTCCCATGACGCGCAAGGCGTGAAACGCCCATCCCACGGACGACCTCGATCGTTGCCGCGGATCGCAACAGTCTCGCCACTATCGGTAAAGTAGATTTCACGCACGAAGTCGTGCAGGCTGCGCGCCACCCAGTAATCGAGCGCCACGCCAGCGAGGTCGGATACGTACGTTCATCTGCGTTCTCCCCGGGGTTCAGGTGAGACCTGCCTTCAGTTGTATCCTGAGCCGCACGAAAGATGCCTGACTTGCGTGACGCGCCAGTCCGGGCCGCGCCGACGCCCAGTCCGAAGCCGCTCAGTAATCCGCGCGCTCGCGGTCGATACGCATGCCGCCGTCGTGGCGGTGATGCCCTTCTTCGCTCGGCCGCTCACGCGTGATGCGCATCACGTCAGGATTGGTGCGCACGCGCCGCATCACATTGGCCAGGTGCACACGGTCGCTGACCTGAATCACGAAGCGCAGAATCGTGGATTCCTGCGACAGATCTTCGTCCATCGCGATATGGACGATGTTCGCGTCCGCCGACGTGATGTCGGCCGCTACGCGGGCGAACACGCCCTTGGTATTCTTAACCAGCACCTTGACCGCGACATCGAACAGACGCCCCGGCTGCGGCGCCCACGCAACGTCGATCCAGCGCCCCGGATCGCGGCGGTGGATACGCTGCGCGACGCGGCAGTCGGTGGTATGGATCGCCATGCCAAGGCCGATGCCGATATAGCCCATGATGTCATCACCCGGAATCGGACGGCAACACGCGGACAGTTGCACCGACATGCCCTCCGTACCGGTGATGACGACCGGGGGCGCATGCGGCGTCGAACCGGACTCGGAGCGCGAGCCGTCGTCGTCGGCGTCGCGCCCGCTCATCAGCACTTCGATGCGCTTGGCCATCACCGCCGCGACGCGCCGGCCGAGACCGATGTCCGCGAAAATTTCCTGACGGTTCTTGTTGCCCGTCCACTGCACGAGCTTTTCCCACGCTTCCGGCGTCACGTCCGACAGCGCGAGGCCGTAGCCCTTCAACGCCTGATCGACGAGACGCTCGCCGAGTTGCACCGACTCGTTCAGGCGCATCGTCTTCAGATAATGACGGATCGCCGAGCGCGCCTTGCCGCTGCGCACGAAGCCTAGCCATGCGGGGTTCGGCTTCGAATACGGCGCCGTGATGACTTCGACGATGTCGCCGCTCTTCAGCTCGGTACGCAACGGCAACAGCTCATTGTTGATCTTCACCGCGACGCATTGGTTGCCGAGGTCGCTGTGGATCGAATACGCGAAGTCGAGCGCGGTGGCGCCGCGCGGCAGCGCCATGATCTTCGACTTCGGCGTGAACACGTAGACCGCGTCCGGGAACAGGTCGATCTTTACGTGCTCGAGGAATTCGCTCGAATCGCCCGCTTCGCTCTGAATATCGAGCAGCGACTTCAGCCACTGGTGCGCGCGCTTTTGCACGTCGTTCAGGTCCGCGCTGCCGTTCTTGTACAGCCAATGCGCGGCAACGCCCGCTTCGGCGATCTCGTGCATCTTGCGCGTGCGCACCTGAAACTCGATCGGCGCGCCGAACGGGCCGACGAGCGTGGTATGCAGCGACTGATAGCCGTTCACCTTCGGGATCGCGATGTAATCCTTGAACTTGCCCGGAACGGGCTTGAACAGCGCATGCAGCGCACCGATGCAGGTATAGCACTCGAGCGCGCTGTCGACGACCACGCGAAAACCATACACGTCGAGCACCTGCGAGAACGACAGCTGCTTGTCGCGCATCTTCTTGTAGATGCTGAAGATGGTTTTCTCGCGACCGGTGACTTCGGCGTCGATCTTTGCGTCGGCAATCGCGCGCTGCACCGATTCGAGAATCTTGCCGACCACCTCGCGACGATTTCCGCGCGCCGCCTTCACGGCTTTTTCGAGCGTCGCGTAACGGTGCGGGTTGAAATTCGCGAAGCTCAGGTCCTGCAGCTCGCGATAGGTATTGTTCAGACCGAGCCGGTGAGCGATCGGCGCGTAAATGTCGAGCGTTTCGCGTGCCACGCGGCGACGTTTCTCCGGCGGCACCGCGCCGAGCGTGCGCATATTGTGCAGCCGGTCGGCGAGCTTCACGAGGATCACGCGCACGTCGCGCGCCATCGCGAGCAGCATCTTGCGGAAGTTCTCCGCCTGCGCTTCCTCGCGATTGCGAAACTCCATCTTGTCCAGCTTGGACAACCCGTCGACCAGTTCCGCAACCTTCGCGCCGAAGCGCTCGGCGAGCTCCGCCTTGGTTACGCCCTGGTCTTCCATCACGTCGTGCAAGAGCGCCGCCATGATCGACTGGGCGTCGAGATTCCAGCCCGCGCAGATTTCCGCGACTGCGACCGGATGCGTGATGTAGGGTTCGCCGCTCTGGCGATACTGGCCGAGGTGGGCTTCGTCGCTGAAGTGGAACGCCGCCTTGACGTCCTTGATTTCTTCCGGCGGCAGATAGCCGGACAGCGCGGACGTCAGATTGGCGATGGAGACGACGTCGTGCCGGCGCGGCTGCTCCGGCGTGGCGGTCGGCCCGAACAGATGACGAAACGATTGCTCGAGGACCGCGTCGATGTACTTGCGTGCAGACGACGGCGCGTCGGTGTCGTGTTCCGCTTCCGTGGCGGTGGGCGGGGTAGCACTCATGGTCGCCTCCGGTAGCGGTCAGGGTTGGACACAGTTCTGCACGTTGAGCAATCCGGTGTGGCGAATACCGGACGAGTCGAAAACGAAAATCCGTGCGCCTTAGACCGGCACCTTCTTCAGCATTTCGACGCCGACCTGACCCGATGCGATTTCACGCAGCGCGAGGACGGTGGGCTTGTCGCGGCTTTCGATCTTCGGCGTGTGGCCTTGAGCGAGCTGACGCGCGCGATAGGTTGCGGCAAGCGCGAGTTCGAAACGGTTCGGGATCTGTTTGAGGCAGTCTTCGACGGTAATGCGGGCCATGTTGGGTTCCTTCTCAGTATGTTGCTTATTCTACCTTATGTGCCTGACGGCACGCCGCGCTCACGCGTGCGGCAGGTGGATGCCGAGCTGCATGAAAAGCTGCGTGTGACGCGCGTACTGCGACGCGAAGCGCGAGCGCGTCGCGCCGACGAGGCACTGCAACTCAGCCAGCGCACGATCGAAGTTTTCGTTGATCACGACGTACTCCGCTTCGGCCGCGTGCGCGATCTCGCCGCCCGCCGCGAGCAGGCGTCGCGTGATCACGTTCGGCTCGTCCTGGCCGCGCTTTTTCAGACGCTCTTCGAGCGCTTCGAGCGACGGCGGCAGAATGAAAATTTCCACCGCGTTGTGGAACTGCTTCTTCACCTGCTGCGCGCCCTGCCAGTCGATTTCGAGCAGCACGTCATGGCCGTTTTTCATCTGCTCTTCGATCCACACGCGCGACGTGCCGTAGTAGTTGCCGTGCACTTCCGCGCTTTCGAGAAACTCGCCCGCGTCGTGACGCCGCATAAAGTCTTCGACGGTCGTGAAGTGATAATGCTCGCCGTCCTGCTCCTTCGGACGCGGCGGGCGCGTCGTGTACGAGATCGACAGACGGATCGCGTCGTCGCCCGCGAGCAGCGCGTTGACGAGCGTCGACTTGCCCGCGCCCGACGGCGCGACGACCATGAACAGATTGCCGGGATAGGCGCCGGCGTACGGATGGCGCGGCGCGCCGGCTTCGCGAGAATGGTGGTCGGTCATGATGTGTAGTGCTCCAGCCTTATTCGAGATTCTGTACCTGCTCGCGCATCTGTTCGATCAGTAGTTTCAGCGTCATCGACGAATCCGCGAGTTCCTTCGCCGCCGCCTTCGAACCGAGCGTGTTCGCTTCGCGGTTCAGTTCCTGCATCATGAAGTCGAGCCGCTTGCCGACCTTGCCGCCCTTCTCGATCACGTGACGCGTTTCGTTCAGGTGCGCGGTGAGGCGCGACAGCTCTTCGGCGATGTCGATGCGAATGCCGTACATCGTCACTTCCTGGCGAATCCGCTCGTTGATCTCTTCGCGCGACACGATCGTCGCGGCCCCATCCGGCGCCGCGATGCCGAGCGCTTCCTGCAGACGTTCGACGATCTTCTGCTGATGCCGCGCAATCAGCTCGGGCACGAGCGGCGTGATCTTCGTGACGATCGTTTCCATTTCGGTGACGTTGCCGAGCAGCATCGTCGCGAGTTGCGCGCCTTCGCGTGCACGCACGTCGATCAGGTCCGCGATTGCCTGCTTGCCGCACGCGAGCACCGTGTCGCGCAACGTCTCGGGCGCGATACCGCTTTCGGCGAGCACGCCCGGCCAGCGCAGAATTTCGCCAGTCCGCAGACGGCCGGCTTCCGGAAACGTGTCCAGCACCGTGCGTTCCAGCTGCGCGAGCTGCGCGAGCGCGTCGCGGTTGATCGCACCCGCGTTCGCCGACTGCTCGCTGCGCTGCAGATTCACGCGAATGTCGACCTTGCCGCGCGACAGCTTGTTCATCAGCATTTCGCGCAGCGTCGGTTCGACGACGCGCACGTCTTCCGGCATGCGGAAGTTCAAATCGAGAAAGCGCGAGTTCACCGTGCGCAATTCGACCGACACGCTGACGCCACCAGTGCCCGATGCCGCCACGAGTTCGCGCGTAGCGCTCGCATAGCCAGTCATGCTGTAGATCATCGTATTTCTCGCGATTGCGGCCATGCGTTCGACGATGGCCTGAGAAGCGGATCGCCCGGCGTGTACGAGACGCGGGGCGGGGAATCGGCATTATCCCATTTTTGGCCGCGCGATCCGCTCGCGAGCGGGCACGGATGCGGCCTGGCACGTGGCAGCTTTCACTGTATGGATTGCCGCTCGTCGTAACGATGACCCTCGCGTGCTCGGGCGGCACTCATCATCCGCAACCTTGTGTTCCATGCGTATGGGCAACCGCCCTATTCGATCGGCGGTAAAATTAGGGTTTTTCCTCCGCCCCTCTTCCGGCCTTTCGGCACACAACGCGACCCATTCCGACATGAGCAACGACACCCAACGCCCCAGCGGCCGCCAGCCCAACCAGTTGCGCGACGTGCGCATCACGCGTCACTACACGAAGCACGCGGAGGGCTCGGTGCTGGTCGAGTTCGGCGACACCAAGGTGATCTGCACCGCGAGCGTGAGCGAGAGCGTGCCGCCGTTCCTGCGCGATCGCGGCCAGGGCTGGCTCACCGCCGAATACGGCATGCTGCCGCGCGCCACGCATACGCGCAGCGACCGCGAAGCCGCGCGCGGCAAACAGACCGGCCGCACCCAGGAAATTCAGCGGCTGATCGGCCGCGCGCTGCGCTCGGTGTTCGATCTTGAAAAGCTCGGCGCGCGCACGATCAATCTCGATTGCGACGTGATCCAGGCCGACGGCGGCACGCGCACCGCAAGCATTACCGGCGCGTTCGTCGCCGCGCATGATGCGGTCGCCAGATTGCTCGCCACGGGCCGCATCGAAAGCTCGCCGATCACGGATTACGTCGCGGCGATTTCAGTTGGCGTCTACGACGGCGTGCCGGTGCTCGATCTCGACTACGACGAAGACTCGCAGTGCGACACCGACATGAACGTCGTGATGACGGGCGCGGGCGGTTTCGTCGAAATTCAGGGCACCGCGGAAGGCGTGCCGTTCTCGCGCGAAGAAATGAATGCGCTGCTCGATCTCGCGAGCGACGGCATCAGCACGCTGATCGCGAAGCAGAAAGAAGCGCTGGGAGTGCAGCAGTGAATGAGGTTCGTCAGGACAGCGGCGGGAACGATGCTCACGGCATAACGTCGGGCATGCCGTTGAAGAAAGTGGTGCTCGCGTCGAACAACGCGGGCAAGCTGCGCGAATTCGCGGCGCTGCTCAGCGCGGCCGGCATCGAGTTGATCCCGCAAGGCGCGCTCAATGTGCCGGAAGCCGAAGAGCCGCACCCTACCTTCGTCGAAAACGCGCTGGCCAAGGCGCGTCACGCGGCGAAGCTGACCGGCCTGCCTGCACTCGCCGACGACTCGGGCCTGTGCGTGCGCGCTTTGCGCGGCGCGCCGGGCGTCTACTCGGCCCGCTTCGCGCAACTCGCCGGCGGCGAGAAAAGCGACGCGGCGAACAACGCGCGGCTCGTCGAAGAACTGCGGAGCGCGAGCGACCGGCGCGGCTATTACTACTGCGTGCTCGCCCTCGTGCGTCACGCGGACGATCCCGAACCGCTGATCGCCGACGGCCGCTGGCACGGCGAAATCCTCGACGCGCCGCGCGGCGAGCACGGCTTCGGTTACGACCCGTACTTCTATCTGCCGTCGCTTAACGCGAGCGCCGCTGAGCTCGAGCCGGCGGTCAAGAACGCCAGCAGTCATCGCGCGATCGCGCTGCGGCAACTGCTCGCACGTTTGTCGGAGGAAGCGTGATTCCGATCCGATCGACGCCGGCGGACATCGGCAACGGTGTCGTCAAGGCATTCACATCGCCGGGCGGCATCCGTTTGACGTCGCTGCCGCCGCTTGCGCTCTACGTGCATTTTCCGTGGTGCGTGCGCAAGTGCCCATATTGCGATTTCAATTCGCATGAGTGGAAGGGAGAGACGTTCCCGGAGAACGACTACCTCGACGCGCTGCGCGCCGATCTGGAAATGGCGTTGCCACTGATCTGGGGCCGCCAGGTGCATACGGTGTTCATCGGCGGGGGCACGCCTAGTTTGCTGTCGGCGGCGGGGCTCGATCGAATGCTGTCGGATATCCGCGCGCTGCTGCCGCTCGACGCCGACGCGGAGATTACGCTCGAAGCGAACCCCGGCACGTTCGAAGCCGACAAGTTCGCGCAGTTTCGCGCGAGCGGCGTGAACCGGCTGTCGGTGGGCATCCAGAGTTTCAACGAAACGCATCTGAAGGCGCTCGGCCGCATTCATGACGCGGCGCAGGCGCGCCACGCGGTCGAGGTCGCCGCGACCACGTTCGACAACTTCAACCTCGACCTGATGTTCGCGCTGCCCAAGCAAACGCTCGCTGAATGCCAGGCCGATGTGGAAACGGCGCTGTCGTTTGCACCGCCGCATCTGTCGCTGTATCACCTGACGCTCGAACCGAACACGCTGTTCGCCAAATTCCCGCCCGCGCTGCCCGACGACGACGCGTCCGCAGACATGCAGGACTGGATTCATCAACGCACCGCCGCGGCCGGCTATGAGCGCTACGAGGTGTCCGCGTATGCGCGGCCGCATCGGCAGAGCAAACACAATCTGAACTACTGGCGTTTCGGCGACTATCTCGGCATCGGCGCGGGCGCGCATACGAAGCTGTCGTTTCCGAATCGGATCGTGCGTCAGGCGCGCTATAAACATCCGACCACGTTCATCGAGCAGGCCAAGGCCGGGGCAAGCGTGCAGGAAGAGCACGAGGTCGGGCCGCGCGATCTGCCGTTCGAGTTCATGCTGAACGCGCTGCGCCTGGTGGAAGGGTTTCCGGTGCATCGGTTCATCGAACGCACGGGTCTGTCGATTACGACGATCGAACCCGCGTTGCAGGAAGCGGAACGGCGCAAGCTGATTACGCGCGACCACGAACGGATCGCGCCGACGCCGCTTGGGCAGGCGTTCCTGAACGATCTGCAAGCGCTATTCCTGAAAGACCCGCAGTGATGCCGGGTCGCTTGGACTCGGCAGCGAAGTCTTTCCAGGTTACAATTCGCGGTTTGGAGGTGTGGCCGAGTGGTTTAAGGCACCGGTCTTGAAAACCGGCGAAGGAGCAATCCTTCCGTGAGTTCGAATCTCACCGCCTCCGCCAGTCTTTCAAGCAAAACCCCGTAAGTTCAGCGACTTACGGGGTTTTTGTTTTTCTTATCCCGATGATCCGCTGCGCCAGTGCCGTCAGCGACCGGAAAGATCATAGACGAAAGGTACGGTCGCTGCCCGCGAGCAGTCGCGCGACGGGCGCGAAAAATCGCAATGTTCTTGCGGGCGCTTTGTTCTGTCTCGTCGAAACCCGTGGAGATTTTGGGCGGTCGCCCATGTACGGACTGCCTGTCGCACGGTAATTATCTGAATGCTGTCAACCCCGGCAGCGAGTTCAGATAGACCAACGACACACCTATGTCCCTGTCCGTATTTGAGATGCACTCCGTGGAGCTGTTCTGCCAGCGGCCACCGGGTGCCTGTTATGTCATCTGTGACGAACGGCACTATAAGGCGTGCCTTGGCAAGGCAGCAGACAGTCACAAGGCCAGAGCGGAGACCCGGGAATTTCTCGAGATTGCCGAACTGAATCACAGGGAGTGGGAGGAGGACCGGAAGCTTGTCCGGAGTCTCCTTGGTCGCAACTGGCTGTTTTTCATACGGTGCGGGACCGTAACCCTGACACCGATGGCTGGTGGGTCATCGTTGCTCTTCTCGAAGAGGTTCGCCGGGGCAAACTGCTTGCCATTAGAGGTCCGCGTAATGGCCTGTTTCCGTCACCTTACCGCAGCGCGCCGCTAAGGAATCCCGTTGCGAGGACCGGCAGTCATCCGGACGGCGAACCCATTCGGTCCGTCGAGTATGATCCGGCCACCTGGCAAAACCAGCTGAACGCTGCGCGCGCAGCCCGAGCTGCCAATAGAGGCGCATCCACGCCGCTCGGCGACGTGCAGCCGTTTGAGTATGTGCCGGATGCGTTGAGCGACGATGTCGTTGAACTCGCCGCGAGCACCAATAACCCACGCTATGTCGCCAAGATGCTTACAAGCAAAACACGTTCAGCGACATGCTTCACGCTATGAAGCAGTACAACAAATTGCGCGGCGACAACAACGTAATCTGGCATGACGATGGAGACGTGGAATTTAACGGCGTGATTATCGACAACATGCACAGTTGGGCACCCTAAAGGAATGTTACGGCAACGACCCATCAACTTGCACATGCTTCTTTCACTATCTATCAGGACGTGGAGCGGCCCGAATTCTGGACAAACTACTTTCGCGTTGAACCGGACATGCAGAGCGTTCGGGGGCAATTCCGCACTACACCATCTGGGCGCACTAGCAAGTACCCGGCTCGAATTGGTGTATGGAGTGTGGATAGCAAGGGGCATGTTCAGAGTAATCTTCTTGCGCCTCACCTTCGCTATCTTGTCGAACGCTTGGCATTGCCCCGATCAGACCTGCCCGAATTGCTAGTGCGCACTGGCGCACAGATGCGTTTCTTCTGTTATTGGGACAACGAGAGCGGCGACCGCGTGCCTGATGTGCCCGACGATATTCGCACCATGATGGAAGCCATGGGCGGCACGGTCGAGATTGATGAATATCGATAAAGCCTCGCTCGAATGCACAAGCCGATCCTCGCGAGTCGGATTTTTTGTGCGAGCTTGTACGGCAGTGCAAGTGTTGTGGGTAGCACTTGTGAACTGATATGACTTTCCGTGTCAATCGCGATCGGTTCTCGGTCTGGGTACATCTGAATTTCCTGAGGGCGACGTAGCAGTACGTCTCGACGGTGGGTCACACTGATATCCGCGGGTTGGTTACC
>NZ_JBKGUA010000042.1:0-61189 GCF_046543485.1 Paraburkholderia sp. EG304 | reverse complement strand
GCATCGAGCAGGAAGGTAAGGTGGTCGCTCAGCATCGCGACCAAAGTTAACAGCTTGCCGTTCTGTTTACAACTCCAACCCTAAAAACAAAAATGCCGTTCAGGTCTTAACTGAACGGCATTACCGCTTTCGCGGGGCTTTTTTTCATGGCGCGCCGCGTCGTGAAACAGCCGGCGCACGATACGCTGTGCGCGCTCGACGCCCAAACCATTCCATATGATCGCGCCGATGTGCAATCACGGACACAAGCTGTTACACCTTCGCGATCCGCTACGCGATGCACGCCGACGGGGCCTGCGAGGCACCCGTCAGGACACCTCTGCGTCAGGCGGCTTTCACGCGAGCGAGCGCCGTCGTCACCAGCGCTTCGAGCAGCGGCGCGACCTTCGCGGCGAGGGCTTCATCGTACGCATAAGGCAAGCGCTCTTCCATGTACGTGATCTGCGACAGTTCGAGTTGCACCGCATGCACGCCCTCTTCGGGCTGACCATATTGGCGCGTGATATAGCCGCCCTTGAAGCGGCCGTTCGCCACCGCCGTATAGCCGCCGTGGCGCTCGACCAGCGCGGCCAGTTCGTCAGCTAGTCCCGGCGCCGCGCTCGCACCGTTCGACGTGCCGAAGTTGAAGTCCGGCAGACGTCCGTCGAAAAAACGCGGCACGCGCGAGCGGATCGAATGCGCTTCCCACAGCAGCACCTTGCCGTGCTTCGCCTTCAGCGCCGCGATCTCGCCGGTGAGCGCGTCGTGATACGGCTTCCAGTACGCGTCGCGACGGCGCGCGACTTCGGCGTCGTCGGGCAGATGGCCGTCGCGATAGAGCGGCTCCTTGTCGAACGTATCGACCGGCAAGAGACCCGTGGTGTCCTGCCCCGGGTACAGATTCGCGCCGTCGGGCGGACGGTTCAGGTCGATCACGTAGCGCGCGTAGGTCGGTGTGAGGAACGACGCGCCGAGAACCTTCGCGAATGCGTAGAGGCGATCGAGATGCCAGTCGCAATCGTCGGTGCGTTGCGCGACAGGCGTCATCGTCGCGGCAATGTCGGCGGGGATTTGCGTGCCCAGATGCGGGATCGAGATCAGCAGCGGCAGGCTTCCCTGGTGCAGCGAGAAAACCGGCGTGAGGTTCGAAGCAGTCATGTCAGTCCGGAATCAATGGGATCGGAGAATCGGTTCGGCGCTCGTCGCCATTATTTGAGCAGTTCCGCGAGCGCCGCGCGATAGCGCGCATATGCGCCCTCTTCGTCGCGATGCCGGCGATCGTCGACAACCTTGATGCCGCCCGCATAGGCGTCGCGGATCGGCGTATCGCCGTGCTCGCAGAATACAACGCCCGACAGCCACGCTTCTCGCTCGTGCTCGGCGATGCTTGAATGATCGGCGTCGAGCACGAGCCAGTCCGCGCGATGGCCGGGCTGCAACGCACCGACCGCGCGGCCGGTTGCGCGCGCGCCGCCGTCGAGCGCAGCCGCATACAGGCGGTCCGCGACATGCGGAGCCTGCGCCGACGCCAGCACGTTGCGCTGCCGGCGCGTCAGACGCTGGCCGTATTCGAGCAGACGCAATTCGGCGCGCCAGGCGACGCCGATATGGCTATCCGAGCCGACGCCGATGCGGCCGTGCGCACCGAGATAGTCGTACGCGGGGAAAATGCCGTCGCCGAGATTGGCCTCGGTGGTCAGACACAAACCGGCGACCGCGCCGCTCTTCGCGAGCGCGAGCGTTTCGTTCGCATCGACATGGGTCGCGTGCACGAGACACCAGCGGCTGTCCACGTCGAAACGATCGAGCAGCCATTGCACCGGCCGCGCGCCTTCGGTTTCGATGCACGCGTCGACCTCGGCAGTCTGTTCGGCGATATGGATATGCACGGGCGCGCTCGCGTCGATGCCGTCAAGCAGCGCGCGCAACGATGCTTCCGATACCGCGCGCAGCGAATGCGGCGCCACACCGTAACGCAGTGCCGCATGTTCGGGGCGCGCGGCGCGCAGCGTGCCGAGCAGATCGAGCAGGCTCTCGGGCGTATTGATGAAGCGCCGCTGATCGTCGCGCGGCGCCTGCGCGCCGAAGCCGCTGTACTGATACAGCACCGGCAGCATCGTCATGCCGATACCGCTCGCCGCTGCCGCATCGACCACGCGCTGCGCAAGCTCGGCCTGATTCGCGTAGCGCTGGCCGTCCTGCGCGTGATGCACGTAGTGGAACTCGCACACCGACGTATAGCCCGCCTTCAGCATTTCGATGTAAAGCCACTGCGCGACGCTCGCGAGGCCTTCCGGCGTGATGCGCGCGGCGAAGCGATACATCAGGTCGCGCCACGACCAGAAGTTATCGGTCGCGTTGGCGCGATATTCGGTGAGCCCCGCCATCGCGCGCTGAAACGCGTGCGAGTGAAGGTTGGGCATGCCTGGCATCAGCGGGCCGGCCGCTTTCGGCACACCGGCCGGCGCTCCAGCTTGATCCGGCGTGACGGCGCTCAGCGTGCCGCGCGCGTCCCATTCGAGCAGCACGTTGCGGCGCCAGCCCTCGGGCAGATACGCGTCGGCGGCGAACAGCGATTGATTGGATTGCGTCATCTCTCAGGTTCTGGTTCGGGTTCAGGTCACACTCGACCCGCGCCGCGTATAAACGGTTTCGCCCGCGCGCACGACGCGCGCGCACAACGGCCGGCCAATCCAGTAAGCAAGCTCGGCCAGCGAATCGACCGACCACACCGCGAAGTCGGCCGCGCGACCCACCTGCAGCGCACCGTGCTCCCCGGCTTTGCCGAGCGCGCGCGCCGCATGCGTCGTGACGCCTTGCAGCGCCTCGGGCACGGTCATCCGAAACAGCGTGCTCGCCATGTTCATCATCAGCAGCAACGAAGTCGCCGGCGACGTGCCCGGGTTGCTGTCGGTCGAAATCGCGATCGGCACCTCGTAGCGCCGCAGCAGTTCGAGCGGCGGCAACTGCGTCTCGCGGATGAAGTAGTACGCGCCCGGCAGCAGCACCGCGACGGTGCCCGCTTCCTTCATCGCGGCGACGCCGGCTTCGTCAAGAAACTCCAGGTGATCCGCCGACAGCGCGCGATGCCGCGCCGCGAGCGCGGCGCCGCCGGCGTTCGACAACTGCTCGGCGTGCATCTTGACCGGCAGTTGGTAGCGCGCGGCCGCGTTGAACACACGCTCGCTTTGCTCCAGCGAAAAACCGATGCGCTCGCAAAACACATCGACCGCATCGACGAGGCCTTCGTCCGCGAGCGCGGGCAGCATCGTGTTGCAGACTTCGTCGATATACGCGTCGGCGCGGCCCGCGAATTCGGGCGGCAGCGCGTGCGCGCCGAGAAACGTCGTATAGACCGTGACCGGATAGCGCTCGCCGAGTTGTCTCGCGACGCGCAGCATCTTGCGCTCGCTCGCGAGATCGAGACCGTAGCCCGATTTGATTTCGATCGCCGTCACGCCCTCGGCGAGCAGCGGTTCGAGCCGCGCCGCCGCTTGCGTGAACAGCGAAGCTTCGTCCGCGGCGCGCGTCGCACGCACCGTCGACACGATCCCGCCGCCCTGTCGCGCGATTTCTTCGTAGCTGACGCCCGCGAGCCGCTGCGCGAATTCGTCGGCGCGCTGGCCGCCATACACGAGGTGCGTATGACAATCGATCAGGCCCGGCGTCACCCACGCGCCGCGCAGATCTTCGCGCGGCCATCCGGCGTATTGCGCGGGTAACTCGGCGAGAGCGCCGAGCCACGCGATGCGGCCGTCTTCGACGGCGATCGCGGCATCGGCGAGCGTGTGGCGAGGATCGCCCTGCGGGCACAAATTCAGGTGATGCCAGACGGTTTGCTTCATCGCGTGCTCTTTGCCGCTCGTTGCGTGTCTGTGGATTGGTTGGCCGTGATGGAGCGCATGCAATGCCTCATCACGTATGAATCGTCATCGCGTGTAGCGGATCGTGATGGCGAGCAACGCGCCGTCGCCCGTTAGCGTGCAAGCGAGCGCGCTCGGCCCGTCGACGCGCAGCGCGTCACCGGTGTCGAGCCGGACCGCTTGCGCGTGGTCCGCCGTCAACGCGACCGTGACCGCGCCGCCCGCGCAAAACAGCAGCGCCACGTCGCCATCGAGCACGCGCCGCTCATTCTGCTTTGCGCCGACACGCCACACGTCCAACTCGCCCTGCGCCACGTCACGGCGCACCATCAGGTTGAAGTCGCGCGTCGCGCCATCGACGAGCCGTGCGTCGATGCGCGTCTCGCCGCTAAAGCGCGCGAGATCGAGCGGCTGTCGCAACACGTGCGTGTTGACGACGCCCGCATCGCCCAGCTCATCGAGCAGCATGCCTGCGCCCGATAGCAACACGAGCGTCCGGTCGACGCCGTCGAAGCGCGAGAACGGCCCAGCCTGCGCGACATCGGCGACGCTCACGCGCCACACGAAGTCGGCGCTCGCCGCGCCCTGCCCGCCGCCTGGCGACGGAAACGCCGCGACCTCGCGCGTGACGCCGCCGCCGTTTTTCCACGGCGCCGCCACGAGCTCGGCGCCGCGAATCAGCGTGACGTTTTCCATGTCGCCCGCGTGGTGGGCCTGGGTCACGATCAGCGGCCCAGCATCGGCAGATTGAGGCCAGCCTCGCGCGCCGTTTGCTGCGCGAGTTCATAGCCCGCATCCGCGTGACGCATCACGCCGGTGGCCGGATCGTTCAGCAGCACACGACCGAGGCGCTGGTGCGCGGCTTCGGTGCCGTCCGCGACGATCACGACGCCCGAGTGCTGCGAGAAGCCCATGCCGACGCCGCCACCGTGATGCAGCGACACCCACGATGCACCGCCCGCAGTATTGAGCAGCGCGTTCAGCAGCGGCCAGTCGCTGACCGCGTCCGAGCCGTCCTTCATCGATTCCGTTTCGCGGTTCGGGCTCGCGACCGAACCGGTGTCGAGATGATCGCGGCCGATCACGATCGGCGCCTTCAGCTCGCCGTTCTTGACCATTTCGTTGAACGCCTGGCCGAGACGATAACGATCCTTCACGCCGACCCAGCAAATCCGCGCCGGCAAGCCCTGGAACGCGATGCGTTCGCGCGCCATGTCGAGCCAGTTGTGCAGATGCGGATCGTCGGGGATCAGTTCCTTGACCTTCGCATCGGTCTTGTAGATGTCCTCGGGGTCTCCCGACAGCGCGACCCAGCGGAACGGGCCCTTGCCTTCGCAGAACAGCGGGCGGATGTACGCCGGCACGAAGCCGGGGAAATCGAACGCGTCTTCGACGCCCATTTCGAGCGCCATCTGACGGATGTTGTTGCCGTAGTCGAGCGTGGCCGCGCCGCGTTCCTGCAGCGTCAGCATTGCCTGCACCTGCCTCGCCATCGACTGCTTGGCCGGCGTGACGATGCTGTCCGGCGCGGTCTTCTGACGCTCGCGCCAGTCTTCCACCGTCCAGCCCTGCGGCAGGTAGCCATGGATCGGATCGTGCGCGCTGGTCTGGTCGGTCACGCAGTCCGGCGTGATGCCGCGCGCGACGCACTCGGCGAACACATCCGCGGCGTTGCCGAGCAGCCCGACCGAGATCGGCCTGCCGGCCTTCTTCGCTTCGTCGATCATCGCGAGCGCTTCATCGAGCGTCTTCGCTTTCCTGTCGACGTAGCGCGTCTTCAGACGGAAGTCGATGCGCGTCTCGTCGCATTCGACCGCGATCATCGAGAAGCCCGCCATCGTCGCCGCGAGCGGCTGCGCGCCGCCCATGCCGCCGAGGCCGCCGGTCAGAATCCAGCGGCCCGCAGGCTCCCCGTTGAAGTGCTCGTTCGCGACCGCGAAGAAGGTCTCGTAGGTGCCCTGCACGATGCCCTGGCTGCCGATGTAGATCCAGCTGCCCGCGGTCATCTGGCCGTACATCATCAGGCCCTTGCGATCGAGTTCATGGAAGTGTTCCCAGGTCGCCCAATGCGGCACGAGGTTCGAATTCGCGAGCAGCACGCGCGGCGCGTCCGCATGCGTGCGAAACACGCCGACCGGCTTGCCCGATTGAATCAGCAGCGTTTCGTCTTCGTTCAAATCCTTCAGCGACGCGAGGATCTGGTCGAAGCAATCCCAGTTGCGCGCGGCACGGCCGATGCCGCCGTACACGACGAGCGCGTGCGGATGCTCGGCGACTTCGGGGTCCAGATTGTTCTGGATCATCCGGTACGCGGCTTCCGCGATCCAGGTCTTGCAGGTCTTTTCCGCGCCGCGCGGTGCGCGGATCGTGCGAGTCGGATCAAGACGCGGATCGATGTGTTTCGGATTGTTCATGGTGTCCCTCGGAATGCGTGACGATGTTCGATAAAGATTCGGCGAAGACGAAAAAGCGCGAAAAAGCGCGAAAAAGCGAATTCAGAAATGCCCAGTGAAGCGGTAACGGGTGCCCGGGTGCCACAGGTTCGCGATCGAAGCGACCGCGCCTTGCGACCACGTGCGCCGGTGCAGCACCAGACACGGCTCGCGTTCGCTCATGTTCAACAGCTCGCGCGTGATGTCGTCGGCGGCGAGCGCCTCGATGCGGTACTCGACGCGCTGCAGCGGCGCGACGCGCATGAGGTACTGGTTCGGCGTGGTGTTCGTGAAGTCCTGCAGCCCGTATTCGGGCGCGACGGCCGGATTGACCCAGCGTTCTTCGAGCTGCACCGGCTCGTCGTTTTCGAAATGCAGCAGACGCGAATGAAACACGGGGCTGCCCGCGCTCACCTGGATCTCTTCGGCGAGCGCCGCGTCGGCGATGCTGGCGCCGATGTTCAGCACCTTCGCCTGATAGCGGTGACCGCGCGCGACGATTTCATCGGAGATGCTGCGGATCGCCACCAGGGTCGACTCGTACTTGGGCCGGGCGACGAACGTGCCCGAGCCTTGTACGCGTGTCAGCACCTGCTCCGAGGTCAGCTCGCGCAACGCGCGGTTGACCGTCATGCGCGCAACGCTGAACTCGCGCGCAAGCTCGTTTTCGGAGGGCACCTGATCGCCTTCGGCCCATTCGCCCGCATGGATGCGCGCGAGGATGAAGTCCTTGATGCCCTGATAAGCGGGTGCGTTCATTGTTTCGATCCGCGCTCTCGTCGACTCATTGTTCCGACACGAACGAGAACGGGCTCAGCTTCGCGACCGCGCCGGCCTGCACGAGCTTCGTGACCGCCGCAATATCCGGTGCGAAGTAGTGGTCGAGCTCGTAGTGCGCGACATCCTTGCGCACGAGGTCCATCACCTTCTGCAAGCTCGGGCTGGTCTTGTGCGGCGCGCGCAGATCGACGCCCTGAGCGGCGGCGAGCAGTTCGATCGACAGGATGTTCGCGGTGTTGTCGGCGATATCGCCGAGCTTGCGCGCGGCGAACGTCGCCATCGACACGTGGTCTTCCTGGTTCGCCGAAGTGGGCAGCGAATCCACCGAGGCCGGATGCGCGAGCGTCTTGTTCTCCGACGCGAGCGCGGCAGCCGTCACGTGCGCGATCATGAAGCCCGAGTTCACGCCGCCATCCTTGACGAGGAACGGCGGCAGGCCCGACAGCGTCGCGTCGATCAGGAGCGCGATGCGGCGCTCGGCGAGCGCGCCGATTTCCGACGCGGCGAGCGCAAGGTTGTCCGCCGCGAACGCGACCGGCTCGGCGTGGAAGTTGCCGCCCGACAGCACCTCGCCGGTGTCCGGGAAAATCAGCGGATTGTCGGAAACCGCGTTCGCTTCTGTCAGCAGCGTTTCGGCGGCCTGACGCATCTGGTCGAGACACGCGCCCATCACCTGCGGCTGGCAGCGCAGGCTGTACGGGTCCTGCACCTTGTCGCAATCGGCGTGCGACACGTTGATCGCCGAGCCTTGCAGCAGCGAGCGATAAGCCGCGGCCGCGTCGATCTGGCCTTGATGGCCGCGCAGTTCGTGAATGCGCGCATCGAACGGCTTGACCGAGCCCATCGCCGCATCGACCGACAGCGCGCCGGCGACGAGCGCCGTGCGGAACAGGTCTTCGATCGCGAACATGTTGTACAGCGCGAGCGCGGTCGACGCCTGCGTGCCGTTCAGCAGCGCGAGACCTTCCTTCGCCTGCAGCGTCATCGGCTTCAGGCCGACGAGCGCGAGACCTTCGGTGGCCGGCATGCGCTCGCCCTTCGCGAACACTTCGCCGACGCCGAGCAGGATCGCCGACATATGCGCGAGCGGCGCGAGGTCGCCCGAAGCGCCGACCGAACCCTTGACCGGGATCACCGGCAGCACGTCGGCGTTGAACAGCGCGATCAGCGCTTCCATCACTTCGCGGCGGATGCCCGAGTGGCCGCGGCCGAGGCTCGACAGCTTAAGCGCGATCAGCAAACGCACGACCGGGCGCGACATCGGCTCGCCGACGCCGACCGCGTGCGACAGCACCAGATTGCGCTGCAGCAGTTCGAGCTGATCGCGCGGGATGTGCGTGCTGGCAAGGCGGCCAAAGCCGGTGTTGATGCCATAAGCCGGCTCGCCCTTGGCGGTGATGTCGGCGACTGCCTGCGCGCACGCGTCGATGGCCGCGTGGCTCGCGGGATCGAGTTGCAGGGTGACCTGCTCGCGTGCGATCTGGCGCAGTTGCGGGAGGGTCAGGTAGCCGGGCTTCAGAATCATGGTTGTCGTCCTGTCTATACAAGTTCAAATAAGTCTAGCCGGCGAGTCTTGTATATACAACTTCTTTTTCGAGATTTCCTGCCTGGGGATTTCCATTATTTGCGGCGTGGTTCGGCGCGGAATCGGCAAGTTTGGCCGTGGGTCGCAAGCGGCGATGCGAGACGCATGGATCGGCGTGGGCTCTGCGGCCGACCCACAGTTGTATATACACCTTCGCGGTACGGGTCGGCCGATATCTGAGTTATAGGAGAGAAGGCGCCGCGACGCGGATCAGAGCTTGACCCGCGCCGCGATGAAATCGAGGAAGCACTGCACACGCCCCGCGAGCGATGCGCTCTGGTAGTACACCGCATGCACCGGCTGCCGTTCGTCGACGAGCAGGTTACCGAGAATCGGTACGAGGCGGTTGTCGCGCACGTCGGCGGCAGTCATGAAGTCGGCCAGACAGGCGATGCCCCAGCCGCTCAGCGCCAGTTGCCGCAAGGTTTCGCCGCTCGATGCGGTGATCGACGGTTCGATCTTCAGCAGCGCGGCTTCGTCCCGCGGTCCCTTGACGCGCTTCGTTCCGCGGCCCCCTTCCCTCAACGGCCAGCGATTCAGATGCTCCGGCGCCGTAAAGCCGATCAGCCGATGCGCGCGCAATGCATCGAGCGTGGTCGGCTCGCCATGCTCGGCCAGATACGCCGGGCTCGCGAGCACGCGCAGCCTGCTCTCGCCGAGCGCGCGCGCATGCAGCGTCGAATCCTGCAGCGCGCCGATCCGAATCGCGATGTCGACCTTCTGTTCGAGCAGATCGACGATCCGCTCGTTGCTGGTCAGTTCGAGCCGGATCTCCGGATACAGCGCCGAAAACGCGGTCATATGCGGCGCCACGCAATGCAGCATGAACGGCGACGCCGCATCGACGCGCAAGCGCCCCGACGGCCGTTCGCGACCGCGCGCGACCGACTCCTCGGCCTCTTCGAGCGCGTCGAGAATCGCGCGGGCGCGGCGCAGGAACGCGTCGCCTTCCTCGGTCAGATGCAGACGCCGCGTCGTACGCCGCACCAGCGCGGTGTCGAGCTTCTGTTCGAGGCGCGTTAGCGCGCGGCTCACGCCTGAGACGGTCTGACCCAGCTTCTCGGCCGCCGCCGTGATCGAACCGCTGTCGATCACGGTGACGAATACGAGCAATTCGTCCGTGGAGGTTTTCATTATTGATTTCGAATCAAGATTGATTTGAGACTAACACGCTTTTTGCGAGAATCCGCGCGAGCGATACTGCGCACCTGTCCCAGCATTTCCCTCAGGAGAACGTCTTGAAGATTTTCGTTACTGGCGCAAGCGGTTTTATCGGCGGCTCGATCGCGGCGCATCTGGCGCGCGCCGGCCATCAGGTGCGCGGTCTGATCCGCAAGCCCGAACACAGCGCCGAGTTGCAACGGCTCGGCATCGAGCCGGTCATCGGCACGCTCGACGACCGCGCGTTGCTGATCGCCGAAGCGCAAGCGGCCGACGCGGTGATCAACGCCGCGAGCAGCGATCACGAAGGCGCGGTGCGCGCGCTGATCGACGGACTCGCGGGTTCGGGCAAGGTGTTCCTGCACACGAGCGGTTCGAGCATCGTCGGCGATGCGTCGGGCGGCGAAGCCGGTGAAGCGCGCATCTATCACGAGGACGCGCTGCCCACCCCGACCGCCGACAAAGCCGCGCGCGTCGCGATCGATCAGCTGGTGCTCGACGCCGCGCAACGCAACGTGCGCTCGGCCGTGCTGTGCAATACGCTGATCTACGGTCACGGCGCGGTGGCCGGCAGCGCGAGCGTGCAGTTGCCGCGGCTCGTGCGCCAGGCGCAAAAGAGCGGCGTCGTGCGTCATGTGGGCAGCGGCGGCAACATCTGGTCGAACGTGCATATCGACGACGTCGCCGAGCTGTATCGTCTCGCGCTCGATAAAACCCCTGCCGGTACGTTCTATTTCGTCGAAAGCGGCGAAGCGTCGTTCAGCGACATGAGCGCCGCGATCGCGCGCGCGATGAAGCTCGGCGCGCCGCAAAACTGGCCGCTCGAAGACGCGAAACAGGAATGGGGCTACGAAATGGCCTCGTACGGTCTCGGCTCGAATAGCCGCGTGCGCGGCGAACGCGCGCGCAAGCTGCTTGGCTGGCAGCCGCGGCGCACGTCGGTGATCGAATGGATCGAACGCGACATGATGGTGCCGCAAAGCGCCGTCTGACGGGGCTTTGCGCGCTTCACGCACCGTAAACTGTGTAAGCGCGGCCGTTGCGAATCCGTAAGCTCATTTCGCTAGAATCGCGGGCACCTGACGGTGCGATTGCACCGTCGCATCCCCGCTCCGATTCGACCGATGAGCTTCGCGCTGAACTTCGACTGGCTGACCAACCTGATGGCGATTCTGTTCGTCGTCGCGTGTCTGTACGACACGCGCTACGACGAATACGGCGTTCTGACGCTGGCCGCCGCGGCGATGAGCCTCATCGTGATGGCGATGGAAATATTCCTCAAACCCGCCTTCGACATGGCGCTGTAACGAGCTTTGCAACGCTGATGCAGCGCGAGGCAGCGCGCCTGCTTAGCGCGGCGCGCGCCCCCCACCCTCCGCGTCGACCCGCTTCACCGCTTCACACCGTGTACGATCCGCAGGCCGGGCATGCGGCGCGCGCGTGATCGTCGTAGCGGTCGTGATGCCTGACCCAGTCGGTCAGATTGCTCTGCTCGTTGCGGCCTTTCGGCGCGATGTCCAGCAGCGCGTAGGTGTTCACGAAGCGCTCGTCGCCGCGCGCGTAGCACGAGTACGTGTGGTACACGTCACCGTTTTCGTCCTTGTAGAACACGCTGTGGCCATGCTGTTCGTCGATGCCGACGTCCTGCTCGGTGAAGTTGTAGAACGCCTTTTTGCTCGCCAGCTGCTCGGGCGTGAACGACACGTGGTAGTCGAAATTGAAATCGCTGCCGCTCGACGAAACCCACGGAAACGACCATCCCATGCGCCGCTTGAACGCGTCGATCTTCTCGAGCGGCGCGTGCGATACCGTCACATAGCTGACGTCGTGATGGACCAGATGCGTGAGAATGCCGGTCATATGGTCCGAGAGGAACGAGCAGCCGACGCAGCCCTCCTCCCAGTCCGGGCCCAGCATGAAGTGATAAACGATCAGCTGGCTGCGGCCGTCGAACAGTTCGGCGAGCGTCTTGCGGCCGTCAGGCGTATCGAACGTATAAAGCTTGTCGACCTTGACCCAGGGCAATTCGCGGCGCTTGCGCGCGAGTTCGTCGCCGGCGCGCATATGCGCTTTTTCGTCGGCGAGAAGCGCGCGGCTCGCGGCCAGCCACTCTTCCCGGCTGCCGATGCGATGTTGCGGTTCCATCTGCGTCTCCTTTCCTGCGCATGCAGGACTTGACCATAAGGTTATGGTTTAGAAGCGCCGGCGCGGAAGTCAAGGACAGGTGGGCACCCAGGACCGGACAAAAAGATACGCGGCACGCCGCGGACCGAACCGCGACGCACCGCGTCAAGGTGGAGAACCACGACTACCTGCAACGAAACTCAGATCGCCCAGCCGCCGAGATAGAACCCGACCAGCACCACCGCGATCGCTACGGTGCCGACATTGAGCTTGCGATACTCGCCGCTGACGACGCGTCCGATCACGAGCGTCGCGAAGCCGAGCATGATGCCGGTCACGATGTTCGCGGTCAGCACGATGAACACCGCGCACACGAGTCCCGCCATCGCGTCGACCATGTCGTCCATATGCAGCTTGCTGACGTTCGACAGCATCAGCAGCCCGACGTACATCAGCGCGGGCGCGGTCGCGTACGAAGGCACCAGCGCGGCGAGCGGCGAGAAGAACATCACGACCAGGAACAGCAGACCGACGACCGCCGCCGCCATCCCGGTCTTCGCGCCCGCCGCGACCCCGACCGTCGATTCGATATACGCGGCCGCCGGCGCGCCGCCGAGCAGGCCCGAGAAGATCGAGCTCAGCGAATCGGCGGTCAGCGCGCGGCCGCCGTTGATGATGCGGCCGTTCTCGTCGAGTTGTCCCGCCTGACCGGCGACCGCGCGGATCGTGCCGGTCGCGTCGAACACGGCGGTCATCACGAGTGCGAGCACGCTCGGCAGCACCGCCATCGACAGCGCGCCTTTCACGTCCATCGCGCCGATCAGCGACGCATGACCCGGCGCGCTCAACGACGGCACCGCGAAGACGCCGTGGAACGCGACGGCCGGATCGATCGCGAGCCCGATCGCCGAGATCGCGACGATCACGATCAGGATCGAGCCCGGCACGCGCCGCCGCACCAGCCCGAAGATCGCGGCGAGTCCGGCGACCGACATCAGCGCCGGCAACGCC
This sequence comes from Paraburkholderia sp. EG304, assembly GCF_046543485.1. Classification (NCBI taxonomy): domain Bacteria; kingdom Pseudomonadati; phylum Pseudomonadota; class Betaproteobacteria; order Burkholderiales; family Burkholderiaceae; genus Paraburkholderia; species Paraburkholderia sp. EG304. Next base: position 48,254 of record NZ_JBKGUA010000042.1, on the reverse strand, counting down.
GTGATATTGCCGAGCGACACCGGCAGCCCCGCGCCCGGATTCTTGACGACGAGACCGACATCGTTCGCGGCGATCAGCAGCAGGAACAGGCCGATGCCGATGCCGGTGCCGTGCGCGATGCCGGTCGGCAGATTGCGCAGAATCCACGAGCGCACGCCGGTCACCGAAATCGTCGTGAACACGACGCCCATCAGGAACACCGCGCCGAGCGCGACGTTCGGATGCAGGCCCTTGCCGAGCACGAGGCCGAACGCGGTGAATGCGGTCAGCGAGATCGCGCAGCCGATCGCGATCGGCAGACGCGCCCACATGCCCATCAGCAGCGAGCCGAACGCCGTGGTCAGACACACGGCGACGAACACCGCGCTGGTGTCGAAGCCCGCCTTGCCGAACATGCCCGGCACGACGAATACCGAATAAACCATCGCGAGGAAGGTCGTGATGCCCGCGACGATCTCCTGGCGCTGCGTGCTGCCGCGCGCGGAAATGTCGAAGTAGCGGTCGAGAAAGCCCTTACCGCGCAATGATCCGGTGTCGAAGGATTCGCTCGCGACGTCGGAATTCGCGAGGGCCTGGGGTTCCATCATGATGAGTGCCTCCTTTATCAGCGCGCTGAAACGGCCGCCAGCGCGGCCGTCATCAGGTTCGTCTCGTGGATTTGTTGGTGTGGGTAACGCTTTTCTGAGTCGAAATGTAGGTGAAGAGAACTATGCGTCCAATCGCATGTATGGCATGCCGGGCATGTCGCGCGACTTATAACTTTTGCGTGACGGTCGCTCGCGCTAGCGCTGCGCGCGTTTACACCTACGGCATTCGAGCGGCCGCGAAACGCGCCGCACCCGCTTCGGTGATCGCGTTGCAGGCACGCGCCGTGCAGCGCAATATCGGCAGAGCATCGGCGAAACGCCTGCAAGCCAGTCCGCGAAAGCCTGCCCGCGCGGCAGCGCAGGTTAAACTCTGGGCCGTACCCCATTCCAACCGCGGCGGCTCATCGCGCCCGTCCGCACCTGCCCGTGGAGTTTTTCCTGATGACTGGCGGTTTTCCGCGCCCCGCCGGGCGCCTGCCGATTGTCCCGATTGGACCGTTTGGATCGCTTCGCCCGCTCGATTCGCCTGATTCGCTAGAGATGCTTCGACTTTTCCGCTGGCTATGCACCGTGGCCGCGCTGTTCGCGCTCGCCGCGCTGTCCGGTTGCAGCAGCCTGCTGTGGGGTACGCAGCAGGCGCCGATCGTCGACGCGCGGGTGATGCCGGTCGAGCCGGCCAGCGCGCCGGTCGCCGCGTCCGCGCCCGAGCCGGTGGAGACCGAGGCGAACGAAGGGCCCGAGGAGCCGAAGAAGCCGAAGAAGCCGGTCGTCAAGCCGCACAAGGTCGAACCGCCGCCGCCCGTCGTCGCGCCGGCCCCGCCGCCGCCGCCCCCGCCACCGCCGCCGCTGATCGTGCTGCGCACGATCGAGCGCAGCGACGCGCGCACGCTGCTCGACAGCCAGGTGCAGAAGCCCGACGGCAAGGTGGTCGGCCGCGCGGTCGACATGACCACCGACGCGGCCGGCAAGCCGCGCGAGATGGTCGTCAATCTGCAGGGCTTTCTCGGCGTCGGCGATCGCAAGGTGAACTTCCCGTGGGGCACGTTCCACTTCACGCCGACCGCGAAGGGCGCGCCGATCACGCTGACGGCGACGGCGGTGCCGGCCGCCGCGAACAAGACGAACGCGCTGGAGCTGGCGCTGCTCGATGCGACCGTCGAGCGCGCGAACGGCGCCAAGGTGGGCCGCGTGGTCGACGTGCTGATCGACGGCAACGCGCAGCCGCAGGCGGTCGTGCTCGACGTGAGCGGCATCGTCAGCACCGACCGGCGCACGATCGCCGCGAACTGGTCGGCGCTGCGCTTCGTCACGCGCGACAAGGAGCTGCATCCGCAGCTCGATCTGAGCGACGCGCAGATCAACGCGACGCCGCCCTATGTGGCCGACAAGCCGATCCGCGCGGTGTCGCCCGCGCCGCCCCCCGGTCCGCCGGCGCAGCCTGCCGCGAGCGCCGCGCCGGCGAGCTCGGCGCCGCCGGCGGCGTCGGCCGTCGCGGTTTCCAACGCACGGGCGGTGCGATGACGGTCCGCACTCAGGTCACGGCGCGAAGTCTGCGCGCGCTCGATTGGCTCAACTTCTTCGTCGCCAATGTGCAGACGGGCTTCGGGCCGTTCATCGCGTCGTATCTCGCGTCGCACAAGTGGACCCAGGGCGAGATCGGCATGGTGCTCTCGGTCGGCACGATCAGCGCGATGGTCAGCCAGGTGCCCGGCGGCGCCGCGGTCGACGCACTGCGCAACAAGAAAGCGGCGGCCGCGTGGGCGATCACTGCGATCATCCTGAGCGCGATGCTGCTCGCGATGAGCCCGACCGTGCTGCCGGTAATCGCCGCCGAGGTGTTCCACGGCTTCGCGAGCTGCATGCTGACGCCGGCGCTCGCGGCGATCTCGTTCGCGCTGGTGGGTCGCGCGAATCTCGGCGACCGGCTCGGCCGCAATGCGCGCTGGGCGTCGATCGGCAGTGCGGTCGCCGCCGGTCTGATGGGTCTGTTCGGCGAGTACTACTCGCCGCGCGCGGTGTTCTTCCTGACCGCCGGTCTCGCGGTTCCCGCGCTGATCGCGCTATCGATGATCCAGCGCACCGACACGATCGAGCTGCCGCAAGCGCTGCCCACCCCCGAGCAGCTCGAGCGGCGCGAAAGCCTGCGCGAGCTGCTGCGCGACCGGCGCATGCTGCTGTTCGCCGCGTGCATCGTGCTGTTCCATCTGTCGAACGCGGCGATGCTGAACCTCGCGGCCGGCGAAGTGACGGCCGGCATGGGCGACAACGTGCAGCTCGTGATCGCGGCGTGCATCATCGTGCCGCAGGCGATCGTCGCGATGATGTCGCCGTGGGTCGGACGCTCGGCCGAACGCTGGGGGCGCCGGCCGATCCTGCTGCTCGGCTTCTCCGCACTGCCGCTGCGCGCGCTGCTGTTCGCGGGCATCAGCAGCCCTTATCTGCTCGTGCCGGTGCAGATGCTCGACGGCTTGAGCGCCGCGGTGTTTGGCGTGATGCTGCCGCTGATCGCCGCCGACGTCGCCGGCGACAAGGGCCGCTACAACCTGTGTATCGGCCTGTTCGGACTCGCGGCCGGCATCGGCGCGACGCTGAGCACGACCGCGGCGGGCTTCGTCGCCGATCGTTTCGGCAACATGGTGAGCTTCTTCTGCCTCGCGGCGGCCGGTGCGCTCGCGGTGCTGCTGGTGTGGGCGGCGATGCCCGAGACGCGTGTGGCGGCAACCAGCAACGGCGATGGCAATGGCGCGGCGGTGCCTGGGCGGGGGAAGTCGGCGGCGCGGTGAGTCGCGTCAGGTGTATCAGTCGGGGCGTGAACTGACGGTCACAGTCAGTTCACGCCGCAAGCAGGCAATCGTGATTGAACCCAACCTGGGCGGCAAGGTTCATGGCTGTCCGGAACGTGACGAAACAAGGCTGCGGCTCCCCTTCTTGCAAACCTCACGGTTCCCCTCTGAAGGCTTCACTGCAAGGGGCACCGATGGCCTCGTCTCGACTGCTTCTCAGGGGAAGATCGGGGTCGTCGGCTCCGCACCTTCGAGATCGGCCTTCGGAAAATGATGCGCGACCATCTGCTCGATCTCCTGTTCGCGCGATCCAGGCACGTCGGCCATGATCAGGATCTGGCCGTCACGTATGGCGCCGCGAAAGCGCTCGAGTCGTGCGTTCGGTTCGTCGACGCCGATCATCGTGGCCGTCCAGGCCCCGAAGCCGGCACCTGTCAACGTCAATGCGACGACGGCTCCGCCCGCAATGGTGAGCCCCGCGGGAGGAAACACCAGTGCCACGAGGCCGAGAAGCGCGCCGGTCGCACCGCCGAGCGCCACGCCGCGTTCGAGCGAGTGCACGACGTCGCTGCTTTGCAGTAAGGATGCCTCGGGTAACTGTTCGAGTGCGACACTGTGATTCGCGAGGACATGGATATGTCGCCATGTGATCCGCGCCCGCAGCAAGTCGTCTACGATCGCCTTCGCCGTCGTCGTGTCAGGTACGAGGAAATAAAGACGTCTCATGTCGGCTCTCCATCGATCAAGGAGTCCCTCAACGGGTCATGCTGTTTATCGTACCCCTGCCGCGTGCCATCAGGAGGCGTAGGTGGCCTGGGAAATCGATGCAGGAGGCGGCCGTTTTGCATTGCATCGCAGCAAGCGACTCCTCCATTCATCCGCCCTATACATGGGGCGCGCTTCCCCCTTGCGCAGCCTTGCACGATGCAAAGGAGAGGACTACCTTTGGTCTAAAGACGTGCCGGCGCGGACAGTACCGAAGTACGGCAAGGCGGCGCCGACGCCTGGAGCCTTTTGTTAGCGGCTCCCAGCGAGTGACGCGCAGCGAGGTGACCTATGTCGCTTGCGATTGCCCTGTTCCTGATCATCGTATTGGCGGTGGGGTTTCACTTTGCCAGCCCGTGGTGGACCACGCCGATCGCTTCGAACTGGGTGCGCATGGACGACATGCTGACGATCACGCTCGTCATTACCGGCGTGTTCTTCATCGCGATCAACCTGTTCATCGTGATCGCATTGCTGCGCTACCGCCACCGCAGGGGTCATCGCGCTGTTTACGAGCCGCACAACAGGCGCCTGGAATGGTGGCTGATCGGCCTGACCTCGGTAGGCGTGGCAGCGTTGCTGGCACCGGGACTCTTCGTCTACGCGGACTACGTACGGCCGCCGCCCAACGTGCTGCAGATGGAAGTGTTCGCCCAGCAATGGCAATGGCGCTTCCGCTTTGCCGGCCCCGGTGGCAAGCTGGGCACGACGGACGTGCGCTACATCAGCAACGACAACCCCTTCGGCATGAACCCCGGCGACCCCAACGGCCGTGACAACTACCTGATCGAGACACCCGAGGTGCACCTGCCGTTGAACCGGCCGATCCAGGTCCTGACACGGTCGCGCGACGTGCTGCATGACTTCTACGTACCGCCGTTCCGCGCGCGCATGAACATAGTGCCCGGCATGGTGACCACCTTCTGGTTCACGCCGACCAGGGCCGGGCGTTACGACATTCTGTGCGCGCAGCTTTGCGGTCTCGGGCACGCCAACATGCGCGGCGTGGTGGTGGTAGAAGACGAAGCATCGTTTTCGCGCTGGCTGGCGCAGCAGGGCACGTTCGCGCAGCAGCAGGCCAGGGTGCAGGCCGCAACCGCCGCTGCAGGCGGCGGCGCCCAGGCGCTCGCTAACCAGGGCACGACGCTCGCAGAGGCCAAGGGCTGCTTCGCCTGCCATACCGTGGACGGCAGTCCGCGCGTGGGCCCCACCTGGAAGGGCCTGTACGGCAAGACCGAAACGATGGCCGACGGCAGCACCGCGAAGGTGGACGAAGCGTATCTGCGCGCCTTCATCCGCAACCCGACGGCCCGCGTCGTGAAGGGCTTCGCACCCATCATGCCGAAGTTCGACCTGAGCGAGCAGGAGCTGACCACGCTGGTGACCTACATCCAATCGCTAGGCGGCTCGGCCGCCACCAGCGCAGCCCAACCCTAGCGGAGCAGACGCAATGACCTACGCGCACCCCGAACACGGCCCGCAAAGCTTCTGGACCCGGTATGTCTGGAGCCAGGACCACAAGGTCATCGCCGTGCAGTACTCGCTGACGGCCATCGCCATCGGCCTGGTCGGCCTTGTCCTGTCGAACCTGATGCGCTTGCAGCTCGGCTTTCCGGGCAAGTTCAGCTTCATCGACGCCAACCACTACTACCAGTTCGTCACCATGCACGGGATGATCATGGTGATCTACCTGCTGACGGCGCTGTTTCTGGGCGGCTTCGGCAACTACCTGATTCCGCTGATGCTGGGCGCGCGCGACATGGTGTTCCCGTTTCTCAACATGCTGAGCTACTGGGTCTACCTGCTGGCCGTGCTGGTGCTGGTGTCGAGCTTCTTCGTGCCAGGCGGGCCGACCGGCGCGGGCTGGACGCTGTATCCACCCCAGGCGATCCTGCCGGGCACGCCGGGCGTGGAATGGGGCATCGTGTTGATGCTGGTGTCGCTGGCGATCTTCATCGTCGCGGCAACGATGGGCGGCTTGAATTACGTCACCACCACGCTGCAGGCGCGCACGCGCGGCATGACGCTCATGCGCATGCCGCTCACGGTGTGGGGCATCTTCACGGCGACCATTCTGGCGCTGCTGGCGTTTCCGGCGCTGTTCGTGTCGGCCGTGATGATGCTGCTCGACAGGACACTCGGCACCAGCTTCTTTGTGCCGGCCGTGGTGTCGATGGGGCAGACGCTCAAGCATGCCGGCGGCAGCCCGCTGCTGTTCCAGCACCTGTTCTGGTTCTTCGGGCATCCGGAGGTCTACATCGTCGCGCTGCCAGCCTTTGGCATCGCATCGGACCTGATCAGCACGCACGCGCGCAAGAGCATCTTCGGCTACAAGATGATGGTGTGGGCGATCGTCGCCATCGGTGCGCTGAGCTTCGTGGTCTGGGCGCACCACATGTTCATCGCCGGCATGAATCCGTACTTCGGCTTCTTCTTTGCCACGACCACGCTCATCATCGCCGTTCCGACTGCTCTCAAAGTCTATAACTGGGTGCTGACGCTGTGGCGCGGCGATATCCACCTGACTGTGCCGATGCTGTTTGCCATCGGCTTCATCAGCACCTTCGTCCTCGGTGGGCTGACCGGGCTCTATCTCGGCAACGTGAGCGTGGACATTCCGCTGTCGAACACGTACTTCGTGGTGGCGCACTTCCATATGGTGATGGCCGTGTCGCCGATCCTGGTGGTGTTTGGCGGCATCTACCATTGGTATCCGAAGGTGACGGGCCGCATGCTCAACGACACGATCGGGCGCGTGCACTTCTGGGTTACCTTCGTCGGCACCTATGCGATCTACTTCCCAATGCACTATCTCGGCATCCTCGGCATGCCGCGGCGGTATTACCAGTATGAGGGCTACAGCTTCATTCCACATTCGGCGCAGACGCTCAACACGTTCATCACCGTCGTTGCGCTGATCGTTGCGGCGGCGCAGTTGCTGTTCCTGTACAACCTGGCGTGGAGTCTCGCGCGCGGCAAGCGTGCCGACGGCAACCCGTGGCGGGCCACCACGCTGGAATGGCAGACGCCGCAAACGCCGCCCGTGCACGGCAACTGGGGCACCGCGCTGCCCGTCGTCTACCGCTGGGCGTACGAATACAGCCCGCCGGGGCACGAGGAAGACTTCGTCCCGCAAAACCAGCCGCCTGAGACGGCGCCAGAACCGGCACCGGCCCACCCGACGCTGCAACCCGGCGAGGCAAGCGAATGACTACACTGCGCCGCTCCTTCGTTCCTGACGCGCCACCTGTGTTGCCGAATGCGAGCCGCATCGGCTTGATCATCTTCATGGCGGTGGCAACGACATTGTTTTCACTGCTGCTGCTCGCCTATGCGATGCGCATGCGCGAGCCCGACTGGCAGCCGATCCCGCATCCGGCTCTGCTGTGGTGGAACACCGGCGCGCTGGTGCTGGCAAGCATCGCCATGCAGCGCGCCCGGCGGATTACCATGCACCGCGCGGCATGGCTGCTGTTCGGCGGTGTGCTCGCGGCCGTGTTCGTGATCGGACAACTGACCGCGTGGCGCATGCTGTCGGCGGCGGGGCAGACTGTCACCGTCAATCCTTCCAATAGCTTCCTCTACCTGCTCACCGGCCTGCACGGGTTGCATGTGCTGGGCGGGCTGGTGGCCTGGGCCGTGACGATCGCGCGTCTGCAGCGTGGGAACCCGTTCCGGACCCAGCGTGCCATCGCGCTGTGCGCCGTCTACTGGCATTTCCTGCTGGCTGTCTGGCTCGTGCTGCTGGCGGCGATGTGGTGGATCACCCCTGGGTTCGTCGCCGCCATCTGCGGGCCGCTGTATGGAGCTGCGCCATGACCACGCCCACGCTCCCGACCGAATCCGCTGTCACCCCGCCCACCGACGCCGGGCCTGACGGCTGGCGCGGCATCGTCACCGACTGGTCGGCCGACCGCCAGGCCTTCAAGGTGCCGTGGGGCAAGGCGATGATGTGGATCTTCCTGCTGTCGGACACCTTCATCTTCAGCAGTTTCCTGATCGGCTACATGACGGTGCGCATGTCGACCACCGTGCCGTGGCCCGACCCTTCCAAGGTGTTCGGGCTCACTGTCTTCGGCGTGGATGTGCCCTTGCTGCTGATCGCCATCATGACGTTCGTCCTGATCAGCAGCAGCGGCACCATGGCGATGGCTGTCAACTTTGGCTACCGGCGCAACGCCAGGCGCGCCGCCCAACTGTTGCTGGCGACCGCGCTGCTGGGCGCGACCTTCGTGTCGATGCAGGCCTTCGAATGGACCAAGCTGATCGTCCATGAAGGTATCCGCCCCTGGGGTAACCCGCTGGGCGCGGCGCAGTTTGGCGCGTGCTTTTTCATGATCACCGGCTTCCACGGCTTTCACGTGAGTTGCGGCGTGATCTACCTGCTGCTGATAAGACGCAAGATCCTGCAGCCGGGGTTCACCGAGCACGGCAACTTCCAGATCGTGGAGATTGCCGGCTTGTACTGGCACTTCGTCGACCTGGTGTGGGTGTTCATCTTTGCGCTGTTCTATTTGTGGTGAGGCAGGCCATGGACCATACCGATCTCGCCCATCGACCCGACGCCGCGCACGGCCAGCAGCATCCGATCGGCATTTACCTGAAGATCTGGGGCCTGCTGTTCGTACTGAGCACGTTGTCGTACATGGTGGATTACTTCCACGTGCAGGGCCTGCTGCGCTGGACGCTGATCATTGTGCTGATGATCGCCAAGGCTGGGCTGATCGTGTCGATTTTCATGCACATGATGTGGGAGCGGCTGGCGCTGGTGTACGCGATCCTGATACCGCCCCTGTGCCTGCTGGTGCTGCTGGTGCTGATGGCTGCCGAAGCGCATCACACCTTCGGCATGCGCGAACTCTTCTTCCATTGATCTCTTCGCCGACCGTTCCTCAGGTGGCAGCCGTTGCGTCCAGCGCCCAGGTAGCAGACGCGCGCCAGCGTGGGGTGCGCCGCCAGCGCGAGCGCATTGCTGCCGATGCGTTCCGCGCGCAGCGCCACGGTCTCGGCGCCGACGGCGATGCTTTGTCGACTGCTGAGTCAGTCCGACATGAGATGTTTCGATCAAGTCGTTCAGCACGGAAACAATGTCCGAAACCATTCAATACTTCCATCGGTTTCGTCAAGCAGGGAATCCGCCGCCGGATACTTGCACGCATCAGCGGGGTTCATTCAGCACGGGGGCGTGCCTGGAACGCACCGCTCCAAATACAAAACGGCCCGACAAATTGCCGGGCCGTTCATGTTTCCTGGCTCGCTGAAAATTTCGGCGAAAAAACACCTTCGAATCAGGCGTGCTTCTCACTGAATTCGCTGAGCGGCACAGGCTGCTTGAGCGGATCGAAGTCGGCCCACCGCCCTTGTTGCCAGTTGCCGGTCGCGCGTTCGATCGCCGCGCCTCCCGCATCGCGCAGCACCCGTGCGGCGTCCAACTGGTTGTCCGGCGACACGTGTACGGCCACCAGCACACCGGAACCACGGATTTCTTCGTCGCTGGCTTCCTGCGTGCGCATCATCGCGCCGACCAATGCACCGACATACGCACTCACCCCGGCTGCGATCAGCGACACGATGAGCGGCGCCGAAAACACCGCGAAGATCCCGACGCCGAGCACGGCGCCAACCGCTGCGCCAATCGTGACGCCTATCTCGGCACCCTTCGGCGCCTCTCTCGCGTTTGCGTCGGTGCTGGTACCACCGCCGGGCTGAAAACGTGCGTGCTGGCCGGGCGGATTGACGAAAAACAGGGTGACGTCCTCCTCGACGAAACCGGCATTGAAGAGCCGTTGCACCGCGTCTTCAGCGGCGGGGAATGTCGTAAAGCGTGCTGCGACGATGAGTGACATTTGGCCTCCTTCCATCATTGACTAGCGGTAGCAGACTATGCCGCCCCACCTCACCCGTGCCGAGGCAAAGGTGCACGCGGTGGCACGCACTGGGACTAGCCATGGTGCCGCGATCGGGTTCCATTCCGTCCACTCTGAGCAGTCCGCTATGTAACACTACGCCTTTGCCGCCGTTCTGGTTGATCACTTTCGCGCACACCTAACGGATACGCTTGCGGCCGTTGCCGAAAGCAGACATCGAGGCGAATTCCAGCGCCATAGCGCGATCCCGGCAGCCAGCTGTTGTGCTTTCGATTTCACAGCCATTTGATCCTCCACTGCGGGTTAAAAGATTAATTATCGATCCGCTGACACGACTGCACGCCACGTGGTCGCCAGCACGAAGATCATTCCTCGGGCCGACGATAGTCACGCGGCGCTATCAATCTCGTGACACGGAGAACTAGAATGAATTATCCGAATCAATCGGGAGAAAAATCGTGCAACTTCACATGGGTTCCCATCAATTCACACACGGCCTGCCCGACTGGCGGGCAGCCGTGCTGGCAGGCGTCATCGCGGGGGCTGTGTTCCTGGCGTTAGGAGTTGTCCTGATGGCAGTGATGACGGGCGGAAGTCTGCTGGAGCCCCCACGCATGGTCGCCGCGATCATGCTGGGACGAGGCGCATTGCAATCGCCGCAATCATTCTCAATTGGCATCGTGCTCGCGGCCTTTGTCGTGCATTTTGGCCTTGCCATCGTATTGGCGCTTATCCTCGGTCTGATCATGACGTCATTCAAGCTTGACTCGAGCATGGGAATGGCTTCACTGGCGGGCGGCGCTTTCGCTGTAGTCGTTTACCTGATCAATTTCTACGGCATGACACAGTTTTTTCCGTGGTTTGCAGAAGCGCGCAACGGCGCCAGCCTGTTCGTTCACATCGTCTTCGGTATCTGCGTCGCTAACCTGTACATGAGACTGGAGCGCAACAGGGTCAGGGCGGACGCGGGCGGCCCGTCGTAGTCCGGTCGCAAACAAACGAGCAGGTCACGAATTCACCGGTGATGCGCGGCGTTCGTATTGACACCGCGGTGCAAATGACAAAAGAGGCGCGATCGAAATAATCACGCCTCTTTTTGCAGCCGACCGCAGTCCCCGTCACGTCAATCGATCGCCCTGCCCGCGGTCTCGCGCATGAACGGCAACGGCAGCAACGACACGACGCCGCAGCCGATCAGATACCACGCCGGCGCGAGATTGCTGCCCGAAACCTGGATCAGCCAGGTCGCGAAGAACTGCGCGAAGCCACCGAAAATCGACACGCCGAGGCAGTACACGATCGACATGCCGGTCGCGCGAATCGCGCGCGGAAACAGCTCGGGCAGCATCACGATGTTCGGCACCGCGGTGAACGTGACGAGCAGCGCGAGGCCCGCGACCGCCGCGAGCAGCACCGGCACCGTCGGCGACGCATTGATCGTCATGAACGCCGGATAGACGGCGAGAATCAGCAACACGCGCGATACCCACAGCACGCGTTTGCGGCCGACACGATCGGACAGCGCGCCCGCGAACGGCGAGCAGATCACCGTGACGACCGCGCCGGTCCACGCAGCCCACAGCGCGGTCGCCATCGGCAGATGCAGGATGCGGATCGCGTACGTCGACAGATAGAACAGCACGATGTAGTTCGCCGCGGTGCCGCCGATCGTCGTCAGCACGCCGGTCGTGATCGAGCGTGCGTGGTCGCGGAACAGGTCGCGGACCGGCAGCGACGGAGTTTGTGAAGCGGGCTGTGAAGCGGACTGTGAAGCGGGCTGTGAAGCTTCGACGCCCGGCAGCGTCTCGTCGAGATGCCGCCGGATATAGATGCCGATCGGCCCCATCGCCATGCCGATCACGAACGGCACGCGCCAGCCCCAGCTTTCGAGCGCGGCCGGCGACAGCGTCGCGGCCAACGCGACGCCGAGCAGCGACCCCACCACCGTGTTCATCCCCTGGCTCACGAACTGCCAGCTGCCGTAGAAGCCACGCGTGCGATCGCTGCCGTATTCGAGCAGCAGCGCCGTCGATGCGCCCACCTCGCCGCCCAGCGCAAAGCCCTGGATCAGCCGCGCGAGAATCACGAGCAGCGGCGCCGCGACGCCGATCGCCGCATAGGTCGGCGCGAACGCGATGATCCCGGAACCGAGCGTCATCAGCCACAGCGTCAGGCTCATCGCGGCCTTGCGTCCCGCGCGGTCCGCGTAGCCGCCCAGCACGATGCCGCCCACCGGCCGCATGATGAAGCCGACGCCGAACGTGCCGACCGCGAGCATCAGTTGCACGAGTTGACCCTCGACCGGGAAATACAGCTTGCCGATGATCGTCGCGAAGAAGCTGTAGATCGTGAAGTCGAAAAACTCGAGGCCGTTGCCGAGCGTGATCGCGGCGATCGCCTTTGCGTGGCCGACGCGCTTTTGAGGCTGATCGGCTACGCGCTGCGTATCGAGCGCATCGAGTCCGTTGGCGCTCGCGGGCCGCGGTGTGGCGGAATAGTCCATCTGTGTCTCCATCATTATCCTGGTGCTGCCAGGGCAACGCGCTCGCGCGCCGCCGCGTCAAACGAGGAACGTCTGCGCGAGCTTGACCCAGTAGGCCGCGCCGGTCGCGAGGCAAGCGTCGTTGAAGTCGTAGCCGGGGTTATGGACCATGCAGCCGCCCTCGCCGTCACCATTGCCGATGATCAGATAGCTGCCCGCGCAGCGTTCGAGCAGGAACGCGAAGTCCTCGCTGCCGGTCAGCGGCTGCATGTCGCGAATCAGACCGTCTTCGCCGAGCCAATCGAGCGCAACCTGGCGCGCGAGCGCGGTCATGGCCGCATCGTTGACGAGCACCGGGTAGCGGCGCTGATAGTCGACCTCGGCGCGCGCGCCGAACACGGCCGCCTGGCCGGTCGCGACCTCGATGATGCGCTGCTGCAGATGGTCGCGGACCTCGGTCCGCAGCGCGCGCACCGACAGGCGCATCTCGGCGGTCTCGGGAATCACGTTCGGCGCTTCGCCGGCATGAATCGCGCCGACCGTGATGATCGACATATCGAGCGGCGCGATATTGCGCGACACGATGGACTGCAGCGCGAGCACGATCTGCGCGCACACGACGACCGGATCGACCGCCTTGTGCGGCACCGCGCCATGACCGCCACGGCCGATCACCTTGATGATCACCGTATCCGACGACGCCATGAACGACCCCGCCATAAAGCCCAGCTTGGCCGCAGGGAAGCCCGGCATGTTGTGCATCGCGAACACGGCGTCGCAGGGAAACTGCTCGAACAGGCCGTCGTCGAGCATTTTCTTCGCGCCGGCAAGCCCTTCCTCGGCCGGCTGGAAGATCAGATTCAGCGTGCCGTCGAAACTCTTTTCATGCGCCAGATGCCTGGCGGCGGCGAGCAGCATCGCCGTGTGGCCGTCGTGACCGCATGCGTGCATCTTGCCGGGCAGCTTGCTCGCGTACGGCAGGCCGGTGGTTTCCTGAATCGGCAGCGCGTCCATGTCGGCGCGCAGGCCGAGCCGGCGCGTGCCGTGGCCGAGCTTTAGTTGACCGACCACGCCGGTTTGCCCCATGCCGCGATGCACGCTGTAGCCCCACTCCCGCAGACGCTCGGCGACCAGATCGCTGGTCGCGAACTCCTCGTAGGCGAGCTCCGGGTGCGCGTGGATGCTGTGTCGCAGCGCGATCATTTCTTCTTCGATTTCGGCGATGCCCGCCGGAATGACCATCGTGTTCATGCCGTCTGTCTCCATGTCAGCGTGAACCGAGCATAGCCGCGCCGAATTTCGAGAGGCAGGCGTAGAATCGTTGCGGGTGCCAACCACCGGTTGCCCCCTTTCATACTCCTGATTCGCATGAAACTGCATCAACTCAATACCTTGGCCGCGATCGCGGATACCGGAAGTATCCGGGCCGCCGCCCGCTCGCTGCGGCTGTCGCCGGCCGCCGTGACCAAGGCGATGCGCGAACTCGAAGCCGATCTGCATGCGCCGCTGATCGTGCGCAGCGCGAGCGGCGTCGCATTCACCGAGTTCGGCCGCGCGCTCGTCGTGCATGCGCGGCTCGTGCTCGGCCAGTTGCAGCGCGCGCAAGCCGAGATCGAGGCATTGCGCGGAGCCGCGGCCGGCAAGCTGTCGATCGGCGTCACGCCGTGGGTCGCGCTGACATTTCTGCCGCCCGCCGTGCGGCGATTTCGCGAGCGGATGCCGGACGTGCAGCGGCCGCCGGGCTCGTCGGCGCCCCGCGCCGCGACGTGATGCTGATGATGGTTTCGTCGAGCGTTTCGCGCAGCGGCAGCGCCCACAGGTTCTCCTTCGCGCGTATCGCCTCGACGAGCGGCCACGGAAAAATGCTGACCATGTCCGTGTGCGCGAGCAGTCCCAGCACGATCGCGAGCGAATGCGCTAGCACGATCGTTTGTGGCACCCGCATGCCGCGCTTGACGAACAGATTGTTCGACATCGACTCGCGGCTCGCCGGGTCCCAGTTGAGGATCCATTCCTCGTTCTGCAGGTCGAGCAGCGTGCGGCATCCGGCCTTCGGATGGTCGCGCCGCGCGACCACCGCCGCGTGCGTCGAAAAGAGCGGCGCGTTCTGAAACTCCGACTGCGGCGACGCGGGCGGCGGCCGACCGATCGAAAAATCGAGGCTGCCGTCGCGCAGACGCGGCTGCACGACCGCGAGCAGGCCTTCGAAAAACTCCACCTGCTTTCTCGACTGCCTGCGCGAGACGATCGACGAAAGCGCGCGCTCGCGGACCCCGAACAGCGCCGGCTGTTTCATTCGATCGAGCTGATGCTATAGCGGCTCCCGCATTTCTGCATGCGGCACCGCCGCGTAATCAATCGAGAAACTCGCCCGCCCGCTTCCTGAGCATCGCGCTGAAATCGTCGAGCCAGCCGATCGACAGCCGCCAGCTCTGCCAGTACAGATCGACGTCGATATGCTTGCCCGGCGCGACTTCGACCAGTTCGCCGCGCTGCAGATGCCCGGCGACCATCCGCTCGGGGCACATACCCCAGCCGAGGCCCATCACGCACGCGCGCATGAAGCCGGCCACGTGCGGAATCCAGTGCAGCGGCGGATCGATCTCCGCGCGCGTGATGCGCCGCATGAAGCGCTTTTGCAGCTGATCTTTCGGATTGAAGTCGACGCACGGCGTGCGCCGCAGGCTGTCGCGCGTGACGCCGTCGGCGAAATAGCGCGCGAAAAACGCCGGTGAGCACACCGCGAGGTATCGCATGCGGCCAAGCCGCGTCGAGCGGCAGCCCTGCACCGGTTCGGCCTGCGTCGTGATCGCGCCCTGCACGCTGCCGTCGCGGATGCGCTGCGCGGTGTAATCCTGGTCGTCGATCACGAGGTCGAGCAGCATCTCGCGTTCGACGCAGAACGGCGCGACCGCGTCGATGAACCAGGTGCCGACGCTGTCGTCGTTGACGGCGACGCGCAGCGCCGGCCACTGCTCGACGAGCGCGCCGGGCAGTGTCGGCAGGCGGCCGTTCAGCTCCGCTTCGAGCAACTGCACGCGCTCGGTATGGCGGCACAGCAGCGCGCCCGAGGTCGTCGCGACGCACGGCTGACCGCGCTTCACCAGCACGCTGCCGACGCGCTCCTCGAGCAGCTTGACCCGCTGCGACACCGCGGACGCAGTGATATTCAGCTCGCTTGCAGCACGGTCGAACGAGCCGTGGCGGACCACGGCGGCCAGCGCATCGAGCAAGGCGTAGTCGAGCATTAGCGTTCCTTAATCAGCATTAAATAAATTAGGTTCTCTTATGTGCCGCAATCACGCAGACTAGCGCGGCTGGAATATTCCGTCTATCCCCATTGCTTACATTTTTCGGACCATTTATGAACTGGCTGTCTTTCTCCCACGGCGCGGCGCTGTGCGCATCACTGATCGTGACGATCGGCGCGCAGAATGCGTTCGTGCTGCGGCAGGGCATCATGCGCTCGCACGTCGGCAAGATCGTGCTGTTGTGCACGTTGTCGGATTTCATTCTGATCGGCGCGGGTGTCGGCGGCGCCGCGGCGCTGATGGAGCGCTACCCGCGCCTCGTGCACGCGATGCTCTACGTCGGGCTCGCGTATCTCGCCTGGTTCGGCATCAGCGCGCTGCGCCGTGCGGTACGGCCGGGACACGCAGTGCTCGACGGTTCGGGCGGCGCATCCGCCGATCAAGCCCCTGCCACGCAACGCGCGCTGCCGATCATCCTGATGACGCTCGCGTTCACGTGGCTCAATCCGCACGTCTATCTGGACACGTTCCTGTTGATCGGCACGGCCGGCGCGCGTGAACCGCAAGGCGCGCGGGTCGCCTTCGCGCTCGGCGCGATGACCGTCAGCGCGGTGTGGTTCGTTGCGCTCGGCTATGGCGCGCGCATGCTTGCGCCGCTGTTTCGCCGCGCGACCGCGTGGCGTGTGCTGGATGGCGCGATCGGCAGCATGGTGTTGCTGCTGGCGGTCACGCAGTTGCGTTGAGCGTTCGACGCGGGCCTTATTCCACGCCCGATTCTTGCCGCGCATGTTGCGCGGCCTGCGCTTCGGCTTCGTCGCGCGGCACGAGATTCATCAGCCGCGCGAGCACCGGCCACTTCAGCAGCGACTGCTCGTAAGCTTCCTTCGCCTGGGCATCGAAATAGCGGCCCGCCTCGAGCTCCGGCAGACGCAGCGCGAGGCCGCTGATATCGTCGAAAGGCCAGCCGCGCGTAGTGTTTTTCGACGTATTGCGCGCGTTCGTCATTTGCCGTCCACCCACACGCCGTCCGGCGTCTTCACCACATAGCCGGACGCGGTCTTCATCGTCACCGTCCCCTCGTTTTCGCCGACCATCTGCGTTTGCGGCAGATTCGTAGCGTACTGCGACAGGCTCACACCCGGCTTGAACGGGCTGTTCGACACGAGATTCGACAATAGCTGCGCGAGCGCGAGGAAGCTCGACGGATCGTCGATCACCGTGGTCGGCCCATGATTGCCCTGGAAGCCGACCACGCGCACGCCGACCGGCCCGTGCACGATGCGCGGCGTCGGAATCTCGCGCAGGCCCGCGACCTGGTTCGTGTCGCCGCGCAGCGCCGCGCCGTGCTCGGGCACGAACACGATCACCGCGCGCCGCCCGGACGATGCGATCAAATCGGCGAAGCGGTCGAAGTCGCTCATCAGCTTGTTCACGCGCAGCGGATACGAATCGATACTCGTCAGGCTGCTATTCGGCAGCCGGTTGCCGTCGTGCAGGCTGATCGTGTTGTAGTACAGCGCGACCGGCCCCGCGATGCTCGCGCGCTGCGCGTACCACGCGGCGAGCGTCTCGTAGTCGTCGCGAATCGGCGAGCCGTCGAACGCATGCATCGCGACCGGCACGCTCGTGTTCGGAATCAGCGGTACGTTCGGCATGCCGGCGTTGTCGTGGATCAGTTCCAGGAAGTTGTCGAAGTGACCGTCGTGGTTCAGCATCGTCTGCGGCGTGTAGCCGGCCTGCGCGAGATCGGCGAGCAGATAGCACTGCTGCGGCGCGTTCTTGTACAGGTCCGAGTGCGCCTGCTGTCCGCAGCTTGCGCGCAGCACGCGAATCGCGGCCGGCCCGCTATAGCTCGCCGCGGTGCTGAAGTTCGTGAACAGATAGTCGAAGTGGGACAGCAGCGGGTGATTGCGCGCCTTCGCGACATCGAGGTCGTCCCACGACAGCGAGCAGATGTGCAGCACGATCACGTCGAACTGCGCGTTCGGATCGGCGGCCAGATGGCCGAAGCTGACCTGCCGTTGCGACTCCTGCGTGCGGAACGCGGCAAGCGCGGCATTATGGTCGAGCGGCTGCGCGGCGAGCGGGTTGTTCGCTCCATTCGCGCCGGCATTCGCCGCTGCGCTCGCCGACGCTCCACGCAATTGCGCCAGCACCACCCCGCCCTCGTGCCACAGCGGAATCGCGACCAGCGCGATCAGCACGAAGGTCGCGACGCGCACCCAGCGATTCACGATCAGATAGCCGACGAGCGCGCCGAGCGCGGCGAGCAGCAGCATCGGTGGCAGGAAGCGCTGCGCCAGTTCCAGCCAGTAGCCGTAGCTGAACGTGGTCAGATTGCCGAACTCCTCGGTCAGACGCGAGAACGGCGGCACGTTCGCCTCGTGGTACATCAGCGGTATGCCGAGCGCGAGACCGGCCAGGTTGCGCATGATGCGCAGCGCGCGCCGGCGCAGCGTCGAAGTCACGACGAGCGCGAGCGCGAAGCCGAGATTCGCGAGCCATAGCGGCTGCAGATGGCCGCCCGCGAACAGGTACAGCTTGAGGATGAAGTACAGGTTCCACAAAGTCATCGACAGGTTCTCTCATTGGCCTGCGCACGACACGATGCGCGCAGGCTGTATCAATAGCGGGTGCGGTCGAGCGCGAGCAGCGTCTCGCAGGCACGCGCGAGCCCGCCCCACAGTCGCGAATAGCCTTCGACGCCCATCGCGAGCACTTCCTTCAAACCGCGCAGCGGCGCGTCCTCGCTGGTTTGCTCATGCCAGTCGAGCCACGCGTCGGCGCGGCCGAACGTGCATTGCACGAGTTGCCGTTCCTGTTCGAGCGTGAGACCGTCGAAGCGCACGCCGAGGTGCCGGCCGACGCAGCGGCTCACGTACACCGGAAAATGGAACTGGCGATCGCCGCGGCTCAGGCACACGCCGAGACTGTCGCCCGGCGCCAGATTCAATCCCGGCTCGATATCGAGACCGAGGCCGCCGGTCGAATAGTCGCTGGTCGTGCAGGCGAGCGTCGTGCCGTCCGCGAGCAGCAGCGTCGCCGCCGCGCGCATCGCGATGCGATGTGTGACGCGCACCTGCTTCGCCTCGCGCGCAACGCTCGAGGCCGCGCCGAGCATCACGAGGTTGTAGAGCGTCCAGAACACGTTCATCAGGATCGTCGCCGTTTCGCCGCTTTGCCCGAACATCAGCCGGTACACGCCGGCTGCGAGCGCGCCGCTGTTCAGTGCGAGCAGCACCAGATACGGCTTCGACGTCGACCAGTCGAAGTAGCCCTCGCCGATGCGCCCGCCCTTGTCAGTCACGTTGAACTTGCCGTGCTTCGGGCTGAAGAACGCGATCGTGGTCGGCAGCACGATGTACCACGCAAGCACCGACTCGTAGACCTCGGCCCAGAACGAGTGACGGTACTTGCCTTGCATGCGCGAGTTCGCGATGTTCGCGAGCACGATGTACGGCAGCACGAATCCGGCGATCGTCGTCGCCGATGCGTTGATGAAGTACATCTGGAAGAACAGGTACGCCATCGGCATCGTCAGGAATACGAGCCGCGGCACGCCGTAGAAGAAATGCAGCATCGCGTTGCCGTAGCAGAGCCGCTGGAAAAAGCCCAGCCCGCGGCCGATGAACGGATTGTCGATGCGAAAGATCTGCGCCATGCCGCGCGCCCAGCGCGTGCGCTGCTGGATGTGGCCCGCGAGGCTTTCAGTCGCGAGACCGGCGGCCTGCACGGTCGGCAGATAGGCGGTCGAATAGCCGCGCCGGTGCAGCTTGAGCGCGGTGTGCGCGTCTTCGGTGACGGTCTCCACCGCGATGCCGCCCACTTCCTCGAGCGCTTCGCGTTTGAGGATCGCGCACGAGCCGCAGAAGAACGACGCGTTCCACAGATCGTTGCCCGACTGCACGAGCCCGTAGAACAGATTGCCCTCGTTCGGCACGCGGCGGAACGTGCCGAGGTTGCGCTCGAACGGGTCCGGCGAAAAGAAGTGATGCGGCGTCTGCACCATCGCGCAGCGCGCGTCGCGCAGGAACGTGCCCATCGTCGTTTGCAGGAACGAGCGCGTCGGCACGTGATCGCAATCGAAGATCGCGACGTACTCGCCCTGTGTGCGGCCGAGCGCGCTATTGATGTTGCCGGCTTTCGCGTGACGGTTGTCGTCGCGCGTCAGATAGCCGATGCCGCAGGCTTGCGCGAAGGCTCTGAATTCGTCGCGGCGGCCATCGTCGAGCAGATAGACGCGCAGCTTGTCGGCGGGCCAGTCGATGCCTTGCGCGGCGAACACGGTGGACCGCACGACGGCCAGGGGTTCGTTGTAGGTGGGGATATAGATGTCGACGCTCGGCCAGCTCGATGTGTCGGCGGGCAGCTTCGCGACCGCGCGCTTCAGCGGCCACGCGGTCTGCACGAAACCGAGCAGCAGAATCACCCATGTGTATGCTTCCGCGCCGAACAGCAGATAACCGAGAATCGCCTCCCCCGGCGTCTGGAACGACAGCGTCTGGGTGACGCGCCACCACACGTAGCGCACCATCGCCAGCATCGCGAGCGTGGTCAGGATCAGCACCGGCATGCGGCCCGGAAAGCGTCGCACGATCAGCGCGATGATCACGAGCACGCCGAAGAACTCGAACTGACCGTCGGACTGTAGCGGCGACGTACCGATCACCGCCCACAAACCGATGCCCGCGACAACCATCAACGGCAGCAGCCAGCGAATATGACCGACGCGCTGCGTCGCGTCTTCGAGCCGCGTGCCCCAGCGCTGCCACGGCAGGCTCGCCAGCAGCGCGTCGACGCGCTCGCGCCCGCGCCGCCCGAGCAGCCAGAGCGGCACGAGCCAACGGTCGATCCAGGCGGCCAGCGCGCGTACAGTCGCCGCCGCGCTTCTCGATGACGAACGCGGCGCACGCACGAACGCGCGCCACAGCCACGCACGCAGTCGATGCGGTTCGAGCACGCCCCATTGCAGCGCGACATGCAGCACGGCCGCGCGCATCCAGCGGCGCGCGTAATCGGGCTTGCCCGGCGCGGGCGGCTGGAAGAACAGCCGCACGAACCAGTCGAGCGGCGTGCGCGTGGCGGGCACGCCAAGGCCGCGCGCGACCCAGTCGAGCGCACGCGTGCGCAACGAACGCGTTTCCCGTTCGCTCATGACCCGCCGTCCCGCCGATCGAGCGGCGCCGTGGCGTCGGTGAGCCACGCGTCGAGCCAATTCGCGAGCCCCTGCAGATCGTGCGACGCCTGCGAATGCGGGGCGTCGTCGAACAGCCACGTGCCGCGCGCGAACGACTCGGGTAACGCGACATCGAGATGCACGCGCTGCGCGAGCGGCAGCTTGTCGCCGAGCGCCGCGCCGAGCATCGCCAGCACGTCGCGCTGCATGTCGCGCGCGGGGTTCAGCCGGTTCACGATGATGCGCAGTTGCGCGCACGCGTCGCGCAGCGCTCCGAGCCGCGCGACCAGCGTCGCGCACGCGGCCGGTTCGGGCGGGGTCACGCACAGCGCGAGGTCCGCGCAACGCAGCGCGTGCTCGGCCTGCTGCGACGGATAGCGCGCGGTGTCGATCAGCACGACACCATCGCGCGGCAGATCGAGCTCGGCGAGCGCGTGGGCGAGCCAGCGCGGCTCGGCGGCGAGGCGTGCGTCGCACTGCGTGCTTTGCGCGGTGGACACCGCGCCGTACGGCACGAACAGCACGCCGTCCGCGTTGCGCCACGTGTGGGCATGCCATGCGGTGTCCGCATCGAGCAGCGCCTGCGACAGACCGGTCGCCGCGAGACCGTCGATGCCGAGCTGCGCGCCGAGCATGTTCTGCGGATCGAAGTCGAGCGCGACGACCTGGCGGCCGCGGCGCGCGAGCAATACCGCGAGCACGGCGGTCAAGGTGGTGCGGCCGGTGCCGCCCGCGGTCGAGACGATGGCGATCGTTTTCATCGCGTCACCTCGTCTGGGGTCGTGTCGAGCGCCGGCAGCAGACGCGCGCGCAGCGCGACCGGCTCGATCTCGCACGGCACCGCGTCGCGCGGATCGAAGTCGCGCATGGCCGCGAGACCGCGCCGTGCGCCGACGCGCTGCCAGACGATCCACACCGGCAGCGCGACGACCATGCCGGCCACGAAACACAGCAGAACCAGTTCGATCATTCGATGCTCCTCGCGCGCACCGGCATCACGCTGGGTTCCGCGCGACGGCGCGCTGGCACGGATTGGGTTCGGCGGCGCTCAGTAGCGAGCGGCTTCGCTTCGGCTGATTCGCTCGGCCGGGTTGGCGCAGACGTTGGCGCGGCGTCGGCTTCGCACTCGGCACGCGCATGAACCAACGCCTTTTCCACCTGCGCAAGTTGCACAGCGGCCACGTGTGCGGCTTCGCCTGCGGCTGCGGCGAGCGGCGAGCTCAAAGGCGCGCCATCACGCATCGACGCCGCGAACATATCGCTGTAATCGGCGATCCGATTGCGCCGGTTGGCTGCGTCCAGCGCGTCGAGTTCGGCGCCGATGCTCTGCTCCGCCAGATGCACGAGCGAATCGGCGAGCTGTTCGACCGGCACATCGATGATCCGCGCCAGCGCGGCGTCCGCATCGGCAAGCCGGCAGGCGAACAGGAACACGTACAGATGCGATGCGTCGACGGTCAGCACGTCGCCCGCGCGGCGCGGCACGCAGTGCTTCAGCGCATCGACGTGCGCGCATTGCGGCAGCAGTGTCAGCTTCACGAGCACATGCGGCAGGTGCAGCACGGCGCTGCGTGCGAGCACGAGGCGCACGCGCTCGCAGAACGCTCCGGCCGGCAGATAGCCGCGCACGTCGTCGCTCAACGCGGCACTCAATGCGCTGCGATAGTCGGCGGCGACCGGCCGCGTGTGGAGTTGCCCCTGCAACGACTGCAGCAGCGACTGCATGCGCGAGAACGGCAGGTCGCGGCCGAGCACGAGGTTCGCACCGAGCGTCAACACGAGCAGCTCGTATTGATGGCGCAGCACTTCGCCCCGCTCGACGACGACGATCTTCAGCGCGCGCCCGGCCTCGCGGCGCAGCGTATGAACCGTCGCGCACAACGCGTCGAGCTGCGCGCCGCCCGCGTAATCGAGCACCACGGTCGCGGCCTGCGCATCGGCGCACGCGCTCAGCACCGCGGCCTGATCGGCGCACACTTCCCAATGCGGCGGCAGCCACGCCTCGTGACCGCGCACCACCGCGCGGCTCACGACGACACGCTGTTCGTCGCGCGCGAGCAGGCGTTCGCCGCGCGCGACGCTGCTGGCCAGCGCATCGGGCGCGACGCTGAGGTGGCCACTCCCGGTAAAGCGCAGCGAGCGGACTTCGCCCGTCACCAGCGTGCGATCCGCGCGCCAGAAGTCGGCATGCCACAGCAGCTCGCCGTGCGTGCGCTCCATCCGTGCGACGCCCGCGCATGCCGCATGGAACGCGTTGCGGCGTGACGCATCGACGACGCCATCCGGCGCGCCGCGCATGTCGAGTGAATCGTCGTCGCCATTTGCATCGACGCCGAGCAGCAGCACCAGCGTGATACGCCGTGCCGCGCACCAGTTCGCGAGCATGCGGCCTTCGCGCGCGAGCGCGGCGGCGTCGTGCCAGTTGAACCAGCGCTCGGCGCCTTCGATGAAATACAGCGAGCCCGCACGAAAACCGAAGCGCTTCAGCGCGCGCAGCCCGCCGAACAGTTTGCCGTGCGTCGCAGCGCTGTCGGCGGGCTGCTCCGACTCTTGCGCACCCTCGACGGCAGGCATCGCGAGCACGTTCAGATTGCGCGGCCAGCCCGCGGCCGGCGCGTTGGCGCTGAAGCCCAACTCGCGCAAACGCTCGGCAACGGCCGCGCGTTCACGCGCGAGCACGACCGTCACGTCGCGTGTGAGCGCGGTACGCGCGCTTTCCCGGATCAGCGTGTCGACGCCTGGCGTGCGCGGCGCTGCATAGATCGCATACAGCTTGCCCGCTTCGAGCGCCGCCCATTCGCCCGGCAAGGCCTCGATCGCGAGACGGCCGACCGGCTGTGCGCGACGCTGCGCGCCGGTGCCGCCGAACCTGCGCAGCCAGCGTCGCAGGAAAGCGCGCGCGGGAGTTTGGATTGGATTCGAAACGGTGTTCACGTCTGCTGTCCCAGGTCTCGTTGCATCGCCGTTCAATAGCTCGAATAAAGTCGTACCGGCTGCGGCGACAGACGGTTGTCCTGCCTGCGCGCATCGAACGTATAGCGCAGATAGACGAGCGCGGCGCTCGGCGCGTAGTCGTGCGAGCGATCGATGCTCAACTGCGCGCCCAACACCAGATGCGGATCGGCGCGATACTCGACCACGCCCGCGAGCCCGTACGAAAACGCGACGCCGCGTGTCGAGCTGCCCGTATTGACGAGACTCTCGAGCCCCGGCGCCGCACCGAGACCGGCAGGCAGACCGTTCGGGTAGTACGGCGAATCCCGCTCGTACGAATTCGACACGCCGACGGTCGCGCTCAGATCCCACTTCAGCGCGCCATGCCGCCCCAGCCATTCGAGCGGCACGCCGAGCGAAAGATAGCGCTGCGGACTGTAGTAGCCGCCCTGCCCGAACGAATAGAAGCGCAGGTTGTTCGTGTAGTGCCACGCATTGCCGACGAGGCCGGTGCTCACCAGTGAATTCGCGCGCCGATAGACCGGCATCGTGAAGCCGGTGCGCAGCGTGAATTCCTGATTGCTCGCGACGTTGCGCCCCGTCAGTTCACCCGCGCCGAGATCGGCGAACAGGTTCGCTGTGCCGAGATCGAACGATGCATGCAGATCGATGCCATCGCGGCGCACGCCGCCCCACACCGTGCCGGTCACCGGATCGTGCATACCGGCATACGACAACTGGCTACCGGTTTCCGGACGGCGCGAGCCGCTGACCGAAAAGCTCGCCGGTCCCGCGTCGAACCGATAGCGCACGCCGCCGACGAGATAAGACACGGGGAAACCGAGCGGCGTCGTGCCGAAGTCGAAGCGCCACGCGTCGGACGTGTAGCCCGCGCCGAGCGCGACGCCGGTGGCCGACTGATGCAGATACGGCAAGCCCGCGGCCAGCGCGGCGAGTTGCTGCGGCGACAGGCCGAGCGACGTGCCGAGCTTGTCGGCCGCGCCGAAGCTGCCGAAGGTATCGCGCGTAAACGCGTTGCCTTCGCTGACATCCAGCGTGCCCGCGTCGAGATGCACGGTATCGATGTGCGCGAAGAAATGGCCGTCGTAGCGATACGGGATCTGCACGTACACCGGCACCTGCCACGCGCGCAGCTGCGAGATGCCCGCGTCGCCGGACTTATAGGCGGGCAGCCAGCCGGTCTCGATCGACGGATTGCGGCGCTGTTCGAGATCGTCGAGCGCGGCTCGCGCGGGGGTGCCATCGGGTCCCGCGCGCACGCCCGCCGAGCGTTCCTGCGCGAGCGACAAACGGTACAGCGAAGCGGCATCTTCGTACTGCCCGAGATCTTCGGCGATGCGGCCGCTTTGCACCGTCACGTCCGGCCGCGTCGGATACGCGACGCGCAGTGCCGTCGTGATCTGCTGCGCGTCGCGCGCTTCGTTCAACGCGGCGAGGCGGCGCGCGGCCGAGAGCCGCGTGTCGACGTCGTCGGGTGCGGCGCCGTCGAGCACGTCGTGCACCACGCGCAGCGCAGCGCCGCGCTGGCCGCTTTGCTCCAGCACGCGGGCCAGCGCGAGCTGTGCTTGCGCATCGTTGGGCTGTGCGGCGAGCAGTGGCGCCAACGTCGCCCGCGCGGCCGCGTAGTGGCCCTGCACGCGCTGCAGATCGGCGAGTTCGAGGGTGTAGCGCTTGTCGCGCCGACCGGCGGAGCTCACCGCCGCGAGTCGCTGCTCGGCCGCTTCGTAATCCCCATGATCGATCGCTTCGTCGGTTTGCCGTAAGGCCGCACGCAGCGCCTGATCCTCGAGGCGCGCGCGTTGAGCGGCATCCAGCTTCAGCCGCGGATCGTCGCGCAACTGTTGTAGCCATGCGGACACCTCTGTGTCGCGTCGCGCGCTGCCGAGCAGATCGCCGTAACGCAGCCGCACGTCCGCATCGGCCTCGCCCGGATGCGCATCGATCCAGTCGCGCAGCAACGCGAGGCCGCGTCCGGCGTCGCCCGCGTCGATCCACTGCGCGCCGACCGACGCGAGCAGATTCGGATCTTCGCCGGCCAAAGCGCGTGCGTCGTCGAGCAGGCGGAGCGCGCTTGCGCGATCGTCGCTGGCGAACGCGGCGCGCGCGTCGGCAAGCTTTCGTTGCGTTTGCAGATTGCGATCGAGCGCCCGCATACCATCGGTGCGCTCCTGCTCCGGGATCAGCGCGAGCGCCGCTTGCGCGCCGCTCAGGTCATCGAGCGAATTGCGGTAAAGCGCGCTCGCATAGCGCATCTCGGCCGATGGCGCGAACGCGAGACCCTCGTCCATCACGTTGCGGCCGAGTTGCGGCAGGCCGAGATCGCGGTACAGACGCGCGAGCGCGAAACGTGTCCACGCTGCGTCGGGCTCGCTGCGCAAGGCGGCTTCATAGCGTTGCGCGGCGGGACCGCGCTCGCCGTCGGCGAGCAACTGGTCCGCCTGTTTGGCAAGCAGATCGGCGCGCAGACGAGCGAGGCTCTGGCGACCGTCGGCGGCGAAGCGGCTTTGCAACGCGTCGATCAGCGGCTCGACCTGCGCCGCGCGGCCGGTGTTTTCGTAGAGTGTCTGCGTGCTGCGCAGCGCCGCCACGCTCGGCGCATGGCCGCTCACCATATCGCGCAGCAGCGGCTCGGCCGCGCGCCAGTCGTGCTGCGCGAGCAGCGCGTCGGCGAGCATCAGCTTCGCGTCCGCGTTGTCCGGCTCCATCGCGAGCGCCGCGCGCGCCGCCCGCTCCGACTCCTGCGCGTGGCCCGCCGCGGCGGCCGCGCGGCCTTGCGCGAGCGTGCCCCAGAATTGCGCGGTGCGCGCGAGGCTCTGCCATTTCGCGCGATTGTCGGGCGCGAGCGCGGCCGCGCGCAGAAACAGCGTGCGCGCTTCGTCGTGCCGCCCGGCCCGCATGCGCGCGATGCCGAGACCGCCGACCGCGTCGGCATCGTCGGGACGCGCGCTCGCGGCGCGCGCGAGCAGCGGCTCGGCGGCTGCGAGATCGTTGCGCTCGAGCGCCTGCAGACCGCGCTGCTGGGCGATGTAGTCAGGGTTGCGTTCGAGTTGCCGTTGCGCGTCGAGGCGCGCTTCGAGCGTCGCGACCCGCTCGCGGAATTCGGTGTCGTCGGGCACGAGTTGCAGATAGGCGCGCAACGCCGGCAGATACGCGAGGTCCGCACCCGCCGATTGCAGCACGTGACGCCACGTGTCGAGCGAGGCCGTGCGATCGGAGTCGGGCCGCGTCGCGAGATTCCACGCGATGCGGTTGGCCTCCGCGCGCGTATCGCCGCGCGTGTTCAGCAGATTCGCGAGCACCAGCGCGGCGCCGACGTCGGACGGATCGGCGGCGATCCGCCGATGCAGCGCGACCAGCGCCTGCTCGCGGCCCTCGGGCGTACCCGCGAGAATCTGGTAGTACTCGGCGCCGAGCGAGCCCGACGGTGCGCCGTGCGGAAACAGCAGTTGCAAACGCCGCGCCGCTTCGGCGGACTGGCCGCTACGCGCGAGCAAACGCACGGTCGCCAATTCCTCGCGGCCGTTGGTGGCGACGCGGAATTCGTCGTCGAGCTGCTGGATCACTGCGCTGCCTGGCGCTTCGGCGCGCAAGCGTGCGAGCGTCGCCTGCGCGGCTTGCGCTTTGCCGAGGCGCAATTCGATGCGCACCTGCTCGGCGAGCAACAATGGATCGCCGGGCGCGGCGAGCAGCGCCTTGTTGATTGCCTGCAACGCAAGGTCGTCGCGATGTTTGGTCGACCACATGCGCGCGGTCGCGAGCAGGCGTTGCGCGGCGGGGCTTTGTGGCGGCGCTATGGTTGGCGGAGCAACGGGCGCCGCCAGTGATCCGATGGCAGCCGTGCGCGCGGCCGTCGTGCGCATCGCTTCGGCTTGGCCCGTGTCGCCGTATGCGTGACCCGTGATCGCCGCGGCGCATGCGCACGCGAGCACGCCGAAGCGCGCCACGCGCGTTACTGCGCTGCGGCGCTGCACGACGTGCTCCAGTGCGGATCGAGAGTGCCGTCGGCGGCGAAGCGATAGCGGCCTTCGCGCCAGCCGAGCGCGAACAGGCTCAGCACGCTCGTGTAGTAACCGGCGGCCGACTCGCGATCGAGCGCGGCGACGCGTGCGATCTGCGCATCGGCAAGCGCGCGCTGGCCGCGCGCATCGAGAAACGGCACGGCCGCCGCCGAAAAACCGGCGTTGCCCATGTTGATGCCGGCACGGCCACTGGTCGCGTCGACTTTCTCGGGCGGCGCGCCGTGCGCGGCGATGAAGTCCGCGAACGGCGCGAAGCGCGCGAGCAGCGCCGGCGCGAGCGGATCGCGCCGGTCGAGCATGCCGGCCCACAGGTACACGCGAATCGCGTTATAGGCGCTCTCGGCGTGGGTCTCGGCGTCGGGTGCGAAGCCGCGGTTCGCGCGGTACAACGCCCAATCCGGCGAGAAGCCATGCGGCGCGGTATCGATCAGGATGCGGCGCGTGCTCGCGAGCAAACGCGGCCAGCGCGGATCGTCGGGCAGCCGCGTAGCGAGGCCGCGCAGCAGCTGCGGCGGCATGTAGCTCGGATTGACGCGCCACACGTCCGGTTCCGGATGAAAGCCGACCGGGCCCGGCAGCAAGGTCAAGCCGAGCCCCGGCGCGTTGGCCGTTTCCTCGTCGAGCACGCGGCGGGCGAGCACCGCGCCGCGCGCCGTGTAGCTGCGCTCGCGCCACGCGTCGCCCGCTTCGAGCAGCGCATAGGCGATCCACAGGTCGGCATCCGACGACGCATTCGCGTCGAGCACGGCCCAGTTGCCGTCGGACGAGCGGCCCCACAGCCATGCAGGCAGACGCGCGGTCAGATCGCCTTGCGCGAGATGCTGCTCGGTCCAGCGCAGGATCGTGTCGAAGGCCGGGCGGTCGTTCGCGACGAGCGCGAAAAACAATGCATACGATTGGCCCTCCGACACCGTGCGCTCGTCGGACGAACCGACGTCGATCACGCGGCCATCGACAGAAAGGAAATCGCGCTTGAACTGCTGCCAGCGCGGCCAGGGCGCGGCGGTGCATGCGGTGATGTCGGTGCCGCTGGGCTGCGGCGCTTGCGTGGCGAACGCGTTGGGGCTGCTCGCGAGCGTCAGCATCGTGGCCAGCACCGTTGCTGAAACGGCCGCCATTGTTCGCTCGGGCCTGCTCGTAGACTTCGCGGGCAGGCCCGCGCCAGTTTCAACGCCCACCCCGTCGCGCGCTGCCCGCCACAGCGCCCCGCCCTTCGACTGACTCATCGATCAGACTCCCCGGCGCCGCGCGGCCAGTTCCTGCAACGCGGTGAACGCGCCGATCGCGAGCAGCAAACCGGCGAACGCGCCGAGCACGCCGAGCAGCACCGGATGCTGGATCGCCTTGCTCCACAGCCGCGCATACCAGGGCACATAGCCGACCAGATAGGTGTCGCCGACGCGCATGCTGTCCACCTTGCCATCGCGCAGCAAAGCGACGTCGCCCTGCAATTGCGCGACGCGGTCCGGCTTTTCGAGCATGTCGAGCAGTTGCGACAACTGCTGCTGATCGGTGGCGCTCAGTGCGACGACGCTGCGTCCGTGGCTGCCCGGCAATTCGAAGCCCATCAGCGCGGCCAGCGGTCCGTCGCGTTCGATGCGCGCGCCACCGTCCGGCCGATGCACGTCGCTGTGCACGTCGCTGTGCACGTCGCTGTGCGCGGCGCCGTCGCGCCGGGCGGTGCTGTGCCACTGCTCGTCGACCGCGAACGAGGCGCGGGCGAGCGGGCTCGACGCAGCGGCGCCCGACGCGGCGGCGTCGACCGACTGGGCGCCGATCGTCAGCGGCAACGCATTCGGCCAGCGCGCGAGCCACGGCGCCGAACCGTTGCCGCCGATCACGAGCAGATCCTTGCCGCTCAGCTGCGCGAGCTCGCGCGGCCGCGCGACCTGCACGCGCAGCGCCGGATAGCCGGTCCATTGCCCCATGTGGCCGAGCATCGTCAGCAGGCTTTCCAGTTCCTGCGGCGCGGGATGCTCGGGAATCACGACGGCCGTTTGCGACAGGTCCGCGTAGCGCGTGAACGGAAAGCCGCTGTTCGCGAAGAACGCGAGGTTCGGCATCCGTGCGTAGTGGACGAAATCCGAGAAGTCGATCGTCGAGTCGGGATCGACCGCGGCCTGCACCGGGCTCGTCGCGACGCCCTGACAGAGCCCCGTCTTCTGCGAATCGAGATTGAAGCGCAGCTGCAACTGGTTCGAGCTGCCGACCCGGAATGCCGGAATGTCGAGCGCGCTCGTCGCACGGTTGGCGTTGTTCGACAGCACCGGCAATTGCAGGCGGCCTTGCGCGTCGTCGGCGGTCGCGAGCGCGAGCCGGTACGACTTGACCAGCTGATCGTTGATCTGCACCGCGAGCGCCGAGTTGTTCTGCACGGTCGGCGCCGTGTAGCGGTACTTCAGATTCAGCGGTACGCCCGCGCCGTTCCACGAGTACAAATCGGCGGGCACGCGCAGGTTCAAGCGGATCGCGTCAGGCGTGCTGCCGCGCACCTGCAGTTGCGACGGATCGTCGATCAGTTCCTTGAACGAGACGGGCCGGTCGACCGGCAGCCAGCGCGGCGCGTCGTAGGGCTTCCTCGGTGCGCCAGCGGCGAGCTGCGTGATGCGCACTGCGGGACCCGCGAGCGCGGTCGTGCCGAGCACCAGCGCGGTGCTCGCTTCATCGACTTCGGCGGCGCTTCGGCCGGTCACGATCAGCAGCTTGCGGTTGGGCGCGACGGGATTGTCGGCGACGATCAGCATCGGACCGTTGATCGGCGGCAGCGTGAGGCCAGCGGGCAACTGCTCGCTGCGCGCGACGACGACCGCGTGCGAGTCCGTGGGCAACGTCGACAGCGCCGGAAAGCGCGCCTGCCGGTAATCGGCCTGCGCACCGAACCACGAAGCGAGTACGCCCGCGCTGCGCAGCGTCGCGTTGTCGGCGGCGGCCGGCAGCACGAACGGCAGACGCAGCCGGTTCGCGTCGCGGTGATCGAAGAACGGCGCGGGCAGCAGCGCGAGATCGTCAGGCAAATGGATCGGCGCGGTATCGACGATGAATTCGCTCGACGGACTCACGTCGGCCCACAGCGCCGAGTTTTCGGGGTCTTCGCAATGCTCGAGCGTGTAATGCGCGATCAGTCGCAGACCGATCTGGTTGTAGTCGGTCAGGAAGCGCGGATCGAGCGGGATGTCCTGGGTGACGAGCTTGCCGGCGTGCTCGCGATCGAACGGCACGGTCGCGATCACTTCGTTGTTGACCGACACCTTCAGATGCGACATCGCGAACACCAGCGATGGCGAATACGTGTAGCGCAAGCGCAGTCGCGCGGCCGTGACCACGCGATCGAGCCGCACGCCGAGATTGACGGTGCGCGCGTCTTCGACACCACGCAGCGTCAGCGGCTGATACGCGCCGAGGGTCGCGAATGAAACGCGCGATGTGCTGGAGCCGGATGCGGGTGTCGGGACGCTGGCAACGTTGTCGAGGTAGTTGGCGCTGGGGCTGGCCTGTGCGGCACTCGCGCTCGCGACAGTGAGCGCGGCCGGCGGATTCGCCGCGGCGGCGACGACAGGCACCGATGGCGCGGCGCCCGACGCGACGGCATACAACGCGCCGACAACGGCGGTCAGCGAAACGCACAACGACACAACTGGTTTCATGAACAGCTCAGCTTGTTGGACCTCGACCGTGCGCGCCCGAGTGAGCCGCTCACGGTGCGAATCCGGTCTGCCGCGCGAACGCGCGAAGTGGGAAATCGGACTGCCGGGCGCGCACAGGAGAAACACGCGGCGCACCATTCCTCGTATACGGAAAATCCGGCGAAACCTTGAGCGGAACGAGCAACGGGAGTGACCAACATTTGAGATTCGAGCGTGATCGGCAGCAGCCCTAACCGATTACGCGTTCCTTTCATTTTTTCCGAAGCCGGTCGGTCAGGCGAGAAGGTGCCAGGTGCCTGCCGCTGTTGGGCGGCGCAAAGATATCACAATTTGCAACCTGATCGACATCTTGTAACATCGACGGTCATTTGCTGCACATCAACCATCATCCCGAAACATGTCTGATCCGGCCGACTCCCTCGCTCACCAGACCATCGCGCCGCCCGCAAAGCGCAGCGGTCCGCTGCGCGGGCTGTTCGCGTTGCGGCATTCGTACGCTGGCATCGTCGCGACATTGCGGGCGGAAAGCGCGTTCCGTCAGGAAGCCGCGCTCGCGGCGATCCTCGTGCCGGCCGCGTTCCTGATGCCGGTCGACGCCATCGCGCGCGTGCTGCTGATCTCAGTGCTGCTCGTGCTGTTGGTGGAGCTATTGAATTCGGCGATCGAGGCTGCCATCGACCGGATCTCGTTCGAGCGGCATGAGTTGTCGAAACGCGCGAAGGACTGCGGCAGCGCGGCCGTAACCATTGCACTGCTGATGTCTGTGCTGACGTGGGGCGTGTTGTGCGGGCCGCTGGCGTATCACTGGCTGCGCGGATGACCCGCGACGGGCTTTACGTAGTCCGCAGCATGGTTGGCACCTGGCGCGCCTGGCGGGAGGGAATGCAAACGTTAGCGCCGACTCGACGGTAATCTCGCGCGCCGCGAAAGATTCGTCACGCAAACGTTGGCGTCAATCAAACGATGGCACATGTATTGCTGAATTCCGCTCGCCGGCATCTCACCCGTGAAGCCGCGTGACGTACGCAACGGGGCGCCGTTCAAACGTCATTTCAACAATCCACCGGTGGAGGCACCATGCTTCGATACGCTGTGATTTTCTTCATCATCGCCATCATCGCCGCAGTGTTCGGCTTTGGAGGCATTGCCGCGGGCGCAACTGAAATCGCCAAGGTGTTGTTCTTCATCTTCCTGGTGATCTTCCTCGTCACCCTGCTGATGGGCGTGATCCGACGCTGAGGGCTGCATACAGCGTTCGGTGAATTCACCCCTCGCCCGATGCGAACCGGCGACGCTGCGTTGGGGCCGCGTTCAGGATTGCACCGCTGCGGTCGCCGCTGCCGCCGTTGCCGCCGTTGCAATAGTTGCCGCAGCATATTGCAATAGTTGCCGAAGCATCGGGCGCTTCCAGTCCGCTTTTTCTTCCGCTTCTCGTGCGCTGCTTTTCCACTGCTTGTCTCCGTATGCCGCGGACGTCTGCGGCTACGCTTCAGGCCGCATGCGCGATCCGCGGCGTCGCATGCAAACGCCGCGACCAGTTCGCGAGCGTGCGTATCGCAACCGGCGGCTTGCTCAGAATCGCGCTGTCGTAGCACTTGTCCGCGAAGCGCATGAAATCGACGATGCGAAACCCCTGCCCGCGATAGAACGCGATCTGCTGTGTGGCCGGTTGCGGTGTATCGAGTGCGAGTTGCGCATAGCCGCGTGTCGCGGCCCAGTGCTCGGCGAACGCGATCAGCAGCGTGCCGATGCCTCGCCCCTGCCACGCGGGATCGACCGCGAACTGGCGCAAGCTCGCGACATCGTCGTGCCGGTAGAGCTCGCATGATGCTTCGCCATCCGAAGCATAAAGCGTCATCGTGCCGACGATCTGGCCGTCGCATACCGCGACATGGCAATCGCCGCGCAGCACACGTTCGCGGGTTGTCTCGATGGTCTGATCCACGCACGTGCAATTGAGCCCCTGCGCGCCGAGCGGCGCGAACGCGCGATGCAGCAGCGCCGTCAACGCAACGAACGAATCGCACGATGCGTCGAAGCGCCTCAGTTCGACGTGGCCGGCACCACCACATGCATAGCGGACCGGAACGGATTGCGGACGGCTTGCGCGACGCTTCACGTTGAGCACCTCGTACTGACTGGATGCCCGAAGTGTAGGGTCGGCCCTTGAGCCTCTCAAGAAAAAATGTCGTAAAAACTCAGGCCGATCACAAGTCGTTCACGAGATGTTTTCGGCTTCGTACAGACGGCGCCCCCCCGCATCCTTGCTGCCGAGAATGGGCTGAAAGTCGATCGGCCAGTCGATGCCGATGTCGGGATCGGACCACAGCAGGCAGCGTTCAAGTTCGGGAAACCAGTACTCGGTGGTCTTCCACACGCACTCGGCGACATCGGACAGCACGACGAAGCCGTGCGCGAAACCGGGCGGCACCCACATTTGCCGGTGGTTCTCTTCGCTCACATACTCGCCGCTCCATTTGCCGAAGTTCGGTGAGTTCAGGCGCACGTCGACCGCGACGTCGAAGATCTCGCCGCGCACGACGCGCAGCAGCCTTCCCTGCGGACGCTGCACCTGGTAGTGCAAGCCGCGCAGCACGCCATGCACGGCGCGCAGATGGCGGTCTTGCACGAAGTTGAAACCCTGCGCGACGTCGTCCGAAAACTCGTCCGCGCTGAAACTCTCGAAGCAGAAGCCGTATTCGTCGATGAACACTTCCGGCTCGATGAGTTTCACCTCCGGCAATGCCGTCGCCATGACCCTGTTGCCCATCGCCACTGTGCTCGTAAAAAGGCTGGCCAGCGAACATACGGCCGCTTTCGCGACCGCGTCCAACAGACGAGGCGCGCCCGCGGCGCGGGCGCGATATCGCACGCTATAGATACATGCTACGCCTCAGTGGCCGCCCGGCTTCGGGCGCGATACTCGGTTGGAGACAAAGCCATGCGCTTGCGGAAGATTTTCGCGAGACGGTCCCCGTTGCCGGTGCCGCTGCGACGCGCGATCTTGTCGACCGGCAATTCGGTCTCGGTCAGGAAGTTGCACGCGATGCGCAGCCGCACCTGCAGCAGGTAGTCCGACGGCGTCACCTGCATCTCGTGCTTGAAACGGCGCAGGAAATTGCGCTCGCTCATTGCGGCGACCTGCGCGGCATCGGCGACCGAGACCGGACGGTCGCAGTTCGCCTCCATCCAGCGCGCGGCCGCGCGAATCTTTTCGGCGACGCTCAGCGTGCCGCCCTCGGCCGGCAGCGGCACCCACGTCGAGGCCATGCCGGGCATCACGCGATCGGCGACGCTGCGTGCGAGCTCCGCGCCCAGGTCACGCTTGATGAACATCAGCGCGCTGCGCGCGCAGTCATGACGGTCGTTGGCCGCGCTGAACGCGCCTTCGCTCGCGCTCGCGCCCGGGTAGCGGCTCATCAGGCCATCATGCTCGGTCGGGCCGGCCGCTTCGAGCACGAGGCGTCCCTCGCCGATCGTTTCGATCGCGCGGGTGCGCGATTGCACGGCGCGCAGCCAGTTCAGCAGGCGTTCGTCGCGTGCGGCCACGTGGGCGCCGTAGCCGCCCGCAATGAACAGCACGTCGAAACCGCCGCCAAAGCGCGTGTCGATGCGATCAGTCCAGATGCGCGCCGACGACGAACTGGCAACATTGCCGCCTTCCATCGACAGGAACTGCACTTCGTAGGGCGGATCTTCGCCTGCGCGCGTGCCCGCGAACTCGTTGGCGGTCTGGAACATTTCCACGACGGTACCGGGGCCGAGCAGCCAGAAGCCGTCGAACAGCAGTATGCCGATTCGCCGCGCTGCAGTACGGACGTTCAACGCAGGCGTGTGAAGCCACGTAATTCTCGTTGTATCAAGGTGCATGTGCGGCATGATCTTTCCCCAAACGGGCATACGTTGTGGACCCCGATTTGCCCCGTCAGCAGACGGAACGAGAGAATGCGTTATTACGGCGGGAAAACGGACTAACGCCGCATAAAGGATTAAGCGTGATGTTAGCGGAATGGATCGCTATAGTAAATTTGAAAAGGAGATTTCATCACGACTAGCCATGTCTGACAAAAAGCGGTTATTGAGCGATTGATATGAGCGGCCGACAGGGCCGGCAACTATGCAAGGCTGAGCGCGCAGCGTGGGGATATCTTACCGCAAAGCCTTTGCGGACGGCACTCTCGCCCGTTCGGGCAAAGTTGCCGATAATGCGAAGCGCAGTGGACCCGCCTTACCGAGTACGTTTCTTGCCAGATCAAAAATGTTTCAATCGTGAACTGCTTATGGTCCCGATTATGTCCGCGCAATTCGGTAGTTTATTCGCAAAGCGTAAAGTTATTCCCCGCGCCATTAGGCATTTCCGCGGCATTCGTTCTGGGTCCAAAATTAATATCCAAATGCTGATTTATCGGGGGTTCTAAAAACGTTTCTATTTTGAAACATCGCCGGTCGCTTTCGTATGAATTAATCGCGCGGATGCGTCGCGTTTGGCGAACCTCTGGTGAGTGGATGCGGTGCAGCAATCACGTGTGGCGCACACGCGACGAAGCGCGGGCCGTTGCAACCTGACGAGTTGCAACGGCGCATCTGATGAGCGCGCCCGAAATGCGCGCAAACAGTCGATTGGGGACCGCAAAGCGCGGCGTTCAACGGCCGCGCCGCCGCTCGTCAGCTTGCCTCAGCCATTGGTCCCCTCTCCGGCCAGCGTCGCCGTAGCGGCCGTGCGCGCGAGCACCGGCCGCAAAGCCGCGCCGGTGTGACTCGCGGCCACGCGCGACAGGCTTTCCGGATCGGTTGCCGCGACGATCGTGCCGCCGCCCACGCCGCCCTCCGGACCGAGATCGATGATCCAGTCCGCCTCGGCGATCACATCGAGATCGTGCTCGATGACGACCACGCTATGCCCGCCATCCACGAGCCGATGCAGCACGCGAATCAGCTTCGCGACGTCCGCCATATGCAGGCCGACCGTCGGCTCGTCGAGCACGTATAGCGTATGCGGCGGCTTCTGGCCGCGCCGGGTGAGGTCGTCGCGCACCTTGCTCAACTCGGTGACGAGCTTGATGCGCTGCGCCTCGCCGCCCGACAACGTAGGCGACGGCTGGCCGAGCGTCAGATAGCCGAGCCCGACATCCTTCATCAGTTGCAGCGGATGCCCGATGTTCGTAATCGACGCGAAGAACTCGACCGCTTCGTCGATTTCCATCGTCAGCACATCGCCGATGTTCTTGCCACGCCACGTGACCGCGAGCGTCTCCGGATTGAAGCGTTGACCGTGACAGACATCGCACGGCACTTTCACGTCGGGCAGGAAGCTCATGCCGATCGTGCGCACGCCTTGGCCCTCGCACGCGGGGCAGCGGCCCTCACCGGTATTGAACGAGAAACGCGACGCGGTATAGCCGCGCGCGCGCGCCTCCAGCGTGCCCGCGAACAGCTTTCGGATCGCATCCCACACGCCGATGTAGGTGGCGGGACACGACCGCGGTGTCTTGCCGATCGGCGTCTGATCGACTTCGAGCACGCGGTCGATGCTTTCCCAGCCGGTGACCGAATCGCAGCCCTGCCACGTGTGCGTGACGTTCAGCGGCGCGCGCGGCGCCGAGCGCGCGAGCACGCTCGAACGCCGGTTCGCGGTAGGTTTCTGTTCGGCCGCCGCACGCGCGCGGCGGGTGGCCGGCGACGACAGCACCGAGCGCCCGACCGCATCGAGCAGATTGGTCATCAGCACGTCGCGCGCGAGCGTCGACTTGCCCGAGCCGCTGACGCCCGTGACCGCGACGAGCCGCGCGAGCGGAATGCCGACCGTCACGTCACGCAGGTTGTGCAACTTGCCGCCATGCACGGTCAGCCAGTTCTCCGGCACCGCGGCTGCGCGCTTGCCCGGCGCGACGACCTCGCGACGCGGCTGCAGCGGATGCACGATCGGCTGCGCGAGGAAGCGCCCGGTCAGCGAATCGGCCTGCGCGGACAGGTCCGCGACGCTGCCCTGCGCGATGAGCGTGCCGCCGCGCTTGCCCGCGCCCGGCCCGATATCGATGATGTGATCGGCGCGCCGGATCGTATCTTCGTCGTGCTCGACGACGACGAGCGTATTGCCCTTGTCGCCGAGCTTGCGCAGCGCGTTGAGCAGGATCTGGTTGTCGCGCGGATGCAGGCCGATGGTCGGCTCGTCGAGCACGTAGCACACGCCCTGCAGGTTGCTGCCGAGCTGCGCGGCGAGCCGGATGCGCTGCGCTTCGCCGCCCGACAAACTCGGCGCCGCGCGATCGAGGCTCAGATAGCCGAGCCCGACTTCTTCGAGGAACTGCAGCCGGCTGCCGATTTCACTGATCACGTCGCGCGCGATTTCGGCATCGCGGCCCGTCATCTGCAGCGTATCGAACCATGCGCGGGTGTCGGACACGGTCCATTGCGCGACATCGACGATCGCCTGCGAGTCGAACGTCACGGCACGCGCGACCGGATTCAGACGCGTGCCCGCGCAATCCGGACACGGCTCGTCGACGAGCCCTTCCGGTTCCTGCTCCTCCGACGGCAAGCTCTGTTCACGGCCGCGATTGTCATCGACGACGATCGTGTCGTCGTACGCGGCGCGCTGCTCGCGCGTCAGCGACAGCCCCGTGCCGACGCAGCTCGTGCACCAGCCATGCTTGCTGTTGTACGAGAACATGCGCGGATCGAGCTCGGGGTAGCTCGTGCCGCACACCGGACACGCACGCTTCGTCGACAGCACCTTCACGTCGCCGAGCTTCGCGGTGGACTTGCCGCCGTTGAGCGCGTCGTGCAGGCCGTCGAGCGGCGCGAGCAGATGCATGATGCCTTTGCCGATCTCGAGCGTCTGATCGAGCGCTTCGCGCAACTCGGCTTCGTGATCGGCCGAGATGACGAGGTCCGCGACCGGCAGCTCGATCGTGTGCTCGCGGAAGCGGTCAAGCTTCGGCCACGGATCGACCGGCACGAACTCGCCGTCCACCCGCAGATGCGTATTGCCGCGCGCTTTTGCCCATTTCGCGAGGTCGGTATAGACGCCCTTGCGGTTCACGACCAGTGGCGCGAGGAAGCCGACATGCTGGCCCTTGTGATCGCGCAGCAACTGCGCCGCAATCGATTCGGCGCTTTGCGACGTGACCGGCGTGCCGTCGTGAACGCAGTGCTGCAAGCCGAGCTTCACGTACAGCAGACGCAGGAAGTGCCACACCTCAGAGGTGGTCGCGACGGTACTCTTGCGGCCGCCGCGCGACAGCCGCTGCTCGATCGCGACCGTCGGCGGAATGCCGTACACCGCGTCGACTTCGGGTCGCCCGGCCGGCTGTACGATCGAGCGCGCGTACGCATTCAACGATTCGAGGTAGCGCCGCTGACCTTCGTGGAACAGGATGTCGAACGCGAGCGTGGATTTGCCCGAGCCCGACACGCCGGTGATCACGTTGAACTTGCCGTGCGGAATGTCGACGTCGAGCGCCTTCAGGTTGTGCTCGCGCGCGTTGACGATGCGCACCACGTCCTCGCCTTCGATCGCGCGCCGCGCGCGGGCCGCGCTCAGTGCCTTCTGCAGCGGGATGCCTTGCGGCCCCGCTTCCGCTGCGATGCCCATCGCGCGGTCGTATTGCAGCAACGCCTCGCCGGTATGCGACTCGGCACACGCTTTCACTTCGTCCGGCGTGCCCGCGCACAACACGCGGCCACCGCCGTCGCCGCCTTCGGGACCGAGGTCGATGATCCAGTCGGCCGCGCGGATCACGTCGAGGTTGTGCTCGATCACGATCAGCGAATGACCGCTCGCGAGCAGCTTCCCGAACGCCTGCATCAGCTTCGCGATGTCGTCGAAATGCAGGCCCGTGGTCGGCTCGTCGAACATGAACAGACGCTTCGCGACCGCCTGCTTCGCGCCACGCGGACTACGCGCCTGCGCCGATTCCGCGAGAAAGCCCGCGAGCTTGAGCCGCTGCGCCTCGCCGCCCGACAGCGTCGGCACCGGCTGGCCGAGCTTCACGTATTCGAGCCCGACGTCGACGATCGGCTGCAGCACGCGCAGTACTTCGGCGTCCTTGGCGAAGTACGCGGCAGCCTCGCTGACGGTCAATTCGAGCACGTCGGCAATACTCAATGCGCGCGCGGGCTCGCCTCGCTCGATCTTCACTTCGAGAATCTCCGCGCGATAACGACGCCCGTCGCAATCGGGGCAGCGCAGGTACACGTCGGAGAGGAACTGCATTTCGATGTGCTCGAAGCCCGAGCCGCCGCAAGTCGGGCAGCGGCCGTCGCCCGAGTTGAAGCTGAACATGCCTGGGCCGTAGCCGCGCTGCTGCGCGAGCGGCGCCTTCGCGAACAGCTTGCGGATTTCGTCGAACGCGCCGACATAGCTGGCCGGATTCGAGCGCGCGGTCTTGCCGATCGGTGACTGGTCGACGAACACGACGTCGGTGAACTGGTCCGCGCCCATAAGCGACTTGAACGCGCCCGGCGCTTCGGTGGCGAGGCCGAAGTGGCGCGCCATCGCCGGATACAGCACGTCCTGCAGCAGCGTCGATTTGCCGGAACCGGACACGCCGGTCACGCAGACGAGCCGCTGCAATGGAATTTCGACCGTGACGTCACGCAGGTTGTGCTCGCTCGCGCCTTCGAGCACGATGCGCGGCGTGCTCGCGTCGACCGCGCGACGCGACCAGTGCGCGGCATCCGCGACATGGCGCCGGCCGCCGAGGTATTCACCGGTCAGCGTGCCGGTCGAGCGGATCGCGTCGGGCGCGCCGTCGAAAATGATCGAACCGCCGCGCTCGCCAGGCCCCGGACCCATATCGATGAGCCGGTCCGCCGCGAGCATCACCGATGGATCATGCTCGACCACGACCAGCGTATTGCCCGCGTCGCGCAGCCGGTGCATCGCCTCGACGATGCGGTTCAGGTCGCGCGGATGCAGGCCGATGCTCGGCTCGTCGAGCACGAACAGCGTCTTGGTCAGCGACGTGCCGAGCGCGGTGGTCAGGTTGATTCGCTGCACCTCGCCGCCCGACAGCGTGCGGCTTTGCCGATCGAGCGTCAGATAGCCGAGACCGACGTCGCAGAGATACTTGAGGCGCGTGCGCACTTCGGCGAGCAAGAGCTTCAGCGCGTCGTCGAGCAACGCGCTCGGCAGCGTGATGTCGTCGAAGAAGCGGCGGATGCGCTCGATCGGCATCAGCATCAGATCGTGCACGGTGAGACCCGGCAACGCTTCGAGCTGGGTGCGCGACCACTGCACGCCGCGCGGGATGAAGCGGTGCTCGGGCGCGAGCACGTCGTTCGCGTTCGCCTTGCTGCCGAGACGCCACAGCAGCGATTCGGTTTTCAGGCGCGCGCCGCCGCAGGTTTCGCATGGCGTATAGCTGCGGTACTTCGACAGCAGCACGCGGATATGCATCTTGTACGCCTTCGATTCCAGATAATCGAAGAAGCGTTTGACGCCGTACCAATGCGTCTGCCACTTGCCGTTCCAGTCCGGCGAGCCGTTGATGACCCAGTTGCGCTCGCGCTCGCTGAGCTCGCCCCACGGCGTGTCGCGGCGGATGTCGGCTTTCGCCGCGTAGCGCATCAGATCGTCCTGGCATTCCTTCCACGCGGGCGTCTGCATCGGCTTGACCGCGCCTTCACGCAGCGTCTTGCGCGCATCTGGAATCACCAGACCGAGGTCGACGCCGATCACGCGGCCGAAGCCGCGGCAGGCATCACAAGCGCCATAGGCCGAGTTGAACGAGAACAGCGCGGGCTGCGGATCGGCATAGCGCAGATCGCTTTCCGGGCTATGCAGGCCGGTGGAGAAACGCCAGATGCGCGGCTCGGCGGCTTCGGCTTGCGGTTCGTCCGAGGTGGCCGGCAGCACGTAGATATTGACGCGCCCGCCGCCGCGCTTCAGCGATGCCTCGATCGCCTCGATCGCGCGCGCTTTATCGACCGAACGCAGCCGGAAGCGGTCGGCGACGACGTCGAGCAGCTTGCGCTTGCCGGTCGGTGAATCGACTTCCCGTTGCGCCTGCACGCGCGTATAGCCGCTCGCCGACAGCCACTGCTCGACCTCCTGCTCGGACGCCGAATCCGGTAGCTCGACCGGGAACGTGACGACGAGCCGCGGCTCCTCCTGCTCGGTGCGTTCGAGCAGTTCCGCGTAGATCGTCTCCGGCGTGTCGTGCCGCACCGGGTGCGCGGTCTGGCGGTCGAACAGCTCGGCCGCGCGCGCGTACAGGAGCTTCAGATGGTCGTTGAGCTCGGTCATCGTGCCGACCGTGGAGCGCGAGCTGCGCACCGGGTTGGTCTGGTCGATCGCGATGGCGGGCGGTACGCCGTCGACGCGGTCGACCTGCGGCCGATCCATCCGGTCAAGAAACTGGCGTGCGTACGCACTGAAGGTTTCGACGTAGCGGCGTTGGCCTTCCGCATACAGCGTGTCGAACACGAGGCTCGACTTGCCCGAGCCCGACGGCCCGGTGACGACCGTCATTTCGCCGGTGCGCACGTCGAGGTCGACGTTTTTCAGGTTGTGCTGGCGGGCGCCGCGAATGCGGATCGTGCCCTGGGTCTTGTTGCTGCTCGGGTTGCCGCCTTGGGGGGTGTCAGCGAGGGTGTCAGGGGTTGCGTCGTTGGAGGACAATTTTTCCGACCGTCTGAAGGAGTGGTTCACCTCTCACGGCCGGCTCTCGCGACCGCGCAAGTTCGGTGCAGCCGGGACGGCGCGACAAGCGCCCGGAACCCTGGCTGTAGGGGGATACTATACTGTATGTTTATACAGTTTTCCATGACGGGCGGAGTTGCGCTGCGCGCGTTGTGCCTGGGGACGGAATTCGTGGGACTCGCGCGGGTTTTCGAGGCTGAAAGAATCGCGTTTAGCTCGGCCCTAAAGCGCCTCGACACACCTACCGCCGAAACGCAGCGCAATCACGCCGATCACCAGCGCGACGAGGGCGCGCGAGAACCACACCTTGAACGCGATCGGAATATCGAAGACGTCGAACGCTTGAATCAAGCTGTAGAGGCCGACGCAGATCGCCACGATGCCCAACGCGAGCAAGGAGACGGCGAGCGTTTGAAGCGCGGATCGGCGACGAACGTCTCGCTTTGCCACCGGCGCGGTCGCCGACGACTCCTGGCCCGGCCTACCAATCGGCCTCACGTGCTCAGCTTGCGCATATGCTGGCCGGTGCCGGCGTCCGAGCCGCTGGTGTCGTCGTCCGGCTTGCCGGCCGTCACGAACTGCACCATGAAGCACAGCACGAAGCAAAGGATCATGACGCAGCGGCCCGTCGAGAAAAACGCGCTCTTTCCGGGGACGACGAAGTTCACGGTACCTGTTCTGTTGTGGGCGACGACGCCTTGTGCGATGGTGGATCGGGAGGTAGGGCCTTGCAGTGCTGCTGGTGCACCCTGGACAAAGCGGGTAATGGCCAGTGCGCCGGCGAACGCACAGGCTACGTGCAGAAGGGTCAACCAGGGCGGCAGCGGATGCCCCGGATCGACGAGCGTCAGATTCAGGCCGGCCACGATACCGGCACACGCGGCGCTCAATGCGAAGGCCAGCAGCCACGATTTCAATCGCAGGTTCATCGGTTTTCGCTTCGATAAAAAACGTTCCCTTTGGTTATCGGTAGAGCACGAATTTACTTTAGCGACGCCTCAATGAATCTCGCCGGATGCCGACGGACCTCACTTCATCTCCGTCGCGACATTGATTGCAGGAACGGTCATCAGCAGGTTTTCCGTCAAAAGATCCGCGCGTTCCCGCTCCGCTTCCGTGAGCCCGGCACGAACTCGGGCCTCGACGATCCGGGCAGGCTGCACGAAACACCGCCAGCCCGG
Organism: Paraburkholderia sp. EG304; assembly: GCF_046543485.1. NCBI lineage: Bacteria > Pseudomonadati > Pseudomonadota > Betaproteobacteria > Burkholderiales > Burkholderiaceae > Paraburkholderia > Paraburkholderia sp. EG304. The sequence continues at coordinate 4,899 of NZ_JBKGUA010000042.1, read as the reverse complement.
TTGCGCCCCAAAGGCGGATTGCGCACGCCTGAGCCACGCGTCGCCGAGCGCCCTGTCCCGCATCACGCCGCCGCCTCGCCAGAACAGAATACCCATCTCGATCTGCGCGAACGGCATTCCGGCGAGTGCCTTGTTCAATGCCGACAACGCGTCGAAGTCGAGACGATCGCCTGCCTGCATCGCATCGGCAGGTGGCGTCGAAGTTGGTCCTCCAGCCTTCGTCGATGGATCGCCTTCGAGTGCGAGCCAGTATCGGGCTCGCGCAGTCAGCGCCACCGCCCCGTCGTCATCCTGCTGATGCAGTGCAAGTGCAATCGCCGCCTGACGCGACCCGAGCGCGGCCGCCTTCCGATACCACTGAGCGGCGAGCGTGTCGTCGCATGCGACGCCATTTCCAGTCTGGTAGACATTGGCGAGTTCATTCGCCGCGTCTGCCGAGCCCGCGGTCGCAGCCTTCTCCAGCCAACGCCGGGCGATCTGCGGATTTCTTGCGACGCCTCTTCCATAGAGGTAGGCTTCGCCCGTCAGGTCCATCGCACTTGCGCTGGCCGCCGCCGCGCGGCTCGCCCACTCTAATGCCTCGAGATCGTCGGACTCCCCGCCGAGCCCACTGAACAGATGCGAAGCCAGGGCGGACTGCGCGTCCACATTGCCGTGCTCGGCAGCCCGTCGAAACCAGTACAGTGCCGCGCCGAAATCAACGGCGACACCGCGCCCCAGATCGTAGGAGTCTGCGAGCATCAATTCGTATGCCGCGTCGCCATTGGACGCGAGCCGCCATTGCCAGTACGCGCGCGTCGCCGAGGGCAGAGGCGGGTCAGTCGCGAAACCGGTTGCCAGTTGCCGCATGGCGAGCGTATCGCCTGCCCCGGCCGCCGCCGTGCACCAGCGCTGAGCCTTCACCACATCGGGGGCGACACCTGAACCGTTCGCATAGGCGAGGCACAGAATGCGCTGCGAGACCTCGTCGTTCGACTCTGCGCCTCGTGTGAACCATTGCAGCGCGCTCGCCTGATCCGGCGCAGCGCCTTCGCCCTTCGCATACAGGGTGCCCATCGCAGCATAGGCCGGACCGAACCGCTGCGAGACCGCCTTGATCAACCACTCCCGTGCTGCGGACTGTTCGTCCGGTGACGGCCGTTTGAGCAACAATATTGCCAAAGCCGTTTGGGCCTGCGCGTCACCATGCATCGCCGCACGTTTCAGATAGGATTCACCTAGCTTCTCATCGCGCGGCACGCCATTGCCGTTGATATACAGCATGGCGACAATGCGTTCGGCTTCCCGATCACCGCCATCGGCAGCCTTGCGATACCAGGCGAATCCCGCCGCTTTATCCGCTGGCGCGCCCTCCCCCGCAAATAGCATCCCTCCCAGCATCACTTGCGCCTGCGCGTTGCCGCGCTGTGCGCCAAGTCGGGCGAGCCGGTAAGCTCGTGCGAGATCACGCGGCTCGCCGAGCCCGGCGCGGGCCAGCGACGCGAGGTTATACGAGGCAATGCCGAGTCCCTGCTCCGACGCCCGCTCGTACCAGAGCCGTGCCTCTCCGATATCACGGCGGGTACCTTCGCCGGCCTGCAGCATCGTGCCGAGATCGTTCTGTGCAACCGCGAGGCCCGCCTGCGCCGCACCGCGCATCCAGCCAATCGCGGCGTCGAAGTCAACAGGACAACCTTGTCCCAGCCGGTATTGCACGGCCAGCGCGAACTGGGCATTCGTGTCGCCGTTGAGCGCGGCCTTGCGATGCCATTCAAGTGCCAATACATCGTTGCGTGTGACACCTGTGCCTTGCGCGTACAGATCGCCCGTGCGGCGTTGCGCGTAGGCCAGACCACTGCGTGCCGCTTCCGTCATCAGCGAAAAGCCGCGCAGAGCATCCGGCGAAACCCCCTTTCCCGACAGATACAGTTCGGCCAGCATCGCCTTCGCCTCACGCTGGTTCCGCGCCGCCGCCGCGGCAAGCCAGCCAGCCGCGCCATGCGCATCCGCGACGATGGCGCTGCCGCGCAGCAGCGCCATGCCGAGCTGAAATTGCGCGTCGGCGTCGCCCTGCAGCGCACCCTGGATGAACCACGCGACACTGCCCGCCTCGTCGCGCGGCACACCGGGTTGGCCGACGAACAGCATCCGCCCCGCATTGGTCGCACCAAGCGGCTCGCCGTATCCGGCGGCACGGACGAACAGGCGATACGCCGAGGGAAAGTCGACCGAGCCGCCTTCGCCGTTGTAGTCCATCAGGCCGAGCGTTTCGGCAGATCTTCCATCGCCGCCTTCCGCCGCGCGACTAAGCCACTGACGCGCAAGGCGCGGATCCTTCGGCACCCGGTAGCCTTCGCGATAAAGGGAGCCGATAAGCCGTTGGGCGCGTGCATCGCCCTCGGCTGCCGTTTGAGTGAGAATCGCCAGCCCGGATTTGTCGGGCGGCGCGGCATATCCGAACAGGACCATCTGACCGTAGATCACGCGTGCGGCAGGATTGCCCCTGGCCGACTCGGCGGCGCACGTCTTGCGCAACTGCGCAGGCGTGCCGAGCGGTGCCAGCGAAAACGCATTGCGCGCTGTCATGAGCAAGAGGCAAGGCGACGCCGCGTCGTTGAACGACATGGCGGCCGGCGTGCCGGATACCTGATTCGCCGAACCCAATGGCGCCGATGGCAGCGCCTGCGTAACAGCAGGGCAGCTTGCGCCAACGACGAGCACGAGCGACAACAATCGTCTAGCAGCCGCTCCTGTCACACGGCTCCCCTTGTCGCCATTCCCCACTCGTTGGTCCCATACGGCTGAAGATCGTTGATGCGGCCGACGTAGGCCCGCGCGGCAGCATCGTCATGCTTCACAAAGCGTTCGTAGGCGGCCGCCATGAACCATGTTTCCGCGAGCGCGTTTTCGAGCATCTCCGGCACTGGAATCATGACGGCCTGGGCATACACCATGTCGATCGTCGCGCGTCCCTGCATATATAGCAGCAGCCAGCGACGATAGTTGCCCAGTATTGGCTGTGCATTGCGCCGGATGTATTCATCGAAGTACGGATTCACCGGCGCCGAGCCGCCGCTGCGCGCGCGTACATACAGGTAGGTCGAGGCCAGATAGTCCTGATCGAATGGCGCCGCACCTTGTGCGTTGTCCGCAAGTAACTCGATGCCGTTGACCCAGTCATGCTTCAGGATGTACGCCCAGGCGAGCGACATGGTCAGCTCGCTATACCTGCCGTAGACGCTCTTCTTATCCGTCGCGCCCTCCAGTTCGCCGCGCATCCTGGCGATCAGAGGAGCGGATTGATCGATAGCATCGTCTAACCGGTTCAGCCCGACAAGCGTGGTGATCCTCGACTGCCGGAACGCAATGTCGTCCGGTGCCAGAGCGATAGCCTGGTCGATAGCCTTGAGCGCCTCCTGATGCCGATTGGAATTGTCGAGGTACGCTGAAATATCGCTATAGGCCGTGGCCTTCTGCTGCTGCGTTGTCGCTGTCTTCAGCGACAGCTGTGCCGTGCTCAGCGCATGGGCTGACAGTTCGCGCAACGGGTTGTCGGTGCCAAACGGATGCCGGCGCTCGCTCGCGGGATCGATCTTCAGCGCGGCCAGTTTGGCCCGCGTTGGCTCGTCGATGGCCGGGTCGATAGCCCAGCGCGCGAACGCCACGTAATCTGCACGCGCACCCGTTGTATCACCAATAGCCTCCCGTTCCACCGCGCGCAGCCGATAAGCCTCTGCGGACGCGCACTGGATCGCAAGTCCCTTCGAGGCCGCATCGATCGCTTCCTGATGCCGCCCCAGTCCCCCGAGCGCACGACCGAGCGCCACGTAGTACGGCGTGCCGAGTATCGTGTCCAGATTGTGTTTCGGCTCGTGCGCCGCCTGGATACGATCGAGCGTGTCGAGCGCCTCTTTGTAGCGAAGATTGGCGACATACAGTTGCGCGAGCATTAGCAGCTGCAAATCGGTCGGCGCCGGCGTCAACGCGACGCCTGCCTCTTGCGCGTCCAATGCCGCGGCAGGTTGCTTCAGAATCGTTTCGACCACCGCGAGTTGCTGCTGCATGGTTGCCCGCATTTCGACAGTCAGGCTCTGCGAGGCAAGACACTGTCTTGACAGTTCGACCGCTTCGTTGAATTTGCCCGCGCCCGTCGAGATGAAAACGCCACGACAGGCAGCCAGCACGTCGGGCGGCAAGCGGGACCATGCCTCTGCAGCCTTTGCGGCGGCATTACCGGTGGTCGGCGGTGAAACTGGCGGTGTGGGCGGGTGCGCACACGCACTCAGACCCAACGCAGCGAATGTGAAAACGGCCCGGCTAACGATGTTCTTCATGTTGTGTTCCGAAGGGCGTGTTCGGCCATGGTCATGCTTGCAACATGGATGGCCTTTCCTGGATGAACCAGGATCATCTATCGGCAAATGCTTTGGGATTCTTGAGGAAAACCGTGGGGCCGCCTTGGGCCGGGCTGTTAGAGGTATGGTCGCTTGCGTTTGGCTGAGTTCGACCCATCGCTCGCAACCTCGCCAGAAGCGTTGCGTGCAATCGATCCCACACGTCGGCTTGTTGCCAATCGCGTAGCCTTCGCCAGCAACTGACGCCCGAGCCGCATCCCATCTCTGCCGGCAAATCTCGCCACCGGATACCGGTCTTCAGCACGAACAGGATGCCGGTCAGCGCAGCGCAATCCGGACAGGCTTGCGGCACGGATACTTGAAGCGGCGTGGCTTCGCTGGTGATCGCAGTGGCTCGATCAGTACCCACAGTTCGTCGTCAACGATTGGTTTTCCCAGCTCCTCGATCCACTTGTCACAACGACCGAGGTTAATCTATGGTCACCCCCGTTTTTGCAATGCTGAATTTTTTGGCGCGTTGGGTTTGCGTAAATCTATCCGGCGTCAGAGCGGGATGAGCCGTCGC
>NZ_JBKGUA010000041.1:0-61405 GCF_046543485.1 Paraburkholderia sp. EG304 | reverse complement strand
TCGAGCAGAACGCGCGTCTCGCGCTGCAGGCGGCCAATCGTGGCTACGTGATGGACTCCGGTCTGATCACGATGTCGGGCGACGCGAAACAGATGCTCGACGATCCGAAGGTTCGGGCCGCTTACCTGGGTGAATAAGTAGCTGATGAGTTGGACGTGTGCCGTTTATTCGCACACCTTCTTCTTGCAACGCGCCTCACGATGCAACGTCGTGCGGCGCGTTTTTTCTTGCTGACCAGAGCGGGAATTATGGGAGTTTCCCGATAACCGCACTGATTTCATCTTTGGTGAACGCACGCAGTGTTTGCGAGCGGACATTGCCGGCCGAGCCGAGCGCGAAGCCGAAGGCGAGGAAACTCTGCTCGTCTACCGCTTCGACGACCGAGACAATGTCGTATTCCCCCAAGGTCCAGTAGATCTCTTTCATTTCGCAGCCAAAAGATTTCGCCATCTCCGCCGTCTGCCCGGCTCGCTGCGCTGTGTTCTTGATCGCGCGGATTCCCTGATCCGTGAATTGCAGGAGCACCACATAAGTCGCCATGAAGATTCCCCTTAGGATTCAAACGCGTTGGGACTCAGATGCATGAGCCGCCGCGGGAACTTCGCGAACCGCCGCGAACGTCTTTTCCAGCCCCGGCGTCGCCTCTTGCGTAAACGATTCTAGGCAATCCGTCTGCCCGCCATCTGCTATTTGTCCGAATCCGCCGATATGTGCGCCGCTCGTGCGAGAGCAATGAAAAAGGCCGCATGCGCCAACCAGCGCATGCGGCCTTCTTTAATCAGGTGTACGACGTGAATCAACCCGCCGCGGCTGCGTCCGCGTACTGGCCGAGCCGCTTGCCGAGGCTGATCACCGCATCGGCGCGATAGCCGAGCGCATCGTAGAACGCGCGCACTTCAGCCGACGCCGACGACAGTACCTGCAGGTTCAGCTTCGGACAACCAAGCTTCGTCAGCTCGCTCTCGACATGCGCAACGAGCCGCGTGCCGATGCCGTGACGTCGCAGCGATGCGTCGACCGCGAGCGAATACAGCCAGCCGCGGTGTCCGTCATAGCCGCCCATCACGGTGCCGGCGATGCGGCCATCGAGCACCGCGACGAAGAACAGTTCCGGTTGCGTCGCGAGCTTGTTCGCAATCGACAGACGCGGATTGCGCTGCGGTCGCGTCACGTCGCGATACTCAGGAAACACCTGCTGCCATAGCGCGATCACCGCTTCGGTATCGCTCGCGTCGAAGCGGCGGATCGACAGCGTCGTGTTCGTCGTCATCGGTACGCTCCGCAGTGGATTACAGCGAGTCGAGAACCGAGCGCAGCATCGCCAGCATCTGGTCGATCTCTTCGGTCGTCACGTTCAGCGCCGGCATGAAGCGCAGGAGGTTCGGACGCGCGGCGTTCAGCAGCACGCCGTCCGGTTGCAGTTCGCGCGCCTTCTCGACGATCTGGTTCCCGATGTCCTTGCCGAGCAGCAGCGCGCGCAGCAGACCTTCGCCGCGCTCGCCCTTGAAGCCGCGCTCCTCGGACAGCTCGAGCAGCTTCGTGCGCAGGTATTCGCCGCGCGAGCGCACGCCTTCGAGGAAGCCCGGCGCCGTCAGCTGCGAGATCACCGAGTAGCCGACCGCGGTCATCAGCGGATTGCCGTTGTAGGTGCCACCCTGGTCGCCCGCTTCGAACACGGCGATTTCCGCCTTCGACAGCAACGCCGCGAGCGGCACGCCGCCGCCGATGCCCTTGCCGAGCGTCATGATGTCCGGCTCGATGCCCGACAGCTGATACGCGAACAGCGTGCCGGCGCGACCGCAGCCGCTTTGCACTTCATCGACGATCAGCAGAATGTTGTGCTTTTTCGTCAGCTCGCGCAGTTGCTGCATGAATTCGCGGGTTGCAGGGATCACGCCGCCTTCGCCCTGGATCGGCTCGAGCATCACCGCGACGGTCTTTGCGTTGATCAGCTTTTCCACCGACGCGATGTCGTTCAGGTCGGCCTTCGGGAAGCCCGGTACCTGCGGCGCGTAGATCGTGTCCCAGCCCGGCTTGCCGCTGGCCGACATCGTCGCGAGCGTGCGGCCGTGGAAGCTGTGGTCGAACGTGATGATCTCGAACGCGCCGTCCTTGAACTTCCTGCCCCACTTGCGCGCGAGCTTGATCGCGCCTTCGTTCGCCTCGGCGCCGCTGTTCGCGAAGAACACCTTGTCGAAGCAGCTGTGCTGCGTGAGCAGACCCGCGAGCTTCGCCATCGGCTCGTTGTAGAACGCCGGCGACGGGTTGATCAGCAGCTTGGCCTGGCTGTTCAGCGCTTCGATCATGCCGTCGTTGCAGTGGCCGAGGCTGTTGACCGCCCAGCCCTGAATGAAATCCAGGTAGCGCTTGCCGTTGTTGTCGTAAATCCACGAGCCTTTGCCGTGCGTGAAAACGATTTCGGGCCGGTTCGTGATGTACATCAGCGAATCGATTGGATACTCATTGAAATTCATGTCGGCAGGCTCCAGGGCAAAGGGTAAAAGCAGGGTGAAGAAACGGTGACGGTTTGGCCAATAAAAACGGCGGCCGGAAAAGCAGAAAAGCCACGGCATGCCGTGGCTTTCATGATTCGAACAGCTTGCGCCCAGGTTTGTGTGTGGCGCGAGTCCGTGACGAAGCCAGCGGCGTCCCTAGGGGAGCGGCGAGCGGCGACGTCGGAGTTCGGACTGGGTGCGGTTCATGCGCGAAAGAATACGATAAGAAAAGCACCGGTGTAAACCATGAATTTGCACTGGTGCTGCATCAGGGCGAATTTGCCGGCGTGCAATCAGACCGCGTTTGCGAGATCGGCCGCGCTCGTGAACGAGTCCGCATAGAACTCCTCTTCCGGCAACTGGTGATGCTGCGTGAAGTCGCGCAGCGCCGATTCGACCATCACCGGCGCGCCGCATGCGTACACCTGGTAGGCCGACAGATCGGGCAGATCCTCGATCACCGCGCGATGCACGAAGCCCGTGCGGCCCGTCCATGCGTCGCCCGCATCGGGCTCGGAGAGCACCGGCACGAATTTGAAATTCGGAATCTCGCGCGCCCATTGCTCTGCGAGTTCGAGCAGATACAGGTCTTTCTTGCGGCGCGCGCCCCAGTAAAGCGTCATGGGGCGCGTGATGTTCTTGAACACCGCATGCTCGACGATCGCCTTCAGCGGCGCGAAGCCGGTGCCCGACGCGAGCAGCACGATCGGCTTGTCCGAGTCTTCGCGCAGGAAGAACGTGCCGAGCGGGGCTTCGAAGCGCAGGATGTCGCGCTCCTTCATCGTGTTGAACACGTGGTCGGTGAACGCACCTCCGGGCATATGGCGGATGTGCAGCTCGATCGGGCCTTCGACGTGCGGCGCATTCGCCATCGAATAGCTGCGGCGCTTGCCGTCCTTCAGGATGAATTCGAGGTACTGGCCGGCCAGATATTGCAGGCGCTCGTTGGCGGGCAGTTGCAGCTTCACGATGATCACGTCGTCGGCGCGGCGCTCGATCGCGTTCACGCGACACGGCAGCTTCTTGACCTGCACGTCGCCGACGCCGGCCACTTCGCGGATGTCGACTTCGAGATCGGAGCACGCGGTCGCGCAGCACAGCAGCGCCATGCCGCGGGTCTTTTCGTCGTTCGACAGCGCCGACGACGAGTGCGGGCGCTGTTCGACCTCGCCGCTGACGACGGTGCCCTTGCACGAACCGCACGCGCCGTTCTTGCAGCCGTACGGCAGGCCGATGCCTTGACGCAGCGCTGCGGAGAGCACCGGTTCGTCCTGTTCTACCTGAAACTGCCGGCCGCTTTGCCGGAGCGTGACGTTAAATGCCATAAAGTGTTCGGAATCGAAAAACTGAATCGAAATCGGACCCGCCGGATCAACCGCGCGGTACCTGTTGCATGTGACCGCTACAATGCGCCCACCATGAAAGCGACACGAAATTTCCGCCGGCCGCGCGTGCTGATCGTAGGATGCGGCGACGTCGGCATGCGCTGCGTGCCTCTGTTGCGGCCGCGCGCACATGTCTTCACATTGACCAGCCATGCCGCGTGCTGCGACGAGTTGCGCGCCGCGGGCGTGACGCCGCTCGTCGGCGATCTCGACGCGCGCCGCAGCCTCAAACGGCTCGCGGGCCTCGCGCCGACGGTGCTGCATCTCGCGCCACCGCAGAGGTCCGGCGACGACGACCGGCGCACCCGCGCGCTGCTTGCGACGCTAGGTGCAGCGGGCCGCATTAACGCTAGCGCGGCGAGGTCGCCGGTAGCGCCGATCGCGCGGCTGCGCCGTGCGCGCGCTTCAGGTCTGGACGCTGAAACACCCGCTATTGTACCCGACGGGGTGCGCCGGACCGGCGCTTCGCGGGCTCCGGTGCGCGTCGTTTACGCAAGCACGACGGGCGTCTACGGCGATTGCGGCGGCGCGTGGATCGACGAAACGCGCGCGACGCAGCCCGCGAATGCGCGCGCCAAACGTCGCGTGTCGGCCGAACGGCAGTTGCGGCGCGCGACCGCGCGAGGCAGCGTCGCCGTGAGCATCGCGCGGATTCCCGGTATCTATGCGGCCAACCGCCTGCCGCTCGCGCGGCTCGAAAGACGCACGCCGGCGCTCGTCGATGCCGACGACGTCTACACGAATCACATCCACGCCGACGACCTCGCCGCGATCCTCGTGCGTCTCGCCACGCATGGCCGGCCCGCGCGCGCGCTGCACGCGTCCGACGATTCGTCGCTGAAGATGGGCGAGTATTTCGACGCGGTTGCCGACGCCTTCGGGCTCGCGCGAGCGCCGCGCATCACGCGCGAGCAGGCCGAACAGCAGATCGATCCGATGCTGCTGTCGTTCATGCGCGAGTCGCGCCGCCTTGTGAACCGCCGTCTGAAGGAGGAATTGGGGGTACGTCTGCGCTATCCGAGCGTCGACGATTTCTTGCGCGAAGCGAAGGGGAATGGGAAGGGCAAGGGCGGCTAGGCCAGCAACAGAAACAAAAAATGCCGCCTCGCGGGGCCACCTGGCCCTGCAGAAATAGCACCTGCGTCGCATCGCATCAATGCCCCACGCAAAAAGAGCCGCGCGGTCCAACCAACGTCAGGTCAGCGTCGGTAGCACTTCCAGCAACAGGAAGCACAGCATGCCGCCGATCAATGCGCCGATCAGGTTCGGATGGTACTGGTGCCGCCGCCGCATGATGACCAGCAATCCGCCGACCAGCAGCAGCGCGAAGCAGATAAACGCGATCATCGCGCGCGAAAACGCCATCGTCCCGTCGATATTCATGGCGCCCCTCCTTGAAACCTTTGTAGTCGTTTGTTTAGACGAGTATAGGGCGACATGTAAGCAACGGCATGCTGCAACGCAGCGGCCTATGTGCGGTGCACCGCAATGTGCGCGGGCTTTCTCCGGTGCATCAAGGGCTTAGGTGGCGCTCACTGGGCGCTAGTCGTTTACCCGGCCCGCAGCGCCGCGAGGCCCGCTTCGTCGAGCCATTGCCATGCGCCGGGCGCGAGCGTCGCCGGCAGCGCGAGGCCGCCGATCCGCTCGCGATGCAGCGCCTCGCAGCGGTTGCCCGAGGCCGCGATCATCCGCTTGACCTGATGGTATTTGCCTTCGAGCACGGTGAGCGCGAGCGTGTGGGTGCCGCGCGTCTGTGCGTCGAGCGCGGCGCTCGGTTTGGTCTCGCCGTGCAGCAGGACGCCGTCGCGCAGCGCGGCGAGCTGCGCGTCATCGAGCGGATGGCGCGTGGTCGCGACGTAGAGCTTCGGCACCTTGCGTTTCGGCGACGTGAACTGATGCACGAACTTGCCGTCGTCGGAGAGCAGCAGCAGGCCCGTGGTGTCCTGATCGAGGCGGCCGACGCACTGCACGCCGCGCTCGGCGAACTGCGGCGGCAGCAGGCTGAACACGCTCAGATGATGCTGCGGATCGCGCGAGCATTCGTAGCCGACCGGCTTGTTCAGCAGCAGATACGCGTGCTCGTGATACGGCCATTCGACGCCGTCGACGCTAAAGCGCAACGCGCCGCGATCGACAGCGAAATCGGCGTCGGCATCGGTGCAGATGGCACCGTCGATGCCGACGCGGCCGTCGCCGATCAGCGCGCGGCACTGGCGGCGCGAACCGAAACCTTGGGTAAAGAGGATGCTTTCGAGATTCATGGCGAGCGAAGAATAACACCGCAAGAACCGGAGCGCCCCGCAGGTCCGAAGCGCCGACGATGAACGCCTCACATCACATCCCGGGAGTGCATCGATGTCCGCCACCACGTCTTCGCCGTCTTCGCCGGCCAACGCGCAACGACTGCCCCGCGCCTTCCAGCGCCTCGCCTGGTCGAACCTGTGCGCGCAATCGGCCGAGCAGATCAGCCTCGCCGCCGCGCCGCTCGTCGCGGTGTTCGCGCTCGGCGCCAACGCGCGCGATACCGGTCTGCTGCAAACCGCGCAGACGCTGCCGTTCCTGTTGCTGTCGATGCCGCTCGGCGTCTGGGCCGACCGCCGCTCGCGCCGCGTGCTGATGACGCTCGCCGAGAGCGTGCGAGTCTGCGCGATGCTGTGCGTGCTGCTGCTGGTGCTCACGCATGCGCTGAACCTGCCGCTGCTCGCCGCGCTTGGCTTCGTCGCCGCGACGGGCACGGTTGCCTACAACGTCGCGGCGCCTTCGCTGGTGCCGTCGATCGTGCCGCGCGAAGCCTTTGCAAGCGCGAACGGCCGGCTCGAACTGGCGCGCAGCGTCGCGTATTCGGCGGGTCCGGCGCTGGGCGGCGTGCTGGTCGGCTGGATCGGCGCGGGCTGGGCGTATGGCGCCGCGGCGGGATTGTCGGCGCTCGCCGTCGCGTTGCTCGCCGGATTGCGCAAGCCGCCGCGCGCGGCCGCGCCGCGGCGGCACTTCATGCTGGAGCTGCGCGACGGCACCCGCTTCGTGCTGCGCGATCCGCTGCTGCTGCCGATCCTGCTGACCGCCGTGTTCTTCAACCTCGGCTTCTTCATCCTGCAGGCGGTCTATGTGCCGTACGCGGTGCACCGGCTCGGGCTCGACGCATCGGCGGTCGGCGTGACGCTCGGCGCGTACGGCGTCGGCATGGTGTGCGGTGCGCTCGCGGCGCCCGCGGTCGCGCGGCGTGTCGCGTTCGGCCGTCTGCTGATCATCGGGCCGTCGTGCGGGCTGCTCGCGTCGCTCGTGATGGTCGCGACGCTCGTCGCGCCATCCTTCTGGCTCGCGCTCGCGAGTTTCTTCCTGCTCGGCGCGGGACCGATCCTGTGGGTCGTCGCCTCGACCACGCTGCGTCAGGCGATCACGCCCGAACGGATGATCGGCCGCGTGTCCGCGCTGATCAGCACGGCCACCTATGGCGCGCGGCCGGTGGGCGCATTGCTGGGCGCCGCGCTCAGCGCGCGCTGGAGCATCGACGTGTGTCTGGTTGCGGCGGCGTTTGCGTTTCTGGTGCAGGCGCTGATCATCGTGATGTCGCCGGTGGCGCGGCTGATGGACATTCCCGAGCGGAGCGCGGCGGCGTGTTGAGCGCGGCGCCAGGCGCGCGTTGAAAGCTTCCGGTCGCCCCGATGAAAATGCATTTTCCTCGGGGCGCAGCATATCGCGGATGTTGAACTCCTTGCCTGAAGGGCCTCGGTCGGTGAAAACCCTCAAATATGAAAATGAATTTTTTTCGGCGCGGGTTTCATGTAAATATGTTTTCATCGAGTCCACCTCGCAAAGCCGCGCCTGTCCGCTCGCATGATCCACCACCCGTCCGCTGTGTCGAACCCCGCCGAGCAGGCCATTGCCGCGCGCATCTCCGCCGCGCTGCCGACGCTCACGCCGATCCACCAGCGCATGGGCGAGTACGTGCTGGCCAACCTGTTCCGCGCGGCGACGATGCGCATCGACGAACTCGCGAGTGTGGTTGGCGCGTCGGTGGCGAGCGCGAATCGCTTTGCGCGCGCGCTCGGCTTCGACGGTTACCCGCAGTTTCGCGAGGCGCTCGTGCGCGGCTTCGAGGCGACGCTCGCGCCGGTCGAACGGCTGCGCAGCGCGCAGGAAACGCTCGCGGCCGATGACGACCTGATCGACGCGTCGCTCGAGCAGGCCGCCAATAATCTGCACGCAACGCGTACATCGATCGATCGCGCGACCGCCGATGCCGCCGTCGACGCGATCATCGCCGCGCGCCGCGTATTCGTGATCGGCTTCGGCGCCAGCGCGTTTCTCGCGAGCCTGATGGAGCACGGCCTGCTGCCGTATCACGACAACGTGCATTCGCTTGCGCTGAGCGGCGGGCCGTCGCATGCGGCGCGGCATCTCGTGCGTTCGGGCGCGGGCGATCTCGTGATCGGCATCGCGTTTCCGCGCTATGTCGAAGACACGATCGAGCTTGCGCGCCGCGCGTCCGAACGCGGTGCGCGCGTGCTCGCGCTCACCGACGGTCCACGCTCGCCGCTCGTGCGTTTCGCGGACCTGGCGCTGTATATCCGGACCGACCGGCGTCTCGCATCGAATGCCGATTCGGCCGTGCTCGCGGTCATCGAGGCGTTGTGCGACGCGGTCGCGTATCGCGCGCAACGCTCGGTCAAGGCGGCCGCCGAGGTCAGCGAGTTCGTGCTGCCGTGGCTGTTCGATCCGCAGTCCGGCGCGGCCGGCGCTGCGCAGGAACCGGCGCGCGCCGCGAGCAAAACCGCGCGCGCAAAGGCCGACGGCAGCCAGACCAAAGGCATCAAAGCAACGGATACCGAAGCAAAAGCCACCCCGGCAGTCCGCACTCCCCGAACCAACCGCACTCCACGATTCAAACGATGAACTCCAACGCAGTCATTGCCATTCACGGCGGGGCAGGGACGATCCTGCGCACGTCGATGTCGGCCAGCGCCGAAGCCGAATATCACGCGGCGCTCAACGCGGTACTGAGCGCCGGCCAGCGCGTGCTCGCCGACGGCGGCAGCGCGCTCGACGCGGTCAGTGAGGCGGTGCGGCTGCTCGAAGACTGCGCGCTCTTCAATGCGGGTCACGGCGCGGTCTACACGGCGGCCGGCACGCACGAACTCGACGCCGCGATCATGGACGGCCGCACGCTCGACGCGGGCGCGATCTGCTGCGTGAAGCGCGTGCGCAATCCGGTTCTCGCCGCGCGCCGCGTGCTCGAGCGCAGCGACCACGTGCTGTTCACCGGCGAAGGCGCGGAAGCTTTCGCGGCCGCGCAGGGGCTCGAGTTCGTCGATAACAGCTACTTCGATACCGACGCGCGCTATCGCCAATGGCAACTGGCACGCGAGCAGCAGCGTCCGATGCTCGATCACGACGCCGCGACGCTCGCGTCCGCGTCGCCGAACAACGACGACCCGATGGCGCACGAGCCGATCGATCCGAACCGCAAGTTCGGCACCGTCGGCGCGGTTGCGCTCGACCGTCACGGACATCTGGCCGCCGCGACCTCGACCGGTGGCGTGACCAACAAGCAGGTGGGCCGTGTCGGCGACACGCCGCTGATCGGCGCCGGCTGCTATGCGGACGACGCGACCTGCGCGGTGTCGACCACCGGCTCCGGCGAAATGTTCATGCGCATGGTCGCCGCCTACGACGTCGCTGCACAGATGGCCTATCGCCAGGTGTCGCTCGAACAAGCCGCGCACGACGTCGTGATGAACCGCTTGCCGAAGATCGACGGACGCGGCGGACTCGTCGCCGTCGACGTGCATGGCAACGTCACGCTGCCGTTCAATACCGAAGGCATGTACCGCGGCTTCGCGCGGTTGGGCGAAGCGCCGGTGACGGCGATCTATCGCTAGGCGCGGGCGCGTGTCGCCACACTGCTGAAGCTCCGTTAGCCGCGTTCGAATTCAAAGCAAAGGAATCACCGTGCCGACTTCCTCGCACACCGCCGGTCCGCTCATCGAAACCCTGCCGCCGCAGCGCGTGCTCGCGGTCGACGATCTGACGGTCGCGTTCCGCCGCGGCGACTCAACGTTCAACGCGGTGCGCAATCTGTCCTTTACGGTCGAGCGCGGCGAAACGCTCGCGATCGTCGGCGAATCGGGCTCGGGCAAGTCGGTCACGTCGCTGGCGCTGATGCGGCTGATCGAGCATGGCGGCGGGCGACTTGCCGGCGGCAGCATCGCGTTCCGGCGGCGCGACGGCAGCGTGCTCGATCTCGCGAAGACGTCTTCCGGCACGATGCGCACGGTGCGCGGCGCCGATATCGCGATGATCTTCCAGGAGCCGATGACCTCGCTCAATCCGGTGTTTACGGTCGGCGACCAGATCAGCGAGGCGATCGCGCTGTACCAGGGCAAGAGCCGCGAGGCCGCGCGCGCCGAAACCTTGCGTTTGCTCGAACTGGTGCGGATTCCGGAGGCGCGGCGCGTCGCCGCGCGTTATCCGCATCAACTGTCGGGCGGGATGCGCCAGCGCGTGATGATCGCGATGGCATTGTCGTGCAAACCCGCGCTGCTGATCGCCGACGAGCCGACCACCGCGCTCGACGTGACGATTCAGGCGCAGATTCTGCAACTGATCCGCGGCTTGCAGGACGAGATGAACATGGGCGTGATCTTCATCACGCACGACATGGGCGTGGTCGCCGAAGTGGCCGACCGCGTGCTCGTGATGTATCGCGGCGAGAAGGTCGAGGAGGGCGCATCCGATACGCTCTTCGCCGCGCCGTCGCATCCGTACACGAAGGCGCTGCTCGCGGCGGTGCCCCGGCTCGGCTCGATGCACGGCACCGATCAGCCCGCGCGCTTCCCGATCCTGAGCGTCGAGCAGGCCGGCGCGAACGGCGCCGATGCCGCGGTGCAGCCGGCCGCGGCCGTCGCCGAGGAGGCGCAGCCGCTGGTGCGCGACGACACGCCGCCGATTCTGCGCGTGCGCGATCTGGTCACGCGCTTTCCGGTGCGTAGCGGCCTGTTCGGCCGCATGACGGGCCGCGTGCATGCGGTCGAAAAAGTCAGCTTCGATCTGCGGCCCGGCGAGACGCTCGCGCTGGTCGGCGAATCGGGCTGCGGCAAGTCGACCACGGGCCGCTCGCTGCTGCGGCTCGTCGAAAGTCAGAGCGGCTCGATCGAATTCGCTGGCAAGGAAATCAGCTCGCTAAGTGGGCCCGCATTGCAGGCGCTGCGCCGCGATATCCAGTTTATTTTCCAGGACCCGTTCGCGTCGTTGAATCCGCGCTTGACCGTCGGCTTCTCGATCATGGAGCCGCTGCTCGTGCACGGCGTCGCGCAGGGTGCCGAAGCGCAGGCGCGCGTCGCGTGGCTGCTCGAGAAAGTCGGCTTGCCGGCCGAGGCCGCGCGCCGCTATCCGCATGAGTTTTCGGGCGGGCAGCGTCAGCGGATTGCGATTGCCCGCGCGCTCGCGCTGAATCCGAAAGTCGTGATCGCCGACGAGTCGGTGTCCGCGCTCGACGTCTCGGTGCAGGCGCAGATCGTCAATCTGATGCTCGATCTGCAGCGCGAACTCGGCGTCGCCTATCTGTTCATATCGCACGACATGGCGGTGGTCGAGCGCGTCAGTCATCGCGTCGCGGTGATGTATCTCGGCCAGATCGTCGAGATCGGCCCGCGCCGCGCGGTGTTCGAGGCGCCGCAGCATCCGTACACGAAGAAGCTGATGAGCGCGGTGCCGGTCGCCGATCCCGCGCGCCGTCACGCGAAACGCCTGCTCGCCGCCGACGATATTCCGAGCCCGATCCGCGCGCTGCACGACGAGCCGGTGGTCGCGCCGCTCGTCGCGGTGGGACCGGATCACTTCGTCGCGCAGCATCGCGTCGGCGGCGCTTATTGAGCGAAGCGCCGCCTCGCGTTGAAGCAGAAAGACCCGAAGCAAAGCCGCAGCACCGGCAACCGCAGCACAAAGCCACTGAAGCGCAAGCCAACCATAAAGACCGTGTCACACCCTTAACTCGCAGCCTGGAGCAATCTCATGAACCTGCTGTTCCCGTCCTCTCCGTTTCGTTTGCGCGCGCTCGTCAGCGGCGGCGCGGTGGTGTTCGCGATGCTCGCGGGCAATCTGGCGCACGCCGAAACCACGGCCGTGATGGCCGTCGCGTCGACCTTCACGTCGCTCGATCCGTACGACGCGAACGACACGCTGTCGCAGGCGGTCGCGAAATCGTTCTACCAGGGGCTGTTCGGCTTCGACAAGGACATGAAGCTCGTCAACGTGCTGGCCGACAGCTATGAAGCGAGCCCCGACGCGCGCGTCTATACGATCAAGCTGCGCCATGGCGTGAAGTTCCAGGACGGCACCGACTTCAATGCGGCCGCCGTGAAGGCGAACTTCGACCGCGTGACCGATCCGGCCAACAAGCTGAAGCGCTACAACATGTTCAGCCGCATCGAGAAGACCGAAGTGGTCGATCCGTACACGGTGCGCGTCACGCTGAAGGCGCCGTTCTCGGCGTTCATCAATGTGCTCGCGCATCCGTCGGCGGTGATGATTTCGCCGGACGCGCTGAAGAAGTACGGCAAGGACATCGCGTTTCATCCGGTCGGCACGGGTCCGTTCGAACTCGTCAAGTGGGACCCGGCCGGCGACCTGACCGTGAAGAAGTTCGGCGGCTACTGGAAGAAAGGCTATCCGAAGATCGACGCGATCGACTGGAAGCCGGTCGTCGACAACAACACGCGCGCCGCGCTGATGCGCACCGGCGAAGCGGACTTCGCGTTCCAGGTGCCGTTCGAGCAGGCCGCGCAACTGCAGTCGAGCCCGAAGGTCGATCTGATCGCGGCGCCGTCGATCATCGAGCGCTACATCAGCATGAACATGAACCAGAAGCCGTTCGACAACCCGAAGGTACGTGAAGCGCTGAACTACGCGGTCAACAAGGAAGCGCTGACGAAGGTCGCGTTCGCCGGTTACGCGACGCCGGCCGACGGCGTGGTGCCGGAGGGCGTCGACTATGCTGTCAAGCTCGGGCCGTGGCCGTACGATCCGGCGAAGGCGCGCGCACTGCTGAAGGAAGCGGGCTATCCGAACGGTTTCGAAACGACGCTGTGGTCCGCGTATAACTACTCGACCGCGCAGAAGGTGATCCAGTTCGTGCAGCAGCAGCTCGCGCAGGTCGGCATCAAGGCGAGCGTCGAGGCGCTCGAAGCGGGGCAGCGCGTCGCCAGGGTCGAAAGCGCGCAGGACCCGGCGACCGCGCCGGTGCGCATGTACTACGCGGGCTGGTCGTCGTCGACCGGCGAGGCGGACTGGGCGATCAGCCCGCTGCTCGCGGGCTACTCGATGCCGCCGAAGATGGTCAACACGTCGTACTACAAGAGCGACGCGGTCGACAACGATCTGAAGCAGGCGCTCGAAACCACCGACCGCACGCAGAAGGCCGCGCTCTACACCGACGCGCAGAAGCGCATCTGGGCCGACGCGCCGTGGATCTTCCTCGTCAAGGAGAAGGTCGTGTATGCGCGCAGCAAGCGTCTGTCGGGCGCTTACGTCGCGCCGGACGGCTCGTTCAACTTCGACGAGATCGCGATCAAGTGATGAGCTGACGAGGCGGCACACGTTTCGTCGTGGCCCGCCTCGTTTCACACATTCGCCGCTCATTTGCCGGACTGGTTTCATGCTGAACTTCCTCGTCAAACGTCTGCTAGGCCTGCTGCCGACGCTTTTCATCGTCGCCGTGCTGGTGTTCCTGTTCGTGCATCTGCTGCCGGGCGACCCGGCGCGGCTCGCCGCCGGTCCCGAAGCGGACGAAGCGACCGTCGCGCTGGTGCGCGCCGACCTCGGGCTCGACAAGCCGATGCCGCAGCAGTTCGTCCGTTTCTTCTGGCGCATGGCGCACGGCGACTTCGGTATTTCGACGCGCAGCAAGCGGCCGGTGAGCCAGGAGATCGCGGAGCGCTTTTTCCCGACGCTGTGGCTGACGATCGCGAGCATGGTGTGGGCGGTCGTGATCGGCATGGCGATCGGCATCGCCTCGGCGGTGTGGCGCAACCGCTGGCCCGATCGGCTGGGCATGACGCTCGCGGTGTCGGGCATTTCGTTTCCCGCGTTCGCGCTCGGCATGCTGCTGATGGAGATTTTTTCGGTGCAGTTGGGCTGGCTGCCGATCGTCGGCGACGGTTCGTGGCGCAGCTACGTGCTGCCGTCGCTGACGCTCGGCGCGGCGGTCGCGGCCGTGATGGCGCGCTTCACCCGCGCCTCGTTCGTCGAGGTGCTGCACGAGGACTTCGTGCGCACCGCGCGCGCGAAGGGCGTGCCCGAGCGGCTCGTGATCATCAAGCACTGCCTGCGCAACGCGCTGATTCCCGTCGTCACGATGATGGGTCTGCAGTTCGGCTTTCTGCTAGGCGGCTCGATCGTCGTCGAAGTGGTGTTCAACTGGCCGGGCCTCGGGCGCCTGCTCGTCGATGCGGTGTCGATGCGCGACTATCCGATCATCCAGGCCGAGGTGCTGTTGTTCTCGCTCGAATTCATCATCATCAATCTGATCGTCGACGTGATGTACGCGGTGATCAACCCGACCATCCGTTTCAAGTGAGGCCCGCATGAGCACCACTGCCACCGGGCCGAACGCGGCCAATCCCGCGGTCGCCGAACGCGCGATCCGCACGCCGTGGAGCGAGTTCTGGCGCAAGTTCCGCAAGCAGCATGTCGCGCTGGCCGCCGGCGTGTTCGTGCTGCTCTTGATCGTGATCGCGATCATCGCGCCGCATATCGTGCCGTACGACCCCGAGAACTTCTTCGACTACGACGCGCTGAACGCGGGGCCGTCGGCCGCACACTGGTTCGGCGTCGATTCGCTGGGCCGCGATATTTTCAGCCGCATCCTCGTCGGTTCACGCATTTCGCTCGAAGCGGGCTTTCTGTCCGTTGCGATCGGCGCGGTGATCGGCACGTTCTTCGGTCTGCTTGCCGGTTACTACGAGGGCTGGTGGGATCGCATCACGATGCGCGTGGCCGACGTGCTGTTCGCGTTTCCCGGCATTCTGCTCGCGATCGGCGTGGTCGCGATTCTCGGCAACGGCATGATCAACGTGATCTGCGCGGTCGCGATCTTCAGCATTCCGGCGTTCGCGCGGCTCGTGCGCGGCAATACGCTGATGCTCAAGCAGCTCACCTATATCGAAGCGGCGCGCAGCATCGGCGCGTCGGACTGGACCATCATCGTGCGGCACATTCTGCCGGGGACGATTTCATCGGTCGTCGTGTATCTGACGATGCGTATCGGCACCTCGATCATCACGGCGGCGAGCCTGTCATTTCTCGGCCTGGGCGCCCAGCCGCCGACGCCGGAGTGGGGCGCGATGCTCAACGAAGCGCGCGCCGACATGGTGACCGCGCCACATATCGCGCTGTTTCCGAGCCTCGCTATTTTCCTGACCGTGCTCGCGTTCAATCTGCTCGGCGACGGTCTGCGCGATGCGCTCGATCCGAAGCTGGATCGGCCATGAGCATGAGCAACGATCATTCGGATGAGCGCGCACCGCATATCGGCGGGTTGCCGGCCGGAGCGCTCGGCACGATCGCCGACGTGGACGGCGTCAGCGTCGGTCATTGCACGCTGGCCGAACGCGCGTTGCAAACCGGCGTGACCGTGATCCGGCCGCATCGCGGCGATCCGTTCGTCGACAAGGTGCCGGCCGCCGCGTCGGCGATCAACGGCTTCGGCAAGAGCGTCGGGCTCGTGCAGCTCGACGAACTCGGCACGCTGGAGACGCCGATCGCGCTGACCAATACGTTCGGCGTCGGTACGGTCGCGCAGGCGCAGATCCGCGCGGCGATTCGCGCGAATCCGCGCATCGGCCGCGAATGGTCGACGGTCAATCCGCTCGTGTTCGAATGCAACGACGGCTACCTGAACGATATTCAGGCGCTCGCCGTGACCGAACAGCATTTCAACGAAGCGTTCGATGCAGCAAGTACCAATGTCGCGAGCGGTGCGCTCGGCGCCGGGCGCGGCATGTCGTGCTTCGATCTGAAGGGCGGCATCGGCACTGCGTCGCGTGTAGTCAGCGCGTCGGGCCGTGACCATACCGTCGGTGCGCTCGTGCTGGCCAACTTCGGCCGTCTGCCGATGCTGACGATCGACGGCACGCCGCTCGGCCGCGTGCTGGCCGAACGCGCGGCTGCCGCTGATGCAAGCTCCGGCAAACCCGAGCAAGGCTCGATCATCATGATCGTCGCAACCGATGCACCGCTCGACGCGCGCCAGTTGAAACGCCTGTCGTTGCGCGCGGCGGCGGGTCTCGCGCGCACCGGCTCGGTGTACGGTCACGGCAGCGGCGATATCGCGTTGGCGTTTTCGACCGCATACACGGTGCCGCACGGCGCGGACTTCGTCGCGCTGCCGCCGCTCGTCGCCGATCATTGCCTCGACCCGCTGTTTCGCGCCTGCGCCGACAGCGTCGAACAGGCGATCGTCGATGCGTTGTGGAGCGCCGAGTCCGTCATCGGTCGCGATGGCCATCGGCGGCTGTCGCTGCGCGACAGCGTCCCCGACCTTGCCCAACTTCTGAGGAACTCCGCGCGATGAAAGTCCTGATCTCCACCGACATCGAAGGCATCGCCGGCGTGTTCCATGCCGAGCAGACGCGCGCGGGCAACGGCGAATACGAAGCCGCGCGACGCTGGATGACACTCGAAGCCAATGCCGCCATCGAAGGCGCGTTCGCCGGCGGCGCGACCGACGTATGGGTCAACGATTCGCACGGCGGCTTTCGCAACCTGCTGCCCGATCTGCTCGATCCGCGCGCGCAGGTCGTGCTCGGCAAGCCGCGCACGCTCGGCATGATGGCCGGGCTCGAATACGGCGCGGCACTGGTCTTCATGATCGGCTATCACGCGAAGGCGCAAACGCGCGGCATCCTCGCGCACACGATCAACAGCTTCGCGTTCGCGCGCGTCGCGTTCAATGGCGTGGAGCTCGGCGAAGCGGGGCTGTACGGCGCGCTCGCTGAAGAATATGGCGCACGTGTCGCGCTTTTATCGGGTGACGACGTGTTCGCCGAGGAAACCGCGCCGCGTTTTCCCGGTGCGCGTTTCGTCGTGACGAAAACTGCGACCGGCCAGGCAAGCGGCGTCACGCAGTCGCCCGCGAGCGTGCGCGAGGCGCTGCAAGCCGCCGCGCGCGACGTGGTGCGCCAGCATATCGAAGCGGGCCGCGCGCCTGCCGCGACGCGCGCGGAGCCGCGAGCAATTGACTGCGAACTGCGCGTGCAAACGAGCGGGCTCGCCGATCTGTTCTGCCAATGGCCGACGCTCACGCGGGTCGATGGCGTGACGTTGCGTTTCAGTGCGGCGTCGGCCGAGCATGCGGTGCGGATGCTGAACTGTCTGTCGGCGATGTCGTTCATGCTGCGCTGAGCCGCCGCTCGCCGAGCCGCTGACAGCTTATCGCGGTGACCTACTGCTGCTGCCGGCTCAACTCGCGCGCCGCGTGATCGATCGCGTCGGCCACGGCCCTGGCGTGCGACACCGGCGCAAGATGGCTCGACGAAACAGGCACCACTTTCGCGCCGATGCGCGCGGCGATCGTCTTCTGCAGTTCGGGCGACACCGCGTGGTCTTTAGTCGTCAGCACGTACCACGATGGTTTGTCTTTCCAGCCGATCTGATCGACCGGTTCGTCGAATGCGCTCGCGGCGATCGGCACCTGCGCGGCGGCGAGCACGCGGGTGACGGTCTCGGGCACGTCGGCGGCGAGGTCGGCGTGATAGCGCGCGCGGTCGATCCACAAGAATCCGTTCGCGTCCTTGCTGATGCTCTGGCCGGCCGGCATCGGCCCGCCGGCCTTCATCACGTCCATCGCCGATTCGTTCAACTGCGGCGCGAGCGCGGCGACATACACGAGCCCGGCAACGTTCGGCGCATTGCCGGCGACCTCGGTGATCACCACGCCGCCCCACGAATGCCCGACCAGCAGCACCGGGCCGTTCTCGCGATCCAGCACGCGGCGGGTCGCGGCAACGTCGTCGGCGAGCGACGTCAGCGGGTTCTGCACCGAGCTCACGTGATAGCCCTTTTGCTGCAGCTTCGCGACCACGCCGTTCCAGCTCGATCCGTCGACGAACGCGCCATGCACGAGCACGATGTTGCGCACCGGGCCGCCGAGGGCGGCGGCAGGCGGCGCGCTGGCGGTAGCGGGGCCGGCCGCCGTCTGGGCAAGCACGGACGTACCGACGCCCGCGAAACAGAGACACAACACAGCGGCGCAAAGCAAACGTTTGGGCAACATGTCGAAGCTCCGCAGCTTGAAAAGTGGACTCCGGCAACATACTCGCGTGCCATCCCCGTGACAATCACAATCCGCGCGCTTAAGTGCGGCGCACAACGAAGGCGGGCGGCTTCGAACGTCAGAGGAATATCGGTCGGGTAAAATTGTCGGTTTTGCCGGACCGGAACGTGCTTTCCGGCCGTGCAATCGGCCACAGCGCTGCCTTCGACGGCGTTCTACGCGCAGCGGCCACACGCAGCGATCTCCACACAGCAGGGCGTAATGAATAGTGCAAAGCAGCAAGAGGGCCTGAAGCGCGGGCTCAAGAATCGTCACATCCAGTTGATCGCGCTGGGTGGCGCGATCGGCACGGGCCTCTTTCTCGGCTCCGCCAGCGTGCTGCAGGCCGCGGGTCCGTCGATGATCCTCGGCTACGCGATCGGCGGCATCATCGCGTTCATGATCATGCGCCAGCTCGGCGAGATGGTCGCCCAAGAGCCGGTCGCCGGCTCGTTCAGCCACTTCGCATACAAGTACTGGGGCGATTTCCCGGGCTTCCTGTCGGGCTGGAACTACTGGGTGCTCTATGTGCTCGTCAGCATGGC
This sequence comes from Paraburkholderia sp. EG304, assembly GCF_046543485.1. Taxonomy (NCBI): domain Bacteria; kingdom Pseudomonadati; phylum Pseudomonadota; class Betaproteobacteria; order Burkholderiales; family Burkholderiaceae; genus Paraburkholderia; species Paraburkholderia sp. EG304. The sequence goes on along the minus strand of NZ_JBKGUA010000041.1, from coordinate 42,672 downwards.
CGAGCTGACCGCGGTCGGCACGTACGTGCATTTCTGGTGGCCGGGCGTGCCGACATGGCTGTCGGCGCTGGTGTGCTTCGCGATCATCAACGCTATCAATCTCGCCAACGTAAAGGCCTACGGCGAAACCGAGTTCTGGTTCGCGATCGTCAAGGTCGCGGCGGTGATCGGCATGATCGTATTCGGCGGCTATCTGCTGATCAGCGGTCACGGCGGCCCGCAGGCGACGGTCGCGAACCTGTGGAGCCACGGCGGCTTTTTCCCGCACGGCTTTCACGGCCTGTTCATGATGCTCGCGGTGATCATGTTCTCGTTCGGCGGCCTGGAGTTAATTGGCATTACGGCGGCCGAGGCCGCCGAGCCGCAGAAAAGCATCCCGAAGGCCGTGAACCAGGTGATCCTGCGGATCCTGATTTTCTATATCTGCTCGCTCGCGGTGCTGCTGTCGCTGTATCCGTGGAACGAGGTGGCGGCGGGCGGCAGCCCGTTCGTGATGATCTTCTCGCAGATGGGTTCTTCGCTGACCGCCAACGTGCTGAACGTGGTCGTGCTGACCGCGGCGCTGTCGGTGTACAACAGCGGCGTCTACGCGAATAGCCGCATGCTGTACGGTCTCGCCGAACAGGGCAACGCGCCGCGCGCGCTGCTGAAGGTCGACCGGCGCGGCGTGCCGTATCTGGCGATCGGTCTGTCCGCGCTCGCGACGTTCGCATGCGTGATCATCAACTACGTGATCCCGGCCGAAGCGCTCGGTCTGCTGATGTCGCTGGTAGTCGCGGCGCTGGTGCTGAACTGGGCGCTGATCAGCCTCACGCATCTGAAGTCGCGCAAGGCGATGGTGGCCGCGGGCGAGACGCTGGTGTTCCGCTCGTTCTGGTTTCCACTGAGCAACTGGATCTGCCTCGCGTTCATGGCGCTGATCCTCGTGATTCTGGCGCTGACGCCGGGCTTGTCGGTCTCGGTGTGGCTGGTGCCGGCATGGCTCGTGCTAATGTGGGGCGGCTACGTGATCAAGCGGCGTCGCGAGGTGGCGCGCGCTGGCGCCGGGGTTGCGAGCTGATCTTCACGCGCCGAAGTTCCCCGCATAGGTCGCTCCCGTGTGGGCGAGCGCACAGATCGTTTTTTGCGAACCGGTAATCTCTGTCCGGTCGTCCGGCACGAAGCCGGCACGGAGAGACACGATGTTCAACGCAGCTGCCGTACGGACCAGGTCGAACTTCGGCGCGGGCGCCGCGCTCCTTCTGCTGATTGCGGTAGCCTGCCTCGCGCTGCGCATCCTGCACGTCGTCGCGAAGTTTCGTGGCGACGTCCCCGACGCCTTCGGCGATTTCAATTTCTATCTGTACGCGTTCCACGTCGTATTGCATGACCCGGCGCGCCTGTACGACCACGACGCACTGATCGCGTTTTTGCAGGGCATCGGCGCGCGCTCGACCGGCGACGACATCTTCTACGCCTACCCGCCGCAGTTCTCGCTAGCGTTTGCGCCGCTCGCGCTGCTGACGCCGCTCGCCGCGAAAATCGTCTGGGTGAGTGCGTCGATCGTGTTGTTCGCGCTGGCTTTGTATCTCGTCGTCACGATGGCGTACCGCGGCACGGAGCGTAGCGTCAACCTGCTGCTGGTGGCGGTCGCGCTGCTGAGCTTTCCGCTCGTCGAAGACACCTACGACGGCCAGTCGAACGAACTACTGTTCTTCCTGCTGATTGCGACCTTCGCGCTGATCGAGCGTGGCAAAGGCTATGCCGCGGGACTCTTTCTCGGCTTCGCGATCGCGATCAAGCTCACGCCTCTCGCTGTCGCCGGTCTGCTGTTGCTGCGCCGCGAATGGCGCACGTTCGTGATGGCGAGCGTGGTTGCGATTGCCTTCACACTGATTACCGGAGCGCGGCTCGGCTTCGACGTTCTGTGGCACTACTTCGTGTCGGACATGCCGCGCCTGAACGGCATGGCAATGGCGATGAGCGGAGGCGGCGCGCCGATGAACAACGCCGTGCGGGGCGCATTGCAGACGCTATCGACGACGCTCGGCATGTCGGTGTCCGGTACGTTGCTGTCGATTGTGTCGCACGGGTTGGTGCTGGCAGCTTGCCTGTTGTCGGCATGTCTTGTGTTTCGCCGCCATCGGGACAGCCGCATCGACTACGCGCTCGCCTCGATGACGATGCTCGTGGCTTACCCGATCCTCGAGCCGATCCACATGATGCTCGCGTCGATCCCGTTGCTGATTCTGCTGGGCACCGCATTCGAAGCGCGCGACGGGCAACTGTCGGCACTCGGTCCGAGACTGGAGATGCTGCTGGTCGCGGTCGTCGTGGTCTTGCTGTTCTTTGCGGCGCGGTTTGTGTCGTACACGGTCGCGGCGCTCGTCATTTACGGACTCTGTGTTGCAAGGTACTTTCCACCGTCAGAAGTGGGATCGCGAGAGCGGGCTTACCAGCCTGGATGAACGATCCCGGTGTGGCGCGGCTCCTCATAAGGGCTTCGCATGAAGGTGCAATGGGTATCAGAGAATTGCTCGCGGAGCAGGATGCAAAGTTCGTGAGCCTGCGGGCGCGGAGCCTCCATGTTCTTGCGGGGGCTTTTCTGTTTCTTCGGAAGGCGGACATTTTGGGCGGTCGCCCATGTACGGACTGCCTGTCGCACGGTAATTATCTGACTGCTGCCAACTCCGGCAGCGACTTCAGATAGACCAACGACACACCCATGTCCCTGTCCGTATTTGAGATGCACTCAGTGGAGCTGTTCTGCCAGCGGCCACTGGGTGCCTGTTATGTCATCTGTGACGAGTGGCACTATAAAGCGTGCCTTGGCAAGGCAGCAGACCGTCAGAAGGCCAGGGCGGAGACCCGGGAATTTCTCGAGATTGCCGCACTGAATCACAGGAAGTGGGAGGAGGACCGGAAGCTGGTCAGGCGTATCCAGAAGACTGGCTGGCTGTTTTTCCATAGCGCGCGGTACCGTAACCCCGACACCGATGGATGGTGGGTCATCGTTGCTCTTCTCGAAGAGGTTCGCCGGGGCAAACTGCTTGCCATTAGAGGTCCGCGTAATGGCCTGTTTCCGTCACCTTACCGCAGCACGCCGCTAAGGAATCCCGTAGCGAGGACCGGCAGTCATCCGGACGGCGAACCCATTCGGTCCGTCGAGTATGATCCGGCCACCTGGCAAGCCCAGTTAGCCGCTGCGCGCGCAGCCAGGGCGACACCGCCACACATCGAGATACCACAGGCACTGACCAAGGCGCAGCGGTGGTAGACGCGCAAGGCGCTGATTGCGACGGGCAATGCGGCCATGTCCGGGCGCGTGCGGGCGGCGGCTGAACGGCTCGCACGCAACAATGTCGCGGCGGAGAAGGCCAGACTCTCCGATCAGGTCTACGAGCCGTCCGGGCCGGTGCCCGAAGGGTGGGCGAACCGCAGCGGGGATAGGGGATTTCTGGATCAATATCGACTTGATCCGCTTGATCTGAAAATAGAAGGTTCAAATTTCCGGGCGCAGCTATATGAACCCGATCCTGATGTCTTCGGCGGAGAGATGAAGCCCACACTCGCGTTCAAGGGAACCGAAATGACGAGCCTGAGCGACTGGTCGAACAACTTTAACCAGAGCGTGGATTGGAAATCGCCTTACTATGAGCGTGCCGTAGATATTGGATGGAAGATGCGCCGCACGCAGGCGCCAATTGATATTGCCGGACACTCGCTAGGTGGCGGTCTGTGCTCTGCCGCTTCTTTGGCCAGCGGCAAGGACTGCTGGAGCTTCAACGCCGCCGGTCTGCACCCGAAGACGGTCGAACACTACGGCGGCCAGGCCACGCCATCGAACATCAATGCCTACCATGTGAACGGCGACATTCTGACCGTCGCACAGACGTGGACGCCCCTGCCCGGTGCAGCCGGTACTCCCTATCTCCTTCCCGGCAGCGGCTCGCCCGTGTCGCGGCACTTCATCGCGCAGGCAATTGACGGCATCGAGCAGCAGAAGGCGGACGACATCACCGTACTTGAAACACTGTCATAGCGAGGCTGAAAGCGATGAAAACACTCAGCCGAATCCTTATCGTGCCGGTGCTGTTACTGGCGCTATCTCCTGTGGTTCATGCAATGAAAAAATTTCCCGCCACTGATTTTTTTAGCGGCCCGCAACTCGAACTGGCGCAGGCCATCGAACGCGGCGACATGGAGCAGGTCCGGCGACTGGCACCAACGACCGATCTGAACACGCCGGGACGCAAGAACATGACGATGCTGTTTTTTGCGTTTCAGGAAGCATTGCAGCGCGACCCGCATCGGCTTGCGGTTGCGTCGGAGGTGGTGAGGGCCGGGGCCGATCCTTTGCAGACCGTACCGGATTTTGGTAGTCCCCTCGGAGTGGTGCTCAACAGCTCGCACCCGGAATTCCTGAGCGCGATGCTGGACGGCGGGGTTGACCCCAACACCATGATCGAGGGCCGCAGACCCATCATTTTCTTTGTTGCAAGAGAGTCGACATCCGACTCACTCAAGCTGCTGGTCGAGCGTGGCGCGGATGTGCACCGACGCGATTCGTTGCGCAATTCAGTGCTGTATGAAGCGCTGGCAAATCGCGCACTGGATCAGATTGACTACCTGCTGGATCATGGGGCAAAGCCCAACACCTACAACATTAACGGCGAGTCATTCCCATTAGGGATCTGGGACGACCTTAATACCTTCGCGCCTGATTCACCGGCCTACAGGAAGCTGGTCCGAATTCGGGACCGCATCATCAGCATGGGCGTGAAATGGCCTCCCGAGACTCCGGAACAGATCAACGCACATTGGGGAGCCAATCCTCCGCGCCGGCTCGATGACAGCAAGCTTCCGCTGCCTTGAGGCAGGAACGGAAAGGGCTATTTCAGTTCTTCATGCAGGATCGTGCGCGCCATCGCCCGGAAGCGGTGGCCGGTGATCTTCCGTGCGCGCGTCGTAGCCAAGCCGCCGAAGCGCGGCATTGATAGCCGCTTCACTCATCGGGTGCTTGATATCGCGTGCGCTGGGGAACCCGTAGCTTTCCGGCAAAACGGTACTTGAAAATGCATCGCTTGTTGCTCGTTGGCGTGACGAGCAGCAGCCCGCCGCCGTACAGCTTCTGCAGTTTTTCACCCGGCTTCGTGTTACGGATCGTGGCAACGCGCCAAACGGCCCCTGATGGGGGTTGTAATCGCTGGTGAAACCTTGGAGACCACAGCAAACAAAAACCCCGCTCAGCGCTGGCTGTCGGGGCTTCGTGGGAACCGTTGAAACCGGTTGAAGAGTGTTTGTTTGGTGCCCAGGGCCGGAATCGAACCGGCACGCCTTGCGGCGGGGGATTTTGAGTCCCCTGCGTCTACCAATTTCACCACCTGGGCAGATACTGCGGCGCGCTTCAGAAGTTCAGCGCGCGAGGAAGACGCAGATTATGGCCGAAAATCGGTCGACGGGCAAGCCGATTACCTTCACCCGCCGCAGCGCGTGCGCGGCGAGCAGTGCTCAAACCGTGCGCGAGAACCGTGTGAGCGTCTGCTCGCCGAGATAGCGGTCGAATACCATCGCGAGATTGCGCACGAGCATGCGGCCGGCCATCCGCACTTCGAGCTTGCGCGCGCCGAGCGAGATCAGCCCGTCGTCCTCGAATGCACGCAAGCGCGCGAGTTCCGGCGCGAACGTGTCGGCGAAGCGGATGCCGTACGCCGCCTCGAATTCGTCGAAACGCAGTTCGAGGTTGCACATCAGCTGCGTGATCACGTCGCGCCGCAGACGGTCGTCGGCGGAAAGGCGGATGCCGCGCGCGATCGCGAGCCGGCCCGCATCGATCGCGTCGGTGTAGGCGGGCAGCTCTCGCGCGTTCTGCGCGTACACGTCGCCGACCTTGCCGATCGACGAGGCGCCGAAGCCGATCAGATCGCACTCGGCCCGCGTGCTATAGCCCTGGAAATTGCGATGCAGCGTGCGCTGCGCCTGCGCGCGCGCGAGATCGTCGGTGGGCAGCGCGAAGTGATCCATGCCGATGTACACATAACCCGCCTCCGTCAGCCGTTCGACCACTCGTTGCAGCAGCGCGAGCCGCTCCTCGCTCGACGGCAGCGTCGCGGCATCCATTTGCCGCTGCATCTTGAAGAGCTGCGGCATGTGCGCATACGCGAACACCGACAGCCGGTCCGGCGCGAGTTCGAGCATCGTGTCGAGCGTGCGGCTGAAGCTCGCGACCGTTTGATGCGGCAGGCCGTAAATCAGATCGACGCCGATCGAATGAAAACCGTGTGCGCGCGCCGCTTGCATCACCGATGCGGTCATCTCGAACGGCTGGATGCGATTGATCGCCTGTTGCACGCGCGGATCGAAGTCCTGCACGCCGAGGCTCAGCCGGTTGAAGCCGAGATGGCGCAGCAGCGCGATCGTGTCGGGCGACGCCTCGCGCGGATCGACCTCGATCGAATATTCGGCTTGATCGTCGGGCAGCAGATTGAAGTGCTCGCGCGTTGCGGCCATCAACTCGCTCATCTCATGATGCGACAAAAACGTCGGCGTGCCGCCGCCCCAATGCAGTTGCGACACGGGCCGCTGCGTATCGAAACACGCTGCCTGAAAGCCGATTTCGCGTTTGAGCCGCTCGAGGTACGGCCGCGCATGCGCGCGATTTTTCGTCACGACCTTGTTGCAGCCGCAGTAGAAGCACACGGTGTCGCAAAACGGAATATGGAAGTACAGCGACAGATCGGTCGACGCGGCGCCCGGGTCGGCGGCGGCGCGGCGGTAGTCGGCGGTGTCGAACGATTCGCGGAACTGCGGCGCGGTCGGATAGGACGTATACCGGGGACCATTCGCGCTGTAGCGCGCGAGCAGGTCGGGGCGGAACAGGGTGTCGGCTAGGGACATGAGCGGTATCGGACGGTGGGCGGCGCTCGCGGCGTATCGCGTGTGCATGGCCATTCGGTAGTTTTCAGTTTAAGTGCGCGTCTGCGGGCTCCGTTCGTGTAAAAAGGTCGCACAGACACGCAGTGGCACAATGCGGGTCTGGCAACGCGTTGCCAAGGTTTGAGTTCAGGAAAGATGACGTGGATCAAAGGTTGAACAGCGCACCAGTGGACGATCACGCGTGCCGTCCCGATTGCGGCGCGTGCTGTATCGCGCCGTCGATTTCGAGTCCGATTCCGGGCATGCCCAACGGCAAGCCTGCGGGCGTTCGCTGCGTGCAACTCGGTGACGATCTGCGCTGCGCGATCTTCGGCCGGCCGGAGCGGCCCGCATGCTGCTCGGGTCTGCAACCGCAACAAGAGATGTGCGGCGCGAATCGCGGTGAAGCGCTCGCGTGGCTCACGCAACTTGAGGCGCAAACACAGCCGGCATCGCATCCATGATGCGCGGCATGCGATAAGCGCCATCACCCACCTCACAGCCAACGCAAGCCGATGTCCGCAAGGGCTTCCACAGGAGATTTCGCATGACCCGACCCGCAGCGCCGGCCCGGCGCCGCTTTCTGCGCGCCGCGCTGACCGGCTGCAGCGTGCTTGGCATCACTGTGTCGCTCGCGGCGTGCGCGAGCCCGACTTTTCCGTTCATGCCGTCGCAATACACGTTCTCGCAGAAGCAGGTGCAGGAGGCCGTGCAGCGCAAATTCCCGTATCAGCGCACGGTGTCGCAGGTGTTCGACGTCGCGCTGAGCAATCCGGTGGTGGGCATGTTGCCCGATGCGAACCGCGTGCAGGTGAAGCTCGACGCGCGTTTCGCGAGCCCGTTCCTGCAAGAGCCGGTCGATGGCGTGTTCACTTTGTCGAGCGAACTTGCCTACGACGCGGCGAGCCGTTCGGTGATCCTCAAGTCGCCAAGTGTCGATAACGTCAGCGTGAGCGGCCAGGCGCAGATGTACACGCAGCAGATCAACGCGGCCGCGGCGCTGCTCGCGACCCAATTGCTGACCAACTATCCGATCTACACGTTCAAGCCCGAGCAACTGCAATTTGCCGGCGTCCATTACGAACCCGGTACAATCACCATCCTTTCAAACGGCATACGCGTGCAGATCGTCGAAAGATGACGTGCACGTGCGGCCACGAGGGCCGCGCATGCCAGTCATGACCGTGCAGGCCCATTTCGTTGCGACAACCAACTGCGATAAGGGGCACGGATGGACTGGCTACTGGCTTGCAAAGCGCTGATTCTCGGCGTGGTCGAGGGTTTGACGGAGTTCCTGCCGGTGTCGAGCACCGGGCATCTGATCGTCGTCGGCAGTCTGATCGATTTTTCCGACGAGCACGCGAAGACCTTCGATGTCGTGATCCAGCTCGGCGCGATTCTCGCCGTGTGCTGGGAGTTTCGCCGCCGCATCGGCAACGTGATCGTGGGTCTGCCGAACCGGCCGGAAGCGCGCCGCTTCGCGCTGAACGTGATCATCGCGACGATTCCGGCGATCGTGCTGGGCCTGCTGTTCGAAAAGTCGATCAAGGAGGCGCTGTTTGCGCCGGTGCCGGTCGCGTTCGCGCTGGTTGCGGGCGGCGTCGTGATCCTGTGGGCGGAGGCGCGTCAGCGTGCGCGCGGCGACGCGGCGGTGCGGGTGCGCAGCATCGACGACCTGAGCCCGCTCGATGCGCTGAAAGTCGGCCTCGCGCAGTGTTTCGCGCTGATTCCGGGGACTTCGCGCTCGGGCTCGACGATCATCGGCGGCATGCTGTTCGGCATCGAGCGCCGTGCCGCGACCGAGTTTTCCTTCTTTCTCGCGATTCCGATCATCTTCGGCGCGACCGCCTACGAGCTGTACAAGGACTGGCATCTGCTCACCACCGACGCGCTCGGCAGCTTCGCGCTCGGCTTCGCGGCTGCGTTCGTCAGTGCGTTCATTTGCATCCGCTGGCTGCTGCGCTACGTCGCGTCGCACGACTTCACGGTGTTCGCGTGGTATCGCATCGGCTTCGGTCTGCTGATCCTGCTGATCGGCTATAGCGGCGGGTTGAGCTGGGCCGATTGAGGTTGGCCGTGCGATGAAAAAAGGTCCGCAAATGCGGACCTTTTTTCGTTGGCTTGCCGTTTTGTCGCTTCACGCGGCGGCGCGCTTGCGGAACACCAGGTCCCACACGCCGTGGCCGAGCCGCAGGCCGCGCCGCTCGAACTTCGTCACCGGACGATAGTCGGGCCGCGGTGCGTAGGTGTCGGCGGTGTTTTCTAGCAGTGGATCGGCGCCGAGCACTTCGAGCATCTGTTCGGCGTAGTTCTGCCAGTCGGTCGCGCAATGCAGATACGCACCGGGCTTCAGGCGCGACACGAGCAGCGCGACGAACTTCGGCTGGATCAGCCGGCGCTTGTGATGACGCGCCTTGTGCCACGGATCGGGGAAGAAGATGTGCACGCCGTCGAGGCTGTCGGGCGCAATCATGTGCTCGAGCACTTCGACCGCGTCGTGCTGGATGATGCGGATGTTCGTCAGCGACTGCTCGCCGATCAGCTTCAGCAGCGCGCCGACGCCGGGCTCGTGGACTTCGACGCCGAGGAAGTCGTCGCCGGGACGTTGCGCGGCGATCTCCGCGGTGGTCGCGCCCATGCCGAAGCCGATCTCCAGCACGCGCGGCGCTTCGCGGCCGAACACGCCGGTCCAGTCGGGCTGCTGCGGCGTGTAGGGCACGACGAAGCGCGGGCCGAACTCATCGAGCGCGCGGCGCTGGCCGGTCGACACGCGACCCGCGCGCGTGACGAAGCTGCGGATGCGGCGGTGATGAAGCGTGTCTGCCGGCGCCGCACCGGGCGTACCGTCGACGTGGTTCGTCCCGTCGCGGGTGGAGTGGTCTGCGGCGCTGGTGGGAGTCGGGGAGTCGTCCGGGAGACCGGAGTCGTTTGGATCGTGGATCATCGTCGATGCTGCTGCAAGGGTGAGGGCTGCGCGGCTTGCGCGCTGTGCCGGGCCGTTGCCACTACAAAAAAGCCGCCTTCAGGGAGGCGGCTCTTGCTAGCTTCCGCTGAATTCTCAGCAGGAAAGTGGAGCGGGCGATGGGAATCGAACCCACGGCTCTAGCTTGGGAAGCTAGGGTATTACCATTATACGACGCCCGCGGAACTCGCGATTTTACAGGCTTTTGGGCGGTTTGGGCAGGGGTATGGTTCGCGCGCACGAACGGCCGCCTCGTCTTTTCGCGTCGACGGTCAGAACGGCGCGCGTCTTCAGATGGCGTGTGCACCTGCCGTTAACCCGAATGCTGCCCAACATCGTGCGCTTGCGCACCGGCAAGCCGTCACGCTCGCGGCGCTCCCCATCCTGTTCAAGAGACTTTCCCAAGATGCAGTGGTTTTCCAATCTGAAACTGAGCCACAAGCTGGTCGGCTCGTTGATGCTGTGCGCGTTCGTGACGGCCATCGTCGGCACGGTCGGTGTGCTGAAGGTGCGCGAAGTCGCGACGATGCAAACCGAAATGTACGACCGCGAATTCGTGCCGGTGCGCGACGACGGCACCGCCGCGTGGCAGGCGGCCTCGCACTTCCGTCGCCTCTATTCGTACATCCTGAATCCGGAGCCGGCCGGCCGCGCCGATACGGTGCGCCTGAATCACGGCGGTGAAGCGGCGATCCTGGCGGCGTTCGACTACGAGCGCAAGCACGCGACCACGGACGCGCAAAAGCAATTGCTGAGCGACTTCGACGCCGCCTATCCGGCCTATATCAGTTCGGTCGCGAAGGTGATGGCGCTAGCCGACCAGGGCGATCAGACCGGCGCGCTCGCCGAACTCAAATCGACCACCGACCCGCTGCACGTCAAGCTGCGCACGCTGATGATCAAGCTGTCGGACGTGCGGGATGAGTTGGCCAGACAGCGCGTCGCCAACGGCGTCGACATGGTTCGCTCGGTGACGTGGTGGATCGCGAGCTGCGCGGTCGTCGGCGTTGCGATTGCGATCGGCTTGGGGCTGCTGGTGACGCGGGCGGTCGTGCGGCAGATCGGCGGCGAACCGGCCGAAGTCGCGAAGGTCGTCGAGCAGATCGCGGGCGGCGACCTGAGCCAGCGCCTGCACACCGGCGCCGCCGACGAGCGCAGCATCCTGCGCGCGGTCGCACACATGCAGGAGCGTCTGGCGTCGACGATCGGCTCGATCCGCGAGAGCGCCGAGTCGGTCAGCATCGCTTCGCAGCAGATCGCGAGCGGCAACATCGATCTGTCCGCGCGTACCGAAGAGCAGGCCGCTTCGCTCGAACAGACCGCGGCGAGCATGTCGGAGTTGACGCAGACCGTCGGCCGCAACAGCGACAACGCGCGCAACGCGAGCGCGCTCGCGACTCAGGCGGCACAGGTCGTCAACACCGGCAACACGGCGGTCGAGGGCATGGTGCGCACGATCGGCGAGATCAGCGGCAGCTCGACGAAGATCTCGGAGATTACCGGCGTGATCGAGGGCATTGCGTTTCAGACGAATATTCTTGCGTTGAACGCGGCCGTCGAGGCGGCGCGCGCGGGCGAGCAGGGGCGCGGCTTCGCGGTGGTCGCGAGCGAGGTGCGCAATCTGGCGCAGCGTTCGGCTAGCGCGGCGAAGGAGATTAAGGAGATGATCACGACGTCGGTCGCGATCATCGAGGGCGGCACGCAGCAGGCGGCCGAAGTCAGCACGACGATGGCGGATATCAAGGACGCGATTCATCGCGTGTCGGACATCGTCGGCGAGATCGCGACGGCCTCGGAAGAGCAGAACCGCAGCATTCACCAGGTCGGCCAGGCCGTCACGCAGATGGACGAGACCACGCAGCAGAACGCGGCCCTCGTCGAACAGGCCGCGGCGGCCGCGCAATCGCTCGAAGCGCAGGCGCGCAAGATGAAGCAGACGGTGTCGGTGTTCCGGACCGCGGAGAGCCGCGGTTTTGCGGCGGCCGTGTCGAAGCCGGCGCGGGCGTCGACTCAGGCGCCGGCGCGCGTGCGTGTCGACCAGCCGGCGTTGCCGCGACCCGCGGTGGCCGTGCCAGCGCGCGAGCGCGTGGCGGCGACCGCGGCTGCGGAGGGCGACTGGAGTACGTTCTGATCCACGGCTCGCGACCGAGCCTGGCGATCCGAAAATTGACCGCCTGAGGCGGTCGAAGCCGCCACAACGATCAGCAGACACGAAAACGCCGCCGCGTGCGGTCGCAAGCGGCGGCGTCTCCAACGCGATCAGGTCAGATCACAAAATAAGTCAGTTGAACCGCCGCGCGCGTGACGACCATCTGCAGCACTTGCACGATCACGAACAGCAGGATCGGCGACACATCGATACCGCCGAACTTCGGCAGCACGCGGCGCAGCGGATTCAGAAACGGCGCCGTCAGCTGATACAGAATCGGCATCGCCGGCGAGCGCGGATTGAGCCACGACAGCAGCGCCATCAGGATCGTCATCCAGATGATCAGATTGAGCGCCCATTTGATCGCAGTGAGTACCGCGACGATCAGCAGCGTCGGCACCAGCGTCAGCGGATCGGCACCGGTCATCACGATCATCAGGAGGACGTAGATAATCGCGGCGATCAGCGTCGCGGCCACGCTCGCCCAGTCGATCCTGCGCGTGCTCGGCAGAATGTGCCGCAACGGCAGCACGATCCAGTTGGTCGCCTGCAGCACGGCATTCGAGACCGGGTTGTACGGCGGCAGGCGCACGACCTGTAGCCACGCGCGCAACAGCAGCGCCGCGCCGAACAGCGTGAAAATGGTATTGAGCAGAAAACGGGCGATATCGCCAAACATCTCGTGTCCTTATGCTTCTGATAACGGCCACCGGCGGGCCGCGGGCTGCCGGCGTCGCCCGATCGGTGCGCGCCAGCGGTTTTCTGGATTAACTCGTTAGCCAACCGGAGGTTCGACGCCATTGCGCACCGCCTACCAGTGGTTGTCTGTCCGGCATCACACGGAAATCCGGACCTCGCTGATCAGGATCGTGCCGTTGCCGCCGTCGGTGTAGTTCGGGATATCCGCCAATAGTTGCTCGGACGCGGGCTTGAACACTTCATAGAAGTCGTCCGCGCTATCGAACAGGAAGTGACCCGCTGCCACGTAAGGCGGCGGCGTGCCGGGCGGTCCGGCGTTCAGGCCCGCGTCGACCGACCAGCTTTTCAGCGCCGACCCGAACAGTTTCGCCGCGAGCGGCATATGGGTCGCGCAGTAGTAGTCCATGTCGAAGCGGCCATTTTCCCGGTACGGGTAGAGGATGCTGACCTTGATCATTGTGCGTTCTCGTCTGTTGATCCCGAGGCGCGGCGCGGGTCGTCGCGTGATTCGCGTCTGCTTCGCCCGGCGCGCCGGACGTCACATTATCACGGCTTACTTGACGCTTGCACCTGCTGCCGCCTGATTCAGCGAGCGGCCCAGCGATTCTTCCACAGCTTCGGAGATCGCTTCAATCGTCGCGGGCGGCGCGGCGCGCCGTCGCGCGAGGTTGACCGCGCGGCGCGTCAGCAGACCGTACAGCGCGGCATGGTCGCCGTCGAAGCTTTCGAGCAGCGCCAGCTGCTTCTCGACGACACCGGTGTCGCCGCGCGATACCGGCCCCGCGAGCGCGTTCGGCAGGCCCTTGTCGCGCGCGGTTTCGATCGTGCCGGCGAGCATCGGCAAGAGCGCGCGCAGCGCGTCGTCTTCGGCAAAGCCGAGCGTGCGCCACAACGCGACGCATTCGGCGAGGCTGCAGAGCGCAAAGCTCGCCGCGTAGTGCGCGGCGGCGTGATACAGCATGCGGCCACCCGGCGGAATCGACAGCGGATGGCAGCGCAGCGCGAGCGCGAGCGCGGTCAGCGTCTCCTTCAGTTCGCCGTCGGCTTCGATCGTCACCGAACAGCCGGCGATCCGCTCGAGATCGGCGAGCTCGCCGCTAAATAGATACAGCGGATGAAAGCCGCCGATCGCCACGCCCTGATCGCGCGCCGGCGCCAGTAATTCGACCGGCGATGCGCCGCTGCAGTGCACGAGCGCCTTGCCGGGGTGGCTTGCCGCATCGCCGCCAAAGCGGAGTGTGTGCGCTGTCGTACCGATGCTGTCGTCGGGAACGGCTAAAAAAACGATATCGGCGGCGTCGACGACCTGTTGCGGGTCGGTTGAGGCCGCGCAGTGTGCGATCTGGGCGGCGAGCCGGCGCGCGGAATCGGCCGAGCGGCTCGCCACCGCGGTGACCGGGTAGCCGGCGCGCGCAAACGCGAGCGCGAGACAGCGCGCAAGCCGCCCCGCGCCGATGAAGCCGACGCGCGGCAAGGAAGACTGGGACATGGTCACCTGCTCCAGACGGATCGTGTGAACGGGAAAGCAGCAGTATCTCGCATCCGGCGCAGCGCGAGCGCGATCCGGCCCTCGGGTCGACACCTGTCGTCGGATGAGTTTGCGGGCGATATGGCGCCAACGGTCGGTCATCGGGTGGCGCGACGCCCATGGGTGTGAAAACTGCTCACAATCGTAGTGACAGGAACAGTGGTCGATGAGCCGGTTTTGACCGTCGTATTTTCGTACTTCGTTCGCAGTCAGAAAATCGGGAGGGTAGCGATGAGTATTTTTTCTTACCGAAAACACTTGCGGTTCCTGACGCACGCCCAGCGCCGTCGCTGGTGGGATCAGAAAAAACGCCTGACGCCGCGCGTGCGGATCAGCGGCGCATACGTGCCGCCCAATGTGTCCCGCGAATTCGTTTACGTGAAGGTCGGCTAGTCGCGCGGTCTTCACAGGTGAGAAAATGCCCGGCTCGAGCCATTGAGCCGGGCATTTTTTATTGGGAAATTCCTCCGGGCTGTCAGGATTGAATCGAATTTGTAATTAAAGTTTACCGATGCGCGAACTTTAGCCCCTCGCGCTCGATCAGACCTATGACACGCGGTCCGTCGCTCGCGTGCAACCCCTTGATTCACGGCTGATTTCGCGGTCGTCGCGGCGGCGCGTAGGCGCGCTCGTGCGGCGCCCGGCCAAACGCTTCGGCTCGCCCTTGCAATTTGCAACAAATGCGAACAGTTCGGCCGGGGCTTTTTAGATACATTGATTCCGCAGCATGCGAGGCATGCGCAGTCGGCGACCTTGGCAGGCCGCGCTAGGAGAATAGAAGTGAAAAAGATCGTTCCGTTTGTCGTTGCAGCCGCACTCGGCTTGGGACTTGCCGGGGCTGCTGAGGCAGGTGTTTCCGTCGGTATCGGCCTTGGGGTGCCGATCGCGCCCGCCTATCCGGTCTATGCGGCGCCGCCGCCCGTCTATTACGCGCCGCCGCCTCCGCCGGTGTATGCGCCGCCGGTTGTGGTCGCACCGGCTCCAGTGGTGGTCGGCGGCTATTACGGCTATGGCCACCCTTACTATCGCGGCTACTACCACGGCTACCGTGGCTACTATCGCGGCGGCTACGGACACCCGTACTATCGTCATTAAGAAGCGCGGGCGCGCATGACGCGCGCGGGAACGTCGACGGCGTAACGCAGGCTTGTGCCGGGTTACGCCGCTTCTATTTGTATCGCTGGATTTTTGCTTTCCGCAGGGTTCCTCGCAGGCGTCGCGCGCTCCCGCAAGCACCATTCCAAAGCATCGATGAAGCTGGGAGAATGGCTGCTTCGCCACCGCTTCAGGAGAGCTTCGCCGATGCAAGCGCTTCCCGCTCCCACCTTCGATGACGTCCTCGACGCCGCCACGCGTCTCGAAGGCGTCGCGCACCGCACCCCCGTTCTGACATCGAGCACGTTCGACGAGCGCACTGGCGCGTCGGTGTTCTTCAAGTGCGAAAACTTCCAGCGCATGGGCGCGTTCAAGTTCCGCGGTGCGTACAACGCGATTTCGCATTTCGACGCGGAGCAGCGCAAGGCGGGGGTGCTGACCTATTCGTCGGGCAATCACGCGCAGGCGATCGCGCTGTCGGCGCGCCTCGCCGGCATTCACGCGACGATCGTGATGCCGCACGACGCGCCCGAGGCCAAGGTCGCCGCGACCAAAGGCTACGGCGGTGAAGTGATCACGTACGATCGCTACAAGGAAAATCGCGAGGAAATCGGCCGGCGCCTGGCCGAGGAGCGCGGCATGACGCTGATTCCGCCGTACGACCATCCGCACGTGATCGCCGGGCAGGGCACCGCGGTCAAAGAGCTGATCGACGAAACCGGCCCGCTCGACATGTTGTTCGTGTGCCTTGGCGGCGGCGGGCTGATCAGCGGCAGCGCGTTGTCGGCTGCTGCGCTGAGTCCGGCTTGCACGGTGATCGGCATCGAGCCCGAAGCGGGCAACGACGGCCAGCAGTCGCTCGCGCGCGGCGAGATCGTCCATATCGACACGCCGCGCACGATCGCCGATGGCGCCGCCTCGACGCATTTGGGCCATTACACGTTCGCGGTCATCCGTCGGCTGGTCGCGCGAATCGAAACGGTCAGCGACGCGCAACTGATCGAGACGATGCGCTTTTTCGCGCAGCGCATGAAGATCGTCGTCGAACCGACCGGTTGCCTCGCGGCGGCGGCGGTGCTGAATGGCATCGTGCCGGTGAAGGGCAAGCGCGTCGGCGTGGTGGTGAGCGGCGGCAACGTCGATTTGCCGAAGCTCGCGCAGTACCTCGCCTGAGCGACTGACGCCGAGACGCATGAAGAAAAAACGGCTCGCCGATGCGAGCCGTTTTTTTATTCTGGATCGCTTCAGCTTGCCACTTGTGCGGTGCTCTGTACGATCAGGTCGTGGTACCCGTTGACGATCACGCTGTACGAGAAATACGCGAACAGCAGCGCTGACAGAACGTGACACGCCCGCAGCAGACCGGCACCCGCGCGCTTGCGTCCGTGGCTGCCAAGGCCGCAGATAAAAAGCGTCCAGCACAGGCCGCCGAGAAAGAAGCCGCCGAGGAAGATCAGAGCAGTCGTCGGGCTCGTTGCGCCGGCTTTCGCGATCAGCGCGCCGCCGACCGCCGCGAACCACAGGATCGCTGAAGGCGACGACACCGCCAGCAGCACGCCACGCAGGAAGCCGCGCCATGGCGACTGATGCGGCGCAGTAGCGTCGCCTTCGCCGGCTACGGCGGGTGCCGTGGCCGGGAATATCGCTTCGCGCGCCATCTTCCAGGTGAGAAACAGCAGGATCGCCGCGCCGCCGATCCACACGACCCAGCGCACCGATTCGAACTGCAGCAGCGCGGCCATGCCCGCGAGCGCGAGCGCCGCGTAAATGAGATCGCCGACGCACGAGCCGAGGCCGAGCCAGAAGCCCGGCCGGAAGCCGTGCGACAGCGTCAGGGAAATGATCGCGACGTTGACGAGACCGATATCGAGGCACAGCGACAAGGACAGAAAAAAACCGTCCGACATCATTGAAAAAGCGTGCATCCGCGCAAGCGCTCCATCCGTTATTAGTTGTGTTGTTTGGCGCGCGTTCAGAGGCCGAGGCCCAACTCATTCCACAAGCTGTCGATACGCTGCTTGACCGCCTCGTCCATCACGATCGGGCGGCCCCATTCGCGGTCGGTTTCGCCCGGCCACTTGTTGGTCGCGTCGAGCCCCATCTTCGAGCCGAGACCGGCTACCGGCGACGCGAAATCGAGATAGTCGATCGGCGTGCGGTCGACGAGCACCGTGTCGCGCGTCGGATCCACTCGCGTGGTGATCGCCCAGATCACTTCGTTCCAGTCGCGGATATTGACGTCCTCATCGACGACGACGATGAACTTCGTATACATGAACTGCCGCAGGAAGCTCCACACGCCGAACATCACGCGCTTCGCGTGGCCGGGGTAGCTCTTCTTCATCTGCACGATCGCCATGCGGTAGCTGCAGCCTTCGGGCGGCAAATAAAAGTCGGTGATCTCGGTGAATTGCTTCTGCAGCAGCGGCACGAACACTTCGTTCAGCGCGACGCCGAGTACCGCGGGCTCGTCGGGCGGTTTGCCGGTGTAGGTGGAGTGATAGATCGCGTCGCGGCGCATCGTGATCCGCTCGACCGTGAAGACGGGGAACCACTCCTGTTCGTTGTAGTAGCCGGTGTGATCGCCGTACGGGCCTTCGAGCGCGTGTTCGTAGGTTGCCGACGCACCCTTCGACGGACGCGGCGGCGCGCCGGCCGGAGCGGGCGAGGGCTCTCCTTCCTGTGGATAGATGAAGCCTTCGAGCACGATCTCTGCGCGCGCGGGCACCTGCAAACCGTCGACGCCCGGCGTGATGCACTTCGCGAGCTCGGTGCGTCCGCCGCGTAGCAGGCCGGCGAACTGGTATTCGGACAGCGTGTCGGGCACCGGCGTGACCGCGCCGAGGGTCGTCGCCGGGTCCGCGCCGAGCACGACGGCCACCGGATACGGCTTGCCGGGATTTTTCAGCGCGAACTCGCGGAAATCGAGCGCGCCGCCGCGATGCGCGAGCCAGCGCATGATCAGTTTGTTGCGCCCGATCAGTTGCTGGCGATAGATACCCAGGTTTTGTCGGCTCTTGTTCGGCCCTTTCGTGACGGTCAGGCCCCAGGTGATCAGCGGCCCGGCATCGCCCGGCCAGCAGGTCTGAATGGGCAATTTGCCGAGGTCGACGTCGTTGCCTTCCCAGACGATTTCCTGGCAGGGCGGCGCGCTGACCGTCTTCGGCGCCATGTCCCACACGGCCTTCGCTAGCGACAGCAGCTTGCCGGCGTCCTTGAGCCCTTTCGGCGGCTCGGGTTCCTTCAGCGCGGAGAGTAGCCGGCCGACATCGCGCAGCGATTCGAGCGCCGCCTGGTCGCCGGCGCCCGCTTCTGCATCGATGCCCATGCCGAGCGCGACGCGGCGCGGCGTGCCGAACAGATTGCCGAGCACCGGGAAGGCGTGGCGCTCGGTGTTCTCGAACAGCAGAGCCGGACCGCCCGCGCGCAACACGCGGTCGCACAGTTCGGTCATTTCGAGATTCGGCGACACGTTTTGCGAAATTCGGCGCAATTCACCGATCGCCTCGAGGCGGCCGGTGAAATCGCGCAAGTCTTTGTATTTCATCTGTGACGGTTCAGGGCCGCATGCACGGCGCATAGGATTGGGGGCGCAGAAGGACCGACGGATGTACGTGTCCGGCGCAAAAAACGATTGTCGATTTTACCTGCGTTAGCTAGCGCACGTAGATCAACCAAATGGTCTATCCGGAACAGCCAGGGTCGGATCGCCTAAAACGCACACAGAACAGGGCTTTCGGCCAACTGAACACTGTTTATAATTACAAATAGTTATAGATATTGCATTCTATAGTGTTGACGATCTATAAAACCGTGCATAGAATCCGACCACATTGGTTGCAGGGCGTTAACCTTTTTACCGTCGCCCCCGGTCCTCAGACGCAACGCGTCACCGTTTTACTTCCCTGCAGGGTAGAACGGCATTATTGAAGTCCCTCACCAGCGTCCACAACGCTGGTTTTTCGCGTGGGAGCCAAGCCCGATGCACATTGAATATGTGTGGGCTGTTTTTGAGATGGCTCCCCGAAACGGTATTTGTTGCCGTTTTCCCGACGTCGCTGCTGCCCAACCAGAGAGCACGCGATGTCTTGACTCTGCGAGCGCGCTGTACCGCCTGATTTGACCCGGCGGAGTTCGCGGATCATGCAAGATGGGAGATCTGAATGAACGCCTGGTTATCGTGGCGTCCTGATGAGCGTATTGCGCAGGTTGTGCGCGGTGCGCTGCGCCGCGGGACGCGACTGAGTCATCACCTGTTCAGCATTGTCGGCGGGATCGCCGTGGTGCTGGCTCTCGCACTATGGCTGATGCCAACCTGGCGCGGCGCGTTGGCTGCGCGTCTGATGCCGGTCATTTCCGCCGCCGTGCAAGCGGGCCCCGCCCGCCTACTGCAAGGCAACCCGTTGCCGGCCATCGGACCGACCAGAAATGCCGGTGCATCCTCCGACGAATCGCTGTCGGCCAATTCGCCGAACTCGCCGAGCCCCGCCGATGGGTCGAGCGACGGCAGCATGACCCTGACCTCGTCGACCACCAGCTTCGACGGCGCGTTCGACAACGCTGGCACGTCGGGCACCAGCACCGTCGCGCTCAATGGCCTCGATCCGCGTACGATGCAGGGCGTCAGCGCGCTCGCGCGTCTGATTCCGCAGCAACGCGTGTCCGCCGATGCGCGCGACGACCGCGTGCTCGTGTCGAGCCACGAGCAGGACCTGGTCGCGTCGTACCTTGCGCGGCGTTATCGCGTCGCTCAGGAGCCCGTCAGCGAGCTCGTGAAGGCCGCGTTCGACACCGGCCGCGAAGTCGGCCTCGATCCGCTGCTGCTGCTCTCGGTGATAGCGATCGAATCGGGCTTCAATCCGTACGCCGAGAGCGGCGTCGGCGCACAGGGCCTGATGCAGGTGATGTCGAAGGTGCATTCGGACAAATTCCAGTATTTCGGCGGCCAGAGCGCTGCGCTCGAACCGCTCGCGAACATCAAGGTCGGCGCACTCGTGCTGAAGGATTGCATCGCGCGCGGCGGCTCGCTGCCGGGTGGCCTCCGACTGTACGTCGGCTCGAGCACGCCGGACGACGGTGGCTACGGCGCGAAGGTGATGGCCGAGCGCGGTCGCCTGCGCGATGTCGCGCGCGGCCGCAAGGTGCCGATCAATGCGCCGCAGGCTCCAGTGCTGACCGCGTCGACGACGCCGGCGCCGGCCGCCTCGACGAGCGGCGGCAACGGCAAGCGCGTCCAGGTGACATTGCAGGCCGGCCACGCGCTGAGCCCGGCGACTCCGGCGGCGCACTCGCAGCCGGCCGATCAGCAGGACGACGCGAGCGCCAATTCGGCGACGCGCCATGTGGCGTCGGCGTCGGAGCTGGGAGCTTGAGTTAGACGTTTGCCAGGCGCATGAATAAAAAAGGACACCCGAGGGTGTCCTTTTTTGCGTCTGGCAGGCCGGTCGCCGGCGGCTCAAAGCCTCACATCAATGCCGCCCGAACAGCTTCGCCAGCCGCTCGACAGCCTCTTCGAGCTTCGGATACGCGGTCGCATACGACAGCCGGATGTAGTCCCTCGGCGCGTGCGTGCCGAAGTCCATGCCCGGTACCAGCACGACGCCGGCATCGTGCAGCATCGCCTTCGTGAGCGCCGCGCTGTCGCCGGCCGCGGGATGCGCGACGCCGCGGCAGTCCGCGTAGACGTAGAACGCGCCGTCGGGCATCACCGGCACCGAGAAGCCGAGCGATTCGAGCGCCGGCGCGATGAAGTCGCGGCGTCGCTTGAATTCGAGGCGCCGCGCTTCGTAGATCGCGATCGTCTCCGGCTCGAAGCAGGCGAGCGCCGCGTGCTGCGCCAGTGCCGACGCGCAGATGAACAGGTTTTGCGCGAGCTTTTCGAACGCGCTGACCATCGCGGGCGGCACGACGAGCCAGCCGAGTCGCCAGCCAGTCATGTTGAAGTACTTGGAGAAGCTGTTGACGGTGACCACGTCGTCGCCGAACGACAGCGCCGACACGGGCTTCGCGTCGTAGCTGAGGCCCTGGTAGATCTCGTCGACGATCGTGAAGCCGGCGCGCGCACGCACGGCCTTGACGATCCGCTCGAGTTCGGCCGGCTCGATCGACGTGCCGGTCGGATTCGACGGCGATGCGAGCAGCACGCCGCGGGTGCGCTCGCCCCACAGGCGTTCGACGTCGTCGGCGGTCAGCTGGATGCGCTCGGCCGGCCCGCTCGGCACCATCACCGGCTTGCCTTCGGCGGCGATCACGAAATGTCGGTTGCACGGATAGCACGGGTCGGGCATCAGCACTTCGTCGTCGCGATCGACGAGCGCCGCGCACGCGAGCAGCAGCGCCGCCGACGCGCCCGCCGTGACCACGATCCGCGCCGGATCGACGTCGATGCCGTAGAACTCGGCGTAATGCGCGGAAATCGCGTCGCGCAGCTCGTGCACGCCGAGCGCGTTCGTGTATTGCGTGACGCCGCGGCGCAGCGCGCTCGCGGCCGCCTCGATGACCGGCTCGGGCGCGGTGAAATCCGGCTCCCCGATGCCCATGTGAATGATGTCGCGCCCGGCTCGTTCGAGCAGCGCGGCCTCCTTGGCCAGTTCCATCACGTAGAAAGGCTGGATGGCATCGACGCGCGCGGCGAGCCGCACGAGAGGTTCGGTCACGGAGTTCATACGGTCAGATCCAATTCAGAAGCAGGGGACGGCGCCCACGCATCAAATGATGCGCTCATCGAAGCGCGCGGCGGTGTCCTTGCGGGCGCTCGAGGTGCTTCGCCCTGTGCAGTGCGGCGTGGCGGGAACCGATGCGCGGCATAGCCCCGCCCGCACAGCGCTCAGCCCTTGCGAGCCGCCTGCGTTTCGGCGGCGCGCAGTTGCGCCGAGAGCTTGTCGAGTACGCCGTTCACGTACTTGTAGCCATCCGAGCCGCCGAACGTCTTGGTCAGCTCGACCGCTTCGTTGATGACCACGCGATACGGAATGTCGACGTGATTCTTCAGTTCGAACGCGGCGACCAGCAGCACCGCGCGCTCGACCGGCGACAGCTGATCGATCGGACGATCGAGGCACGGCGCGATCGCGGCGGACAATTCCTCGGAATCGCGCATCACGCCATGCAGGATTGCGTCCAGATGCTCGTGGTCGGCCTTGTCGTAACCTTGCGCGCCGCGCAGTTGCGCGTCGATCTCACCGCCGGGCGAGCCCGACAGCAGCCACTGGTAAAGCCCCTGCGTGGCCAGTTCGCGGGAGCGTCGGCGTGCGCTCTTCATGCCTCTTCCTCGTCGTCTTCGTCATCGTCTTCGTCGTCATCGCCGCCGAGCTGTTCGAGCGCGACCGCGAGGTTCGCCATTTCGACAGCCACGCGCGCGGCGTCGCGACCCTTCTCGGTCATGCGTGCGACGGCCTGCTCGTCGTTCTCGGTGGTCAGCACCGCGTTCGCGACCGGAATGCCGAAGTCGAGGCCGATGCGCGTGATGCCCGCGCCGCTTTCGTTCGACACGAGTTCGAAGTGGTACGTCTCGCCGCGGATCACCGCGCCGAGCGCGATCAGCGCGTCGAATTGCGCGCTTTCCGCGAGCTTTTGCAGTGCGAGCGGGATTTCCAGCGCGCCTGGCACCGTGACGAGCAGCACGTCTTCGCCGGTCACGCCGAGGCGTTCGAGTTCTTCGATGCAGGAGTCGGCGAGGCCGTTGCAGACGGGTTCGTTAAAGCGCGCCTGGACGATGCCGATGCGCAGTCCGTCGCCGTCGAGATTCGGTTGGTATTGTCCGATTTCCATGTGAATTCCGTAGTGTTTGAGTGGGCGCGAGGCGCGTGAGTGGCCGGATCAGACTTGCGGGGCTTGCGTTTTGCTGCCGGGCATCGGAATGAAGCCCGTCACTTCGAGACCATAACCCGACATGCTGCCGAGCTTGCGTGGGTTCGACAGCACCTGCATCTTGCCGACGCCGAGTTCGCGCAGAATCTGTGCGCCGACGCCGTAAGTCTTGAAGTCGACCGGGCGGCGCTTCAGCGCCTCCGCTTTTTCCTTCGAGTCGAACGCCTTGAAGACGTCGATCAGATGGTCTTTCGAGTCGCCGCAGTTCAGCAGCACGACCACGCCGAGATCGCGTTCCGCGATTTCTTTCATGGCCGCATCCAGCGTCCACGAGTGCGTGGATTCGCCGACTTCGAGCAGATCCAGCACCGACAGCGGTTCGTGCACGCGCACCGGCGTGTCGCGATCGGGCGACGGCGTGCCGCGCACCAGCGCGATATGCGGCTGGCCGCTCGGCTGGTCGAGATACATGACCGCGCGAAACGCGCCGTGCGCGGTTTGCATCGTGCGTTCGCAAATACGCTCGACGATCGATTCCGTGCGGCTGCGATAGTGGATCAGATCGGCGATCGTGCCGGTCTTCAGGCCGTGCTCCTTGCCGAACTCGAGCAGGTCCGGCAGACGCGCCATCGTGCCGTCGTCCTTGATCACTTCGCAGATCACCGCGGCCGGCGTGAGGCCCGCGAGCCTCGTGAAGTCGCAGCCGGCCTCGGTATGGCCGGCGCGCACCAGCACGCCGCCCGGCTGGGCCATGATCGGGAAGATATGGCCGGGCTGCACGATGTGTTCGGCTTTTGCGTCCGGCGCGACCGCGGCGGCGATCGTGCGGGCGCGGTCGGCTGCCGAGATGCCGGTCGTCACGCCTTCGGCCGCTTCGATGCTGACCGTGAACGCAGTGCCGTACTGCGTGCCGTTGCGGTAGGTCATCAGCGGCAGGTTCAGCTGTTTGCAGCGGTCCTGGGTCAGCGTCAGGCAGATCAGGCCGCGGCCGTAGCGAGCCATGAAATTGATCGCTTCCGGAGTGACAAACTCGGCGGCGATCACGAGGTCGCCCTCGTTTTCGCGGTCTTCTTCGTCGACGAGGATCACCATCCGACCGGCTTTCAGTTCGGCGATGATCTCTTGGGCGGAGGCGAGCGTCATGTTGGCGAGTTTTTCGGGAAAGCGCGTATTTTACGCCACGCGCGGGCCCAAGTCGCCTCCGCCAGACGACATAGGCGGTTTGGCCGATTGACAAAGAGCTGGGCGTGCTCGCCATCGCCGCCCCGCTTTACGGATTGCAATAGTGCGGAACGGTACTTGCGGCGCAGCAGGCAGCTTCGTCTCACTACGATCCGGAGACTGCGATGTCGGGGACCGTCGGCTATTGCATCGCTGCAAGGCGTCACGCGCACGCGCAAGGAGCGCGGCCATGAAGCGCGGCGTCACCAATGGGGGCTCGTCGCAGGCGCCCGTCACCGCGCTGCGCGCGAGCGCGTACCGGATTCCGACCGACGCGCCGGAAGCCGACGGCACGTTCGCGTGGGACGCGACCACGCTGGTCGTCGTCGAGGTCGACGCGGGCGGCGGCACCGGCATCGGTTACACGTACAGCGACGCCTGCATCGTCGCGCTGATTCAGGGCGCGCTCGCCACCTGCGTGCTGAATCACGACGGCCTGGACGTCGGCGCCCATTGGCAACGGCTTCAACGCCAGGTGCGCAATCTCGGCCGCGCCGGACTGGCCGCCACCGCCATTTCCGCGATCGACTGCGCGCTGTGGGACCTGAAGGCGAAGCTGCTCGGCGTGCCGCTCGTCGGCGTGCTCGGCGCGCTGCGCCCGACCGTGCCCGTCTACGGCAGCGGCGGCTTCACCACGTACACGAACCAGCGCCTGCAGCAGCAGTTCGCCGGCTGGGTCGCGCAGGACGGCTGCCGGTGGGTCAAGATGAAAATCGGCAGCGAGCCCGACAAGGACCCGGCGCGCGTCGCGGCGGCGCGCGAGGCGATCGGCGGCGCGGGCCTGTTCGTCGACGCCAACGGCGCGTTCACGCCACAGCGGGCGCTGTACTACGCGCAACGCTTCGCCGAGCACGAGGTGAGCTGGTTCGAGGAGCCCGTGTCTTCGGACGACGAAGCGGGCCTGCGCAACGTACGTGAGCACGTGCCGGCCGGCATGGAGATCGCCGCCGGCGAATACGGCTACACGCTCGACGATTTCCGCCACCTGCTCGCGACCGGTGCCGTCGACGTGCTGCAAGCCGACGCGAGCCGTTGCGGCGGCATCACCGGCTTTCTGCAGGCCGCCGCGCTGTGCGACGCGTATCACGTGCCGCTGTCCGCCCACTGCGCGCCGGCGCTGCATCTGCACGTCGCGTGCGCCGCGCCGCGCTTGCGCCATCAGGAGTGGTTCCACGACCACGCCCGGATCGAAGCGATGCTGTTCGACGGCGCGCCGCGTTTGCGCGATGGCGAGATGGAGCCGGACCTGTCGCGGCCCGGTTGCGGGCTCGAATTCAAGCAGGGCGACGCCGCGCGCTACCTCATCAAATAAAGCAGGCCGGAACAGGGAAGCGATATCGATGAGCTCTTCAAGCGTACCCGGATTGCTGTACACGGCGGCGGCGGTCGCGGCCGTCGCGACGTTGGCCGCGCGCGGCGCGCGAGGACCCGAGCCGCATCGCGAACCACGCGGCAGCGGCCTGCGACAGCGCGAGCGTCGAGCCCCCGTGACGTTCCGGGCGCGTGTACACACGAGAAAACCCGCTGGCGAGGTCCAGGCACACGTCGAAGCGGCCCGCACCTTCAACCATAGCTCCGCGCTGCTCGCGCTGTCGGTGCTCGCCGACAGCGCGATGGAGCACTACCGCGGCTCGTTCGACAACCCCGCGATGTTCGCGCCGCTCGTCAGCGCGAGTCTGTCGCTCGCCGCGGGTCTGCATGGTGGCGCGGATCGTCGCGGCCAAACGCATCGCGCGCGCCATGCGATCTATCTGGGCGCGGCGGCGACCGGCATCGCCGGCACCGGTTTCCATCTCTACAACGTGATGAAGCGCCCGGGCGGCTGGAGCTGGAACAACCTGTTTCACGCGGCGCCGCTCGGCGCGCCGATCGCGTTGCTGCTGTCGGGCGCGTTCGGTGCCGTCGCCGAACGGCTGCGCGACCAGCCCGCCGCCGACCCGCGACTGCTCGGCATGCCGGCCGGTCAGGCGCTCGGTCTGCTGGTCGCGGCCGGTCTCGTCGGCACCGTGGGGGAGGCCGCGCTGCTGCATTTTCGCGGCGCGTTCCAGCATCGCGCGATGTACGCGCCGGTCAGCATTCCGCCCGTCACCGCGGCGCTGCTCGCGCATGCCGCGCTGGCTGCTCCGCGCGAGCGCTGGCACACGCGGCTGTGGTTGCGCATCACGACCGCGCTCGGCTTTGTCGGCGCGGGTTTTCACGCGCGCGGGATCGCGCGTCGCCAGGGCGGCTGGCGCAACTGGAGCCAGAACCTGTTCGACGGGCCGCCGCTGCCTGCGCCGCCGAGCTTTTCCGCGCTGGCGCTCGCCGGACTCGCCGCGCTGCGTCTGCGGGAGACTGAAAAATGACTCACGAACCACGCTCGACCCGAGCCACCCGCTATCCCGGCTACGACGTGCTCGACAAACGCTCGACGCCGTCGTGGGACGCTCACACCCGCGCGGTGATCGCCGAACGCCTCGCGACACCGCTCGAGCCGCGCTTTTTCAGCGCCGTCGAATGGCTCGCGGTCACGTCGCTGTGCGCGCGCATCGTGCCGCAAGCGAACGCGCAACCGGTGGTGCCGCTCGCCGCGCTGCTCGACGCGCGCCTCGCCGGCAACAGCAATGACGGCTACCGCGACGCCCGTTTGCCGCCGATGCGCGACACCTGGCGCATCGGCCTCGCCGCGCTCGATGCCGAATCCCGCGAGCGCGGCGGCCTGCCGTTCGCGAGTCTCGCGCAGGACGCGCAGATCGCGCTGCTCGGCGACATGCAGCGCGGCGAACTGACGAACCCCGCGTGGCGCGGCATGCCGTCGAAGCTGTTCTTTAGCGAGCGCGTGCTGCACGACATCTGCGGGCTCTACTACTCGCATCCGCACGCGTGGAGCGAGATCGGTTTCGGCGGCCCGGCGAATCCGCGCGGCTACGTGCGCATGTACCTGAACCGGCGCGATCCGTGGGAGGCGGTCGAAGCAACGCCCGACACGCACGAAGAGGCCGCCAGGGAGAACCGCCGTGTCCGATGATGCGCAGCAACGGCCGCGCGGCAAGGACGGCCGCGCCCCGGATGTGTTCCAGCGTGGCGACTGGGTGCCGATGCGCACGTACCCCGACGGCGAGGAGGTCGATTTCGCGATCGTCGGCACCGGCGCCGGAGGTGGCACGCTCGCGTGCCGGTTGGCGGAAAAGGGCTTCAAGGTCGTCGCGTTCGATGCCGGCGCATGGTGGCGTCCGCTCGAGGAGTTCGCGTCGGACGAGGCGCATCAGGAAAAGCTGTTCTGGACCGACGAGCGCATCTGCGACGGCGACAATCCGCTGAAGCTCGGCCACAACAACAGCGGCAAGGCGGTCGGCGGCAGCACGGTCCATTTCGCGATGGTGTCGCTGCGTTTTCGGCCCGAGTGGTTCAAGTCGCGCAGCGTGCTCGGCTATGGCGCCGACTGGCCGCTCGACTGGCGCGAGATGTGGCGCTACTACGGCGAGGTCGAGGAGGCACTGAAAATCTCCGGACCGGTCAACTATCCTTGGGGCCCGAAGCGGCCGCGCTATCCGTATCGCGCGCATGAGCTGAACGCGGCGGCGCTGGTGCTTGCGCGCGGCGCCGAAGCGCTCGGCATCGACTGGTGCCCGACGCCGCTCGCAACCATCTCCGCGCCGCGCGGCCACGCGCATCCGTGCGTGTACCGCGGCTTTTGCGTGTCGGGCTGCGCGACCAACGCGAAGCAAAGCGCGCTCGTCACGTGGATTCCGCGTGCGCTGCGTGCCGGCGCCGAAGTACGCGATCTGGCGATGGTCGGCCGCGTCGTCACCAACGACGCGGGGCTCGCCACCGGCGTCGAATATCTGCGCGAAGGGCAATGGCGATTCCAGCGCGCGAAGCACGTGGTGGTGGCCGGCTACGCGATCGAAACGCCGCGCCTGTTGCTCATGTCGGCCAACAGCCGCTTTCCGGACGGACTTGCGAACAGCTCGGGACTCGTCGGCAAAAACCTGATGGCGCAGTCGAACCAGGCCGTCTACGGCACCTTCGACGAAGACATCCGCTGGTACAAGGGACCGCCGTCGCTCGCGCTCACCGAGCACTGGAACTACGAAGACAAGGGCAAGGATTTTTTCGGCGGCTACTGCTACATGAGCCAGGGGCCGCTGCCGAACGGCTGGGTCGCGGTGCAGAACGGCCGTGGCTTGTGGGGTGACGCGCTCGGCGCGGAGATGCTCAAGTACAACCACCAGGCGGGGCTGAAGATCGTCGGCGAAATGCTGCCGCAGCAGCGCAACCGCGTGACGCTTGCCGACGAGAAGGACCAGTACGGGCTGCCGATCGCGCGCGTCACCTATTCATGGTGCGACAACGACAAGCGGCTCATCGCGCATTCGCTGGACTTCATGGAGCAGGCGCTCGCGGCGGCCGGCGGCAAGGAGATCTGGCGCGAGACCGACGA
Organism: Paraburkholderia sp. EG304; assembly: GCF_046543485.1. Lineage (NCBI taxonomy): Bacteria > Pseudomonadati > Pseudomonadota > Betaproteobacteria > Burkholderiales > Burkholderiaceae > Paraburkholderia > Paraburkholderia sp. EG304. The sequence goes on along the minus strand of NZ_JBKGUA010000041.1, from coordinate 13,892 downwards.
CACCTGCCACCTGAACGGCACCGCCCGCATGGGCGACGATCCGGCGACGAGCGTCGTCGATGCGGACTGCCGCAGCTGGGACATCCGCAACCTGTGGGTGTGCGACGGCTCGGTGTTTCCGACCGTCGGCGGCGTGAATCCTTCGCTGACGATCCAGGCGATCGCGTGCCGCACTGCTGACCGTATCGCGGCGCTGGGCGTGCGCGGCGAGCTATAGCTTTCGCGTCGTTCGCCGGATGGAGGCTTGAATGAAGCGTACCCGGACGATCATCGGCGTCGACGACGTGGCTCGCAGCTTCGGCTGGTATCAGCAGCTATTCGGTCAGCCGCCGACGTCGCCCGCTCACGACGTACTACGTGATGGTCAGGGCGCTGTCCGCGGTGTGAGGCCTTATCGCCAGTCACACCTACCGCGCACAACATGCTCTACGAGCATCGAAGCTTGACGCAGGTCAATGTTCGCGGCGAGAAAACGGGCTCTTTTTCAATGCGCGACATGCATGGTGCGATGCAAAATCCATAGAAAGGCCGGGGTTGTGCGGGTCACCATACCTTGAAGGTATGAAAAAGGACAAGAAAAGTATTGGACGGCCCAAAAGGGCGAGGGGTATAAAAACATCCAATGAACTCACTTCTCGCCGTAGCCGCCATGACCCACGCGACCATCGAACGTATCGAAACCCGCCTCGTCGATCTGCCGACGATCCGTCCTCACAAGCTGTCGGTCGCCACGATGTACGGGCAGACGCTGATGCTGGTCAAGGTGTACTGCAGCGACGGCATCGTCGGGATCGGCGAAGGCACCACGATCGCCGGCATGGCCTACGGCCCGGAAAGCCCCGAGGCGATGAAGCTCGCGATCGACGCCTACTTCGCCCCGGCGATGATCGGCAAGGACGCGACGCAGATCCAGGCGCTGATGGCGCACCTCGGCAAGCTGGTCAAGGTCAATCATTTCTCGAAGAGCGCGCTCGAAACCGCGCTGCTCGACGCGCATGGCAAGCGCCTCGGCGTGCCGGTGAGCGAGTTGCTCGGCGGCCGTCGCCGTGAGCGCCTGCCGGTTGCGTGGACGCTCGCGTCGGGCGATACCGCGAAGGACATCGCCGAAGCCGAGCACATGCTCGACGTACGCCGCCACAAGGTCTTCAAGCTGAAGATCGGCGCGAAGGAACTGAAGACCGACATCAAACACGTCGCCGACATCAAGAAAGCGGTCGGCGAGCGCGCCGCGGTGCGCGTCGACGTGAACATGGCGTGGAGCGAGACCCAGGCCGCCTGGGCGATTCCGGCGCTCGCCGACGCGGGCTGCGATCTGGTCGAGCAGCCGGTTGCATCCGCCGCCGCGCTCGCGCGCCTGATGCGCCGCTTCCCGGTCGCGCTGATGGCCGACGAAGTCCTGCAAGGTCCGGACAGCGCGTTCGAGATCGCGAAGAACGGCGGCGCCGATGTGTTCGCGATCAAGATCGAACAGAGCGGCGGCCTGTTCGCCGCGCAGCGCGTGGCCGCGATCGCCGATGCCGCCGGCATCGAGCTGTACGGCGGCACGATGCTCGAAGGCGCGTTCAGCACGGTGGCGTCGGCGCATCTGTTCGCGAGCTTCGCGAATCTGCAATGGGGCACCGAGCTGTTCGGCCCGCTGCTGATCACCGAAGAAATTCTGACCACGTCGCTCGATTACAGCGACTTCGAACTGACCGTGCCGAATGGCCCGGGTCTCGGCATCGAACTCGACGAGGCGAAGGTCAAGCGATTCACTCGAGACGGGCTGATGAAGGTGACCCGCTAGACGGATTCAGATCAAGAGGAGTCAACGATGCTTTTCCATGTGCGAATGGACGTGAACCTGCCGGTCGACATGCCGGCCGAAGTGGCGAACGAAATCAAGACCCGCGAGAAGGCTTACTCGCAGGAACTCCAGCGTAGCGGCAAGTGGCGTCATATCTGGCGCCTCGTTGGCGAGTACGCGAATTACAGCATCTTCGATGTAGAGAGCAATGCCGAACTTCACGACATTCTGTCCGGTTTGCCTCTGTCCCCGTACATGAAGATTTCGGTGACGCCTCTGTGTCGTCACCCGTCGTCGATTCGGGACGACGACATCTGAGCCCAGGGGCCAGGCGCATTTCAAGGCGAGCGCATCCAAAGCCATCTTTTCCCCCTATACCAACTGGAGACAGTCATCGTGAGCGTCAAAGTATTTGAAACCAAAGAAGTGCAGGATCTGCTGAAAGCCGCTTCCAACGTCGATGCCGGTAACGGCAACGCACGTTTCCAGCAGATCGTCTTCCGTCTGCTGGGCGACCTGTTCAAGGCAATCGATGACCTCGACATCACGCCCGACGAAGTCTGGGCCGGAGTCAACTATCTGAACAAGCTCGGCCAGGACGGCGAAGCGGCGCTGCTCGCAGCCGGCCTCGGTCTCGAGAAGTACCTCGACATCCGCATGGATGCCGAGGACAAGAAGATCGGTCTCGAAGGCGGCACGCCGCGCACGATCGAAGGCCCGCTGTATGTGGCCGGCGCGCCGGTGCGCGACGGCGTGTCGAAGATCGATATCAACGCCGACGAAGACGCGGGCCCGCTCGTGATCCGCGGCACGATCAAGGATCTGGACGGCAAGCCGGTCGCCGGCGCGCTCGTCGAGTGCTGGCACGCGAACTCGAAGGGCTTCTATTCGCACTTCGATCCGACCGGCGCACAGACCGAGTTCAACCTGCGCGGCGCGGTAAAGACCGGCGCCGACGGCAAGTACGAGTTCCGCACACTGATGCCGGTGGGCTATGGCTGCCCGCCGCACGGCGCGACGCAGCAGCTGCTGAACGTGCTGGGCCGTCACGGCAACCGTCCGGCGCACGTGCACTTCTTCGTGAGCAGCGACGGTCATCGCAAGCTGACCACGCAGTTCAACATCGAAGGCGATCCGCTCATTTGGGACGACTTCGCGTATGCAACGCGCGAAGAGCTGATTCCTCCGGTCGTCGAGAAAACCGGCGGCGCGGCGCTGGGCCTGAAGGCCGATGCGTACAAGGACATCGAGTTCAACTTCACGATCACGCCGCTGGTCCAGGGTAAGGACAACCAGCTCGTCTATCGTCTGCGCGCTTCGGCCGAAGCGTGATCGCACGAGGCGGCGCCGTGGCGACACGGCCGCCGCCTTTCGTTGCCAACGGCCGGCAGTCCTGCCGGCCGGATCAATCCCCTGAAGCGTCGAGGAGTTGACGGTGTCGAGCAAACTTCGTGAGCGCGCAGCGCACGATGTCGCGTCCGTGCTGCCCGAGCGGGCCCACGATCTGGCGCGCCTGCTGATTCTGATCGACGACAGTGAACCGGTCGTCACCGTCGTCGGCAAATACAACTACGGCAAGAGCAGCCTGCTCAACGAGCTGTTGGGCCGCGATGCGTTCGCGGTGTCGGACCGGCGCGAAACGGTGCGCCTGTCCGACAGCGTGCATCAGGGTGTGCGCTGGCTCGACGCGCCGGGACTCGACGCCGACGTCGGCAGTGAAGACGACCGCGAAGCGTTGCGCGCCGCGTGGCTGAAATCCGACATTCGCCTGTTCGTGCACGCCGCGAAAGAGGGCGAGCTCGACGCGAAGGAACTGACGCTGCTGACCGAGCTCGACGCCGACCGCGTCAGGACCGGCCGGCAGACGCTGTTCGTGCTGTCGCAAGTCGACCAGCTCCCCGACGCCGCCGCGGTGCAGAACGTCGGCGCAGCGATCGACCGGCAGATGCCCGGCATCGCGTTGAACGCGGTGTCGTCGATGCGCCATCGCAAGGGGCTCGACGGCGGCAAGAAACTGCTGCTTGAAAAGAGCGGCATCCCCGCGCTGCATGCCGCGTTGCGCGCTGAACTCGCGCGTGTGCCGGATGCGCGCGCTCACGAAACCACGCTGCTGATCGGCGAAATCCGCGACGAACTGCAACGGCTGCGCGCGGCACGGCAGACGTCGCTGGACATTCTGCGCACCACGCAGCAACAACAAAAGCAGGCCTTCGATCGGAGCCTCGCGGCCGTCATCGACAAGGTCGGCAGCGACATCGACGCGATGTTGAATGCGCTCGGCACCGATCACGCGAGCGTGCCCGATACCGCGAAAGACGCCTACGCGATCACCGCGGGCAAACTGGAGCGCGCGCATATCCAGATCGCGTACTCGCGCGCGTGCATCGAGATCGATGCGATGCTGGCCGGGCACGGTGTCATCGGTCTGCCGGCGGAGCAGCACACCGCGGCGAAAAGCCTGAACTCGGTGATGATCGCGGTGATGGGCGTGTCGGTGAAGTTCCGCAAGGATCTGCGCCGCATGTTCTGTGAAGCGGCGGGGCGTGAGCGCATGCAGCGCGAATTCACGCACTACTACGAGCTGTCTGCCGACCGCAAGGCGCTGGCCGCGCAGATCGTCGATACGCAAGCGGCGCTCGTCGCATCGGACGACGCGGCCGCCGCAATGCGGATACTGGTGGCGCGCGCATGAAAGCCGACGCGAGCCACGAGCAACGATTCATCGCCGAGGTCGATGCGTTCGACTTCATCGCCGAGGAAACCGACGCGCTGCTGCATGCGCTGAGCGACTGGCTCGCGAAGCTGAGCGCCGATCTGCAAAACGACTGTTTGAAGTGCGACGGCTTGCACGCAAACAGCGCACTGGCCATTCAGGCCGACACGATCAGCACGCTGCTGCGCGACAGCGTGCAAACGTCGATGCAACAGTGGTCGAGCCTCGAAGCGGCCCAGCACCTCGCCGATCATTTCGAGGATCAGGCGTTGCTGCTCGTGTTCGGCAAGTTCAACGCGGGCAAGAGTTCGTTCTGCAATTTCCTCGCCGAGCGCTTCGCCGCGCACGGGCGCAGCGTGCAGTATTTCCATGTGGATGGGGGCCGCGTCGTCGAAACGTCGGAGCCCTTTAGCGAAGGCGCGACCGAAACGACCTCGCGGCTGCAAGGGGTGCGCCTCGGCGCAAAGCTGGTATTGCTCGACACGCCGGGATTGCATTCGGTGACGCCGGAAAACGCCGCATTGACGCAGTGCTTCATCGATACCGCCGACGGTGTGTTGTGGCTGACCAGCTCCACCTCGCCGGGCCAGGTGCAGGAGCTCGACGAGCTCGGCCGCGAATTGCATCGGAACAAGCCGCTGCTGCCGGTCGTGACTCGTAGCGACGAGTACGAGGAAGACGAAGTCGACGGCGAACTCGTCAAGTGTCTGTGCAACAAGAGCGCGCCGCGTCGCGCGCTGCAGGAGCACGACATCAGGATGCGAGCGGCAGACAAGCTCGTGGCGATGGGCGTCGACACGGCGCTGCTGAAACCGCCGGTGTCGGTCTCAGCGCATGTGGCGCGCGAGGCGGGGCAGACCGCCGCGGCGGCCATGAGTGACGCGGGCTTCGAGCGGCTGTATGCCGCGTTGCTCGACATCACCGGACCGGCGCTTGCGTATAAACGGCGCAAGCGGGCCGAGGTGCTGCTGCATCATCTGGAAGAGAACGCGCTCGGCAAGCTGCAAAGCGAGGTGCTGCCGTTACTTGCCGAACTTGGCGAGTCGTCGCAGGCGGCGCTCGAGCGGCTCGAGCAACAGCAGGAGCAGCTTGCCAACGCGGTGTGGCGCGGCATCGTGCCGACGCTGCCCGCGTTGCTCGATGCACATGCTACGACGCATGACGTGATCGGGCTGTGCAATGCGCTGTCGCAATCGATATTCGAGCTGTATCGGCGCGAGGCAGACAGGCTGCTGGGCGATTATGTGATCGAGCCCAACGCTTCGCTCGCACGCGTGGAGCTGGCTGACGATGCCGGTTTCGACGATATCGTCGTCGAGCGAACGAGTGCAGATGGACCGGTGCGCGAAGTCGCGGGTGTCGACCATGGCCGCCTTCACGCCGCGCTAAGCCGCGCGATTCGCGAGTGCGTGCTGAGTCTGTCAGGCCATGCCGCGCAACGGTGCCGCGCGTCGATCACTCGGTTGACCACGCTCGCGCGGCGTTTTGAAGCGTCGTTAGCGACGCATGAGGAAAGCTTGCTCGATCTGAAGTCGCAGGTGCGGTCGGAATCTGTCTGATGCGCCGTTCAAACGCCCGGCGTCAGCGTGATCGTGAACGATCGCGGGGTGTCACCGTTTTCATCGCGCGGCATCGGATCGGAGCGCTTGACCGCCTCGACGGCGGCCTTGTCCCACGCCCGGTCGCCACTCGATCGAACGATCTTGACCGACTCGAGACTGCCTGACGACGTGCAGTGCACTTCGACCACGGTTTCCCGATGCCCCGGCTTGCCATTCCAGACGATGTTGGGCTGCACGCGCTGCCGGACCAGTTCCGCGTAGTCGAATACTTTCGGCGCGGAGGCCGGTTGGCGAGGCGCGCCCGAAGCGAAGTTTTTCAGCGCGGTGATCAGTAACACCGCCGAACGTCTGCTGCTGTCGAGTTCGGCCAGCGTGATCCATTCGCGCGCTTGTTGCGGCGTCTTATCGAACGCCTGGCGGTAAAGGCGCATCGCCTTGCACCACGCTTCAGGCGAAAGCTCGCCTTGGCGGCCACTCGTCAATAGCCCCAGATCATCCGCATCGTCAGGGTTGCGATTCAGCGCGTCCGCGAGCGACGCCGACAGCGCCAGTTGCCCGCGCAGCCGTTGTCCGGGCGTGACTTGCGGCAGCGGCGTGGTTTGCGTCGACTGTTTGATGAGGTTGAACAGCGCTTGCAGCTGCGCCTGCAGTTCCGCGTCGGTTTCCTTGTCCATCGACAGATAGCGCGACGTGATCAGCTGCAGATTCTTCAGGCCGCCGCAATCGGGCGGCGCGTTGTTCAGCGCGTGCGTCGTTAGGCCCATCAACTGTTCACGGTCCTGCTGCGAGATGCGCGCCATGCCGTCAAGCACGCCTAGCGCGCGAGCGAGCGGGGCGGGGCCCGCCGTGGCCGGATTGCTGTCGGACGAAAAGTAATAGCGTTGAATGTCCGGATCGGCTGTCAGTTTCTGCGCCCAGTCCGCGAGCAGCTTCGCTTTGGACGAGTCGGCCGTGATGCCTAAGTGGTTGGCCAGTTCCGCCGCATCGAGCGGTTTGCCGGGCAGAAATGGCAACGCGCTCGACAGCATCGAGGGAGCGCTCGCGCCCGACGCAAAAGACGGCAGACGGGTGGCGCTCGCGTTGCTCGCTGGCGTCGCGGCATCGGCGCGCGGCGAACTAAAAACGAGGTTCGACGCGACCGTGGCACCGGCGCCGCTCATGCCGACGATGCAGGTGACGATCAGCGACGCTTTCACCAGGCGGACAGGCCGAGAATTCCAGCAACCGTGCAGGCGCGGCATTTTCATGGTCCTGATCGGATTCGGATCGTGCGCGCGCTGCGCCACGGCTCTGGATTCGCTCAGCGGAGCGATTCGCCCCGAACGTGATTATTTCAACGGTTGATCGCCATCGCGCGGCGCATTGAGCATGCGCTCGACATAGCGCGCAATCAGATCGATCTCCAGATTCACTTTCACGCCATCGCGCAGATGCTTGAGCGCCGTCACCTGCACGGTATGCGGAATCAGATTGATCGAAAACTCGCAGCCGTCGTCGCGATCAGCGACGGAGTTCACGGTCAGGCTCACGCCATTGACCGTAATCGAACCTTTGTACGCGAGATAGCGGCCGATGTCGCGCGGCGCGAGAATGCGCAGCTCGTGCGATTCGCCGACCGGCGCGAAACGCGTGACGGTACCGAGCCCGTCGACGTGTCCGGAGACGATATGTCCGCCGAGCCGGTCATGCGCGCGCAGCGCTTTCTCGAGGTTGACCTCGCCGGTTTCGCCGAGACCGGCGGTGCGGTTCAGGCTTTCGCGCGATACGTCGACTTCGAACGAATGAGCAGTCTTTGCGACCACCGTCATGCAGGCGCCCTGGATCGTGATGCTGTCGCCGAGCTGCACGTCGGCGAGGTCGAGCCCGCCGGCTTCGACGTTCAGGCGTACACCCGCGTCGCCGCCCGTACCGAGCGGCTTGACTGATTCGATGCGGCCCACTGCCGCGACGATTCCTGTAAACATCGTGCTAATCCTTGATCATTGCGAAACGGTGGGGGACACGGCGTCGGTCCCGGGTACGGCTGCCTGTGCGAAGCGCGCGAGAATTCGCAGATCGTCGCCGATCCGCTCGACCGTGTGGAAATTGAGCTTCACGCGGTCTTCGAGCAGGTCGGGCGAGTCCAGATTGAACATGCTCATCGAGTCAATGCCGAGCAGGCTCGGTGCGAGATAGACGAGCAGTTCGTCGACGCAGCCTTCGCGCAGCAGCGAGCCGTTCAGCTTGTAGCCGGCTTCGACGTGCAATTCGTTCACGTTGCGCTCGCCGAGCACGCTCAGCATGCGCGGCAGATCCACCTTGCCGAACGCGTTCGGCAGCGGCACGATCTCGGCGCCGCGCTCGCGCAGCGCAACCGCGCGTTCTTCAAGACGCGCATCGAGTTCGCCGCAGAAGATCAGCGTCGGCGCGCCGGCCAGGATCTGCGCGTCGAGCGGCACGTCGAGCTGGCTGTCGATCAGCACGCGGTGCGGCTGGCGCGGCGTATCGACTGCGCGCACGGTCATGCGCGGATTGTCTTCGCGCACGGTGCCGATGCCGGTCAGGATCGCCGATGCGCGCGCACGCCACGCATGACCGTCGGCGCGCGCGGCCGCGCTCGTGATCCACTGGCTCTCACCTGACGGCAAGCCGGTGCGGCCATCGAGCGATGCCGCCACTTTCATGCGCACCCACGGACGGCCGCGCGTCATGCGCGACACGAAGCCGATGTTCAGCTCGCGCGCTTCGTTCGCGAGCAGCCCGCAGCGCACTTCGATACCGGCTTCGCGCAGCATCGCGAGTCCGCGGCCGGAGACCTGCGGATTGGGATCTTCCATCGCCGCGATCACGCGGCCGATCTGCGCTTCGATCAGCGCGTTCGCGCACGGCGGCGTGCGGCCGAAATGGCTGCACGGTTCGAGCGTCACGTAGGCGGTCGCGCCGCGCAGGTCGTGGCCGCGCGAGCGTGCGTCCTTCAGCGCGCGAATTTCCGCGTGATCCTGGCCGGCAGGCTGCGTGTAGCCTTCGCCGATCACCTCGCCGTTTCTGACGAGCACGCAACCGACGCGCGGATTCGGGTCGGTCGTGTACATGCCGCGCTTCGCGAGCGCGAGCGCGCGTTCCATATGGACGAAATCGGTTTGCGAGAACATCGGTGTCCGTTGTGGTGCGGTGTCTGGGTCGTGCGGGTTGCGGCTTTTGCGTGAAATCCGGCTTCAGCCCTTCAACGCTGCGAACGCGCCGCGCGCGGCGTCGATCGTCGCGTCGATCACTGCGTCGTCGTGCGCGCTCGACACGAAGCCCGCTTCATACGCGGACGGCGCGAAGTACACGCCGGCGTCGAGCATCTTGTGGAAGAACGCGTTGAAGCGCGGCACGTCGCTTTTCGTGACCTCGGCGAAGCTCGTCGGGATCGATTCGCGGAAGTAGATGCCAAACATGCCGCCGAGCGCATCCGCGGCGAACGGCACGTTTGCTTCGCGGGCGACCCGCGCGAGCCCTTGCGCGAGACGTGTGGTGCGTGCGGCGAGCGTGTCGTAGAAGCCGGGCGCCTGGATCAGCTGCAGCGTTTTCAGGCCGGCCGCGACCGCGATCGGATTGCCCGACAGTGTGCCCGCCTGATAGACGCCGCCGAGCGGCGCGAGGTGAGCCATGATGTCGCGCCGTCCGCCGAACGCCGCCGCCGGCATGCCGCCGCCGATCACCTTGCCGAGGCACGTAAGGTCCGGCGTGATGCCGTAGAGCTGCTGCGCGCCGCCGAGCGCAACGCGGAAGCCGCACATCACTTCGTCGAAAATCAGCACCGAGCCGTACTCGGTACAGAGGCGGCGCAGCGCCTGCAGGAATTCGGGGGTCGCGCGCACGAGGTTCATGTTGCCCGCAACCGGCTCGACGATCACCGAGGCGATCTCATTGCCGAACGCCTTGAACGCTTCTTCGAGTTCGGCGACGTTGTTGTATTCGAGCACGGTGGTGTGCTTCGCGATATCAACCGGCACGCCCGCCGAGGTCGGATTGCCGAAAGTCAGGAGGCCCGAGCCAGCCTTTACGAGCAGGCTGTCCGCATGGCCGTGATAGCAGCCTTCGAACTTGACGATGCGGCTGCGGTTCGTGAAGCCGCGCGCGAGACGCAGCGCGCTCATCGTCGCCTCGGTGCCGCTCGACACCATGCGCACCTGTTCGATCGACGGCACCAGCTTGCAGATTTCCTCGGCGATCTGGACCTCCGACTCGGTCGGCGCGCCGAACGAGAAGCCATTCACGAGCACGCGCTGCACGGCTTCGAGCACTTCGGGGTGAACGTGGCCGAGGATCATGGGACCCCACGAGCCGATGTAGTCGGTATAGCGCTGGCCGTCCGCATCCCAGAAGTAGGGGCCTTGCGCGCGCTCGATGAAGCGCGGCGTGCCGCCGACGGAACGGAAAGCGCGCACCGGCGAATTCACGCCGCCGGGGATCGTGCGTTGCGCGCGTTCGAAGAGGGTTTCGTTTCTGGACATGGCGATGGCTGGAATAGGGAGCAAGGGTTGCGCAGCGGCGTAAAGGGCCTCGGACGATTCCCGCGGACACTTCGCGCAATGCTGGGATGGATCGAGAAATTGTACCGGACTCGGCGCCGGCGGGCTGTGCGGGCGGGCGGCCGCGGCGGCGGGTGTTTTCAGGCCCGGCTGCCTGGCGCGGGCAACGCCGGCGGCTTGCGCTTGCCGGTCAATTCGGCCCAGCGCTTCTCCAGCGCGCCTTCGGCGATCGGCTTGATGATCGTGCCCGAGCTTTGCGCATCCCACGTCTGCACCGAGAACGGATGCACGCGCAGCTGATCGCGCGGGATGACCGGCGCGTGATGCGCATCGACGAGCCAGTCGTAGACGAAGTCGATGCACAGCCGGTAGCCGCGTTTGGTCGACGCGTCGGGGACTTCGTACGGCGCGCGCGTCACGTAGCCCGAGCCGAAGATGCCCTTCGGCTCCTGCGCGACGCGATGCAGGAACACGCGATCGCCGGGCAGGATGCCGCGCGCGAAGCCGCAGCCCCATGCGTCGGTCACCGCTTCGCCGGCCGCCACCCGTTTCGCGATGTCGGGCAGTTCGGGCCACGGCCATTTTTTGGGGCTCCAGATCAGCAGGAAGGCGGTCATCGCGGGTTCGAACGGGATCGGGGAAGGGGATGGATATGCAGGCGGCAGCTTAACCGATCGACGCTGTTTGCGCCGCGCGGCGCTGCTTCGCGCACAGTCAACGGGTTAACCGTCGCGTACAATCGAGCCGGTCAACTGATGGCCGTTCCCGCTTCACCCGTTCCGCTGCCGATGCCGGCGCGGCGTTCCATCCGGATTTCCCATGTCTCACGTCGTCAAACGCCGGCCCGATGGCCGGCTGATTTTGTTGCTCGGCGCGCTGGCCGCGTGCGGGCCGATTTCCATCGACATGTATCTGCCGAGCCTGCCGACCATCGCGCAGGCCTTCGCGGTCGGCACGGGCGCCGCGCAATCGACGCTGACGAGCTTCATGTTCGGCTTTTCGATCGGCATGCTGTTGTACGGTCCACTGTCGGATACGTATGGTCGCCGGCCGATCCTGCTCGGCGGCATCGTCATGTATGCGCTCGCGAGCATCGCCTGCGCGCTGTCGATCTCGATCGGCTCGCTGGTCGGCTTTCGCTTCGTGCAGGCGTTGGGCGCGGGGGCGGCGTCGGTGCTGGCTCGCGCGATCGCGCGCGACGCGCACGAGCCCGGCGATGCGGCGCGCGTACTGTCGATGATCGCGATCGTCACGGCGATCGGTCCGCTGCTCGCGCCGCTGATCGGCGGACAGTTGCTGCTGCTGGGCGGCTGGCGCGCCGTATTCGTCGCGCTGACGCTGTTCGGGGCCGTGTGCGCGGTGACCGCATTCCTGAAGGTGCCGGAGACGTGGCCGCGCGAGATGCGCGCGCAGTCGGCGCTGCTGAAGTCGTTCGGCGCGTATGGCACGCTGCTCCGCGATCCGGTCGCGTGGGGGCATATGCTGTGCGGCGGCATGGCGTTCGCGTCGATGTTCGCGTACATCACGGCGACGCCGTTCGTGTACATCGAGTATTTCCACGTGTCCGCGCAGCACTATGGCTTCCTGTTCGCGCTGAATATCGTCGGCATCATGTTCGGCAATTACCTGAACACGCGGTTCGTCGGCCGGCTCGGGCCGGTGCCGATCATCTCGTTCGCGGCGACCGTGAGCTTCGTTGCGTCGCTGTTCGTGTCCGTCGTATCGCTGACGGGGTGGGGCGGCTTGTGGTCGATCGTGTTTGGCCTCTTCTTCGTCGTCAGCGTGGTGGGCGTGTTGTCCGCCAACTGCACGACCGATCTGATGCATCGCTATCCGGTCAACGCAGGTGCCGCGGCGGCCGTGTTCGGCGCGGTGCAGCTCGCGCTGGGCGCGTTGTCGAGCCTCGCAGTCGGGCTGTGGCAGGACGGCACGCCGAAGGGCATGGGTATCGTCGTCGGCGTGGCGGGCTGCCTGTGCTTTGTCGGACGCAGGCTCGTGATGCGCTGGCACGGGACGTCGCCGGTTGCGGCTGTGTAGCGTGTGCTGTTTGGGTATTGAGGTCGAGCACTGCACGGGCGCTGTGAAAACGGCGTGAAAGCCGTATGACGCTCGTGCTGCACGGGCCGCGGGCATTGACCGACGCGTGAGTTCACCGGGCGGGTCTCCGGAAAACACCTGGTGTTGCGCGCGCACCACCGTGCGTCGCGGTTTGCATTGCTATGATGAAGTCACTGTTCCTCGGAGCGGCAATCATGGCGATCAAAGACCTGATGAACGGCGAACGGCAATTTGCCGCATTCGCCGAGGCGCAACGGCTGGCCGACAGCGGCGCTTACTACGATTACACCGACATCGAATATGTCTTGCGCTTTGATCAGGGGTTGACTGATGTATCGGCTTTGCTCGATAGCCAGCTGATGCATCGCGATCTGAATCGTCGTTGTGCCGATGCGCGCGAGAAGCTCGAGATGGTGGATGCGTGACGCGCAGTGTGCGGGTTTGCGCTGAATGAAGCACGGCGATGAACCGCTCCGGCAATTTCACTTCTGGAGTGGTTGATGACCGATAGCACGCACGCCCCACGTTTGCCTCACACCCACAATCCCGCCGCGCTGGCGAAACCCGGCGGTCACTACAGTCATGTGGCGGTCGCGAATGGCTTCGTCTTCGTGTCCGGGCAACTGCCGATCAATGCCCAAGGCGAGAAGCTCGCCGATGCGTCATTCGACGCGCAGGCCGAACAGGTTCTGCTCAACTTGAAGGCGGCGCTCGAAAGCGTCGGCAGCAGCGTCGCGCAACTGGTGCAGGTGCGCGTGTATGTCGTCGATGTCGAACATTGGGCTAGCTTCAATCAGATCTACGCGCGCTGGGCCGGTGAGGCAAAACCGGCTCGCGCGGTCGTGCCGGTGCGGCAGTTGCACTATGGGTTCAAGATCGAGGTTGAGGCGGTGGGGGTGGTTTAGTTCGGGATGGTGCAAGCGAGTACCTGAGGCTCCGCAGGCTTTTCTCGTTTTCACGATCACATCCTGCCGAAGCACGCGGCAAAGGTCGAGCATCAACCGGCGATGCCGTGGCGCGACCCTTGCCGCACGGGCGCTTGCGCATACTGTGTCGAACAAGGTTGAGGCGGCCTATCACCGCACCAATTCGGTGGAACAGCGCCGCCCGATGATGGGAGCGTGGGCCGTGCATGTTCGCGGCATAGAGGATTAGGCAGTATGACTTTCCGTGATGTGGTGGCTGGCCCGCCGTGAGAAACCAGACGCGGGTTAGCATTGCTGCCAGAGCCGCATGGTGTGCACGAGGGCGACACCCGGCGATTTCCAGCACGGAGG
>NZ_JBKGUA010000040.1:0-64943 GCF_046543485.1 Paraburkholderia sp. EG304 | reverse complement strand
AAAACGTGGTTGCAAAATCAGGCAAAAAAACGCATTCTTGAGTCCCTTCGAAATCGCGTTTCGGGGCCATTCCAGGTGGCCTCATTACGCCGATCATCCCCGGCTCGATTACGCCGATCCGTGACAGCTGTTCGAGAACGTTAAGAAACATTGATCGCGGCAGTGCATCTTCGAGTTCGGCCATGCGCTCTCTGATCTCGTCGAGTCCTGCTACGCGTCCTGCGCGGAACGTAACGCCGAATTCATACAGCAACCCACGCAGCTGATTTATCTGCATCGTTCGAAACTTGACGAGCAACGAGCGCATACGATGAAGGCTTAGCATCACTTGCTGATCCTCAGTCTTCGTGGCAACCGTGCGCATGCCGGGTTGCTGCACCGCAGTCCAGATTGCCCGCGCGTCCGCCGCGTCGGTCTTGTTCGTTTGCACGAAAGGCCGAATGAATTGGGCGTGTAATAGCACCACCTCGTGTCCGAGTGCGCGGATCTTACGCGCCCACCAGTGGGCACTTCCGCACGCCTCGAGGGCGACGCGGCCGGCAGGGCGCTGCGCCAGAAATGCAATTAAATCGTCACGTCCGAACTTCCGGTTCACAACCTCGCCAGTTTGGGCGTCGACCCAGTACATCTGGAACACCCGTTTTGCAATGTCGAGTCCGTATGTCGTAGCATTCATCTGGGGCCTCCGTTCCTCAAGTGGTTGTGTCGCAACTCCACTTTGGCACATTGATGCCGTGCGGTCCTGGAGGCCCTCAATCGTGCCCATTTCCCCGAAGGGAGGGCGGTGTCCATTCCATCTCGGCCAGTTTCGGACATTCGACGTTTCAACCAGAATCGTCGACAATCGGCGATCTTATCCGACTGACGAACAAGAATAAAATTCGATCCGATTCGAGTGCGGGAAGTCTCCGATAACGCTGTGAGGCGGGCTCTGAGCACTGAATTCGACGAGTCCCGGCCAATGGGAAACGTGGCCGCAAGCACGCTCGGTGAGGTAGTACGCGCGTGGCTCGTCGGTTATGCACAGCAAATCGCGCCAGTGACTGCGCGCGCCAATCATTGGCTTGATGTAGCGATAACGCGTCAATGTATCGTGATGGCATGCAACCGTCCCGCGAAGTGAAGCACCAGCGCAGCTTGTCAACGCGGGACATCAGTACACGTCGGATGGCCTTTTCCGCTTCGGATTGTGCGTGTATGCCCTTGATGATCTGCTTGAGATACGTCACTCTCATTGATATATGGAACGAGTCCAGAACAGGTGTAGGAGAAAACGATAATCGACAAGCGATTGAGTGGAGGCATTTGGCACCATCGGTTATGACCGACGGTTTCGTTTGATTGCTTCCGGTTGTGGCCTTCACGAGGGTGGTGAACCGGTCCAAGGCTCACTGAAGGCCTGCAACGGTCGCAAGTACGCGTTGGCGACAGCGAGACGAGTCGCTCACGACCGCTGAGGTGCGAACGGCCGGAGAGTGCCGTGAAGCCGACCGACCTAAGCCATCACCTGAACGTCAGCTATGGCCGAATTCTGCGCGTAGCTCATCCGTCCGGTTGTGGAGTAATGCAGCCAGCGCGACGGGAGGTTCCCCGGTGCAGTGCGAGACGGCTTGGGACCGCCTGACGGCCTTCGTCTGCTGCGACCTCGCGTGCCGACTGGTCGCGGTTGACTTTCACCGGCGCGACAGTGTGTGACTGCAGTCCCGACGACGACGTTCAGTGTCGCGACCGGGTCCAGCGACACCAGTCGTGGTGATCAAGGTTGCGCAGCAGATCGGCACCGCGCCGTTGACGGCTGTAGTGCGCAATCACGCCACACGCCGCCATCACCAGCACGATCGGGCCCATAGCCCCATACCCAACCAAAATTGGTCCACGTCGGCCTCCTCAGATACACCCGGATTGCCACCCCGCCAGCGAAGACGGCTCGACAGACGACTATAGTTCGTCTCAACAGAATGTCGGTGCACCAGTCAACCTACACGTGCAAACGCACGCAGTACGGCGTCGCCACGCGCCGTCACGCGAGGAAACAGCAGTCCCGGCCCAGCTGGCTCATTCGCAATCAATTGCAATTCGCGGAGTGTGCCAAGCTCTGCCCGATCCGAATCGATCCGCTCAGGCGCATCTTTCGACAGCAACAATGTGGCCAATTCGTGCGGGCTCAACATGTCGTTTACCTCGCGGCGAGAACGAAGAACGGGTGACCAGATCCGGCTACGGCTGCATTGGCAGCACGCGAAACCAGACCTGGCAGATTTTGTCGCCTATCGGCTTGACGAGCGACGTGCGCGAGGCGGACTTCGGCGTTCCGAAGGATCAAGGGTCGGCTTTGCGACGCGCTCGAGAATGTCACGGACCATTTCCCGTACGTGAGGCTCGGCGACGGACTCGCCGTCCGGCTGCACCTGCGGCGACATGGCTCCTGGCGTCATCGCGTCGACGCCCGCTGCGCAGGCGGACACGTCGGCGGTCATGGTCTCTTCCTGAAGTTCATGCCCGTCGTCGGGATCGCCGCTGGCGTGGCACGGTCTGATTGTTTCCGACGCGATGTACATCCAGCCACGGGTGTATCCGGCGAACTGAAGGGCGAGCCAGGGCATCACACCCACGTGGCGTCTGACTAACTGTTCGGGTGTCTGGGCGCGCAATACGCTTTCCCAATGCAGCGCGGCCCCTGTGACCGCGGATCTGCACGTATCCATGTTCAGCCGTATCAGCGCGCAAAAGCCCGGAGAAAAGCTGTCGGGCAGTTGCGACGGAACGGATAGGGTAAATGGCATCTGTTTTGGGGCTGTTCACGGAATATCTCTCAGGCTATCGAGGACCCGGCGACGCTGCCACGGCGATTGGTCAAGGTCGTTCCTACGCGAGCCGTTGGCCGCCAGACGGTCTGACGCCGCTTTAGAGAGTTCATGCTAACTTTGTTAAGCCGGAGTATTTCTGCTTCGCGCCAGGGAGTTTCCCCAAATTTATGGCGAACCGAGGTCACTGGGGCACGCGCCTCCAATACCGAGCGGACCTCCTGCAGCGCCACCGGCGCAAAAAAACTGTGTCGCCTACTCACGATGCCACGCTAGCCTATTGGCCTCCGGGCCGTCCGAAACCCGCCCATTACGAACAGACACGGGCGTCAGCAATCGGCGTACCTTCACACCACGGCAATCTCCGAGTGTGACCTGGTCATGTTGACTGAATCTGTGGCAATTCCCGCGGTTATCGTTAATGGGACGCCGATAGAAGTAGACAAATATCTGGTGGCAGCGCTCTGGACCGCCGACGGTGCGCATGCTTCGATAGTGGATGTTGACCAATGGCGAAAGTGCCTTTGTGAGCGCGGAGATGATTTTGCAACTCATGAAGCTGCCTGCTCCTACTGGCTATGTGAAAATCGCGCCGGTTGCCCACCGTGGGCATACCCGAGGTAAAAAAAGGAGTGTTCCTTCTACGATCAGGCCGCGCATATTGCAAAAGCTGGTGTGCGGATGTAGCGTCTGTGGCCTCGTCCTGCAGTGGGACACCTCACTGATACATCAATAATCTCATGCGGCCCGCGCCGCATCATGTCCACGCGGTGACACACCTGCAGCAGGGCCAGCTCTACGCTGTCTGGCACCACGCTCGGGCTGCCGCATGGTTTCTTTGACCAGCCCCATCCTACCCTTGCTCCTGAAACCATCGCCCGCCTGAAGTCGCCGCTCGACTTGGTCAAAACAGACAACGAGCCAGAGGTCGTGTCTGAAACACTCATGCCGTCTTCCGTCCAGAACGGCGGCCAACAACCAGTTCTTGAACATAACCTGTCCGAGGAATCGGAAATGCCAAAGAAAGCAACGGGCGGGTCGCCGGGAGCCGTCAAAAAGAGTCGCAACCTGGCGGCCAGTCAGACTGGCGTCGTTGCGCCAGGAAAAGCTTCATCTTCGAACTCCAGAGCTTCTTCTGAGGCGACCCGACAGCAACCGCTGGCGTTAGACGTGAGCGCCACGGTCGAAAACATTCGACGGCAGAACCTCCAGGTCCTTACGGGTCGCAACGGATCCAAAGCGCGACTTGGTGTAGTCATGTCCATGACTGGCTCCAACATGGCCCATCGACTCTATGGCAAGAAACGCATGGACGATGTCGAAGCAAACCGTTTTACGGAGGGGCTTGGTTTGCCGACTGGCTGGCTGGACACACCGCGCTCGGAAGCAGAGATTCCCGAGTCGGTGTCGCGTTTGCTGACCTCCTGCTCCGCGCGGTCGGGGATCCGTTGAACAACACGAGACGGTCGAGACCGCGAAGGATGGAGCGCCCGATGGAGGAAACCGCGGAGTGCTCCGATGGTCGGGATGGCGACGAAGCATCTCGTCCAGCACGGCCACCGGCCACGCGTACCAGCGCTTCGCAATCGCGTCGCGGTTATCGGCCCAGTACTTCATGTCGAGATTGATCTGCGAGTCCTTGTACTGGTCGGGCAGCGTCTTCGCGACATCCGGGGACATCAGCGCCACCGACTTCACGTTGATCGGCGCGTATCCGGTCTCGGCTGCGAATTTCGCCTGCGCCTGCGGGCTCGTCGCGGCTGCCAGATATTTCATCGCTTCCGCGCGATGCTTCGCGCCCTTTGGAATCACGAGCATGTCGGCGGCGGTCAGGTTCTGGTTCCACGAAATGCCGACCGGCACACCGGTCTGCGCGAGCGCATGCAAACGTCCGTTCCAGAACATGCCGATCGGCGCTTCGCCCGATGCGAGCAGTTGCTGCGACTGCGCGCCGCCGCTCCACCAGACGATGTCGCTCTTGATCGTGTCGAGCTTCTTGAACGCGCGGTCGAGATCGAGCGGATAAAGTTTGTTCGGCGGCACGCCGTCGGCGAGCAGCGCGATTTCCAGCACGCCCGGCGCCGACCATTTGTAGAACGTGCGCTTGCCGGGGAATTTCTTGGTGTCGAACAGATCCGCCTACGTCTGCGGCTGCGCGCCCGTGTACTTCGACTTGTTGTAGCCGAGCACGAACGAGTAATAGAAGCTGCCCACCGCGTCCGGCGTCGCAAAGCGCGGGTCCAATTCGTCCTTCTTCACGACCGAGTAGTCGATCGGCTCGATCAGGCCGGCCTTTTGCGCGGCGTACGCGAAGTCGCCTTCCACATCGACAACGTCCCAGCTTACGTTGCCGCTGTCGACCATCGCCTTCAGCTTGCCGTAGTCGGTCCGGCCATCCATCAATACAGTGATGCCGCTCGCCTGAGTGAACGGCTGCGCCCAGTTCTTCTGTTGCGACGATTGCGTGGTGCCGCCCCAGCTCGTGAAGACGATCGGGTCGGCGGCGAGTGCGGGCGCTGCCGCGAGCGTCATCAAGCACGCAGCAGTCAGCGGCGCTGCAAACACAATCCATTTACTGCTCATGTCGATCTCCAGAAACGTTTAAGGGACGTACAGCGCCGCGGTAACGGTGCAGTAGACGATGATCACAGGACCATGAATCCCGTCTTCTGAGATGATGGAATGCCAAGAAATTAGAAAAAATAAAAGCCGCCGGGACCTTTCAGGCCGCTCCCGAACCGTGCGCCAACGCAATCAGCAGCAGGATCAGAAGGATCAACGCCACGCTTTTCCAGAAGGTCACCGGACTGCGCTCGATCAATGGCAGCCTCGCTGCCGTTGGCGTTTCGCCGCCGCCCGCGGCGAATCGGTCCAGCTCGGCACAGAGCTCGAGCGCATCCTGATAGCGACGCTCCGGATCGGCCTGCATCGCCTTCTCGAGCACGAGGTCAAGCCATGCTGGCAGGTCGGGTCGGTGATGCTGCAACGGAACCCGGCTATTGAAGCCGTACGGCGAGCGTCCGCCGCTGAACATGCGATACAGGGTGACGCCGAACGCAAAGACCTCGGAGCGCGCATCGCCCTTCCCGCCTTTGAGAAGCTCGGGCGCCATGTAGGCGGGCGTGCCCGGCGCAATAGACGGCCCCGGCGCGAGCAGGCCGGGCATGTAGGCAAAGCCGAGGTCCAGCAGCCTCACGCTGCCGTCGGGCAACACCAGCACGTTCTCGGGTTTGATGTCGCGATGGAAGATGCCCTGGCGATTCAGCGCGTGGATCGCGCGGCCGAGCTGACGCGCGATCGCGAGGCCGCGCGTCAGCGACATCAGTGCCGGCGTCATCAAGGTTTCGAGCGGCAAGCCGTCGAGGAACGGCATCACGACATAGAGGCGGGTCTGGCGCGCGGGATCGATCGCGCTCGGCGCAAGTACGTTCTCGCTGTCAATCTTCCCCGCGAGCCACCGTTCCCGGACGATCGACTGGCGCACGTTGGCGTCTTCGTCGACGCGCGGCTTCAGGAACTTGAGCGCGAGCCGCGTTTGCGGGTCGGCAAGATCGTGGCCGATGAAGATCCGCGAGTAATGTCCGTCGCTCAGTACCGTGGTCAGCGCATAGCCGTCGATCACCTCGCCACACGCGGGAACCGCGAGAATCGGCAGGTCGCCGAGCACGCCTTCGAGATAGCGATAGTCGAGGTCCGGCACCTTGCGCACGTCGACCACGACCGCCGAGACGTCGTCGGTCGAGCCGCGCGAGCGCGCCATCTGGACGAGCCGTTCAGCCACCGCGGCCGCGGACGCCTGCGCCGACAGCACGGCCCGCAACTCGCGCCACGGTGTGCGTCGATAGAGCCCGTCGGAGCACAGCAGCAGGCGGTCACCTTCCTTTAGCGCCCAGCTCTCGATGCGTGTCACCAGCGCACTCTGCATGCCGACCGCATGCGCGACGAAGGCGCCGAACGGCACGTCGATGACGTCGTCGCCGCCGAGTTGCGACACTTCGCCATCGCGCAGCTGATAAAGCCGCACGTCCCCCGCGCCGACGAGCCAGGCCGTGGCGCCCCTGATCACGAGCGCCGCAAAGCACGCCGCCATCTGACTGAGCGCCGCGTCGCTGCGGCCGATCTGGTGCAGCCAGCGGTGAATCGCATCGAGCGCGCGCGACGCCGCGGCTTCGGGCGCCAGCGTGTGAGGCGGCGCATAGTAGCCGTCGATGAAGCTGCGCACGGCGAGCTCGGCCGCCACGCGCCCTCCCCGGCCGCCGCTCATGCCGTCGGCCAGTGCGACTACGCTCCCCCGCGCCGAGCGTTGCATCAGATCCCCGAGCATGATGCCGACGTAGTCCTCGTTGCGCCCGCTGCGGCCCGGCTCGGAAACAAAGGCGATGTCGAGCTCAGGAGATTCGCCGCGCTCGGGCCGCAGTGTCATGCACGCTGCTTCGATGACATTCGCGAGGGGTGTGTCGGTCATTTCCTGTCGAAGATTGCAGCTTCGCTCGATTCGAGATCATGCTCGATCTTATCGAGAACCTGCGGCGCGCGCTTCTTCAGCATCGCGAGCCAGCCGAGGCCGAACAGCATGTAGGCCGCGAACAGATAAGGCAGGATGTTGTACGGCCAGTCCGGAACCGGATAGACGCTGCCGAAGAACCCGCCGATCATCGCCACGGCGCCGAGGATGCCCACCACCAGATTGGCAAGCTTGAGCTGCCCCTGCTTCTTCAGGTAGAGCGGCGCGGACACCGAGATCAGGAAGTAGGCCACGATGAAGCCGAAGGTCGCGAACGTGCTCGTATAGCCGAACGTATTCAACGCGCCCGTGCCCAGCAACGCGAGATTCACGGCCAGCGAGAGGAGCGCGGCAAAGGCCACCGCATAGTGCGGCGTCTGATGCTTGGTGTGCACCATGCCCATCGAGCGGTGCACGAACTGATAGCGGCCCATCGAGAACAGCAGCCGGCTCGCGGCATTGATTGAGGCCAGCACGCAGGCGAACGCGCTCACCGACGCGATCAGATAGAAAAGCGGCGCCAGCGCCGGTGCACCGAGTCCGCTCAGCAGCGTCTGCAGTGGTGCGGTATCGGCGCCGAGCTTGCTCACGTTGCCGCCGTAGGCGACGACCATCGAGTAGGCGACGAACATGAAGAAGGCGCCGGCCAGCACCATGCTCCAGATGATGGCGCGAGGAATCGCCTTCAGCGGGTCCCTGGTTTCCTTGCCGAGCGACGCGGCGCTCTCGAAGCCGACGAACGAGAAGATGCCGAGCACCATCGCCTCCGCCATCCCTTTGGGCGTCGTGCCCTGCAGCGACAGCTGCGCATGATCGACGATGCGCTCGGGATGCTGATAGAAGACCACCAGCAATACGCCGCCGACGATCGTGATCGAGGCGGCCTCGATCGCGAGGCTCAGGCGCGAGGACAGCTTGATGTCGCGCGACGACAGGAACCAGGCCAACCCCGCGCTCACCACGTAGATCAGCCAGGTCGGAACGGCGATGCCGAACGGCGTGAACGCGTTCTGCACGAAGATGGCCTCGCCGGCGAGCACGCCCATCGCCGTACCCGTGTAGGCGGCAATCAGCCCCCATCCGGCGATGCCGCCCGCCATTGGCCCGAGCGAGCGCGAGATGAAGATGAAGAACGATCCGGCTGCGGCGAACCGGCTGGCCAGCACGGCGATGTTGAGACTGACGAACATGAGCCCGAGCGTCGACAGCCCGTAGACCAGCCAGCTGCCCGCACCCGCGAGTGCCGCGACGGCCACGACGTTGATCGACGGCGTTAGAGTCGGAGAGATGTTGGCGAGAGACTGGCCGATCGTCTCCATGAAGCCCAGGCTCGACGATCGAAGATCGGCGGACTGCGAAGGAACAGCGGTAGGTTGCGGTGTTGCGCTCATGCTGGGCTCTCCTGCTTACGTTGGTGGTTCAGTAATTCGCTAGTCCTGGTATCCACGAGGTGCCGGCGAGCGGCACGCGCGCCATCGCGGCCGCCTCCACCGTCAGCGCCACGAGATCCTCCGGCTCCAGGTGATGCACGTTCTGCTTGCCGCAGGCGCGTGCGATCGTCGTCAGTTCCATGTTCAGCGTCTTCAGGTAGTTGCGTACCCGGCGCGAGCCTTCCTCCGGCTGCACGCGCTGCTCGAGCATGGCGTCCTGGGTCGTCACGCCGACCGGGCACTTGCCCGTGTGGCAGTGGTGGCAAAAACCCGGCGACGTGTTGAGCGCCGCGTAATCGGCGGTGGCCGAATGCAGCGCGCCATCCTTGAAATAGGTGTCGCTGTTGCAGCCGAGCGCCATCAGCACGCCCTGCCCGATCGCCACGGCGTCGGCGCCGAGCGCGAGCGCCTTCGCCACGTCGGCCCCGGTGCGAATGCCGCCCGACACGATCAGCTGCACCTGCCCTTTCATGTTCAGGTCCTCGAGCGCGTCGACAGCCTGCCGCACCGCGGCCAGCGTCGGAATGCCGACGTTCTCGATGAAGCACGTTTGCGTCGCCGCGGTGCCGCCCTGCATCCCATCGATCACCACCACATCCGCGCCGGCATGCACCGCCAGCTTCACGTCGTTGAACGTGCGGGTCGCGCCGACCTTCACGTAGATCGGTTTTTCCCAATCGGTGATTTCGCGCAGCTCCTGAATCTTGATCGCGAGGTCATCCGGGCCGGTCCAGTCCGGATGACGGCTCGCCGAACGCTGGTCCACGCCCGCGGGCAGCGTGCGCATCGCGGCGACCCGCGGGTTCACTTTCTGCCCCAGCAGCATCCCCCCGCCGCCCGGCTTCGCGCCCTGGCCGATCACGATTTCGATCGCATCGGCGCGGCGCACGTCGTCCGGGTTGAAGCCATAGCGCGACGGCAGGCACTGGTAGACCAGCGTCTTCGACGAGCGACGCTCTTCCTGCGTCATGCCGCCGTCGCCCGTCGTCGTCGAGGTGCCGGCTGCCGTCGCCGCACGGCCCAGCGCCTCCTTCACGTTCGCCGAGAGCGCGCCGAAGCTCATGCCCGCAATCGTGATCGGGATGTCGAGCACGACGGGTTTGCTTGCAAATCGTGTGCCAAGCACCGTTTTGGTGACGCACTTCTCGCGATACCCTTCGAGCGGATAGCGCGACAGCGACGCGCCGAGGAACAGCAGATCGTCGAAGTGCGGCACGCGCCGCTTGGCGCCAAGGCCGCGGATTTCATAGAGACCGCGCTGCGCGGCCATGTGGATGTAGTCGATCGTCTTGCGGTCGTAGCCTTGCGACTCTTCCTGCTGCAAGCGGGCGAAATGAACGGGCTTTTCCATGGGGACCTTCTCGATGATCTTGGGTGTTCAATATTCCTGGTCCGCGTCGGCGTTCCAGTGGTAGAGCGTGCGAGCCGAGGCGATGCGTTTGAACGCGCGCGGATCGTGCTGCAGTCCGGCCGCATCGAGCAGCGCGGCGACGGCCATGACGTCCGCATCGCTCATCGGCTCGAACTGCGCGTCCGCGCCGAGCGATTTCACTTCACCCTTCACATACAGCACCGCTTCGTAGAGCGAGTCGCCGAGCGCGTCGCCCGCATCGCCGCAGATCACCATGCGGCCCGCTTGCGCCATGAACGCCGAGAAGCTGCCCACCGATCCGCCGACGACGATGTCGCCCCCCTTCAGCGAAATCCCGCAACGCAGGCCCGCGTCGCCGTGGATGACGAGCAGCCCGCCATGCGCCGAAGCACCCGCGCCGTTCGACGCAAAGCCCTTCACGTGCACCTTGCCACTCATCATGTTTTCGGCGACCCCGGTGCCCGCGCTGCCCTCGATGACGATCTTCGCGTGCTGGTTCATGCCGCCCGCGTAGTAGCCGGCATGGCCCTCGATCGTGATGCTGACGTCGGCATCGACGCCGACCGCGATGTTGTGCGCGCCGTTGGGCGAACTCACCGTGATGCGCTGACCGGTAAGCTCAGCGGCATCGCCGTGCAGGTACTGGTTCAGCGCCCTGACCGGCGAGCGTTCAAGGTCGAATGTCACGCTTTCCATACATACATCTCCTCAGGTGCGGGTTCGAAGACCTTCGCGTTCTTGATATCGGGCAGATGCGCGAGCGAACGGAACTCCGAGGCAATCGCCACGTACTCGTCGTTCTCCGCGACCACGGCGGGCTTGCAGGCGAACGGATCGCGGATCAGCGCGAGCTCGGTCGTCGTGCCCATCAGAAAGGTGTAGAAGCCGTCGAGCTCTTCGAAGCCTTTTTGCAGCGCGTCCGGCAACGTGTCGCCTTCGCGCAGGCGCCATTCGAGAAAGCGGCAGGCCGCTTCCGTATCGTTGTCGGTATCGAAGTGAATGCCCTCGGGTTCGAGCTTGCGCCGCACGCCGTGCGCATTCGACAGCGAGCCGTTGTGCACTAGGCAGAAGTCCTCGCCCGCCGTGAACGGATGCGCGCGATCCGGCGTGACCGCCGATTCGGTCGCCATGCGCGTATGCCCGACCAGGTGCGAGCCCTTCAGGTTCGCGAAGCCGTAGCGTTGAGCAACCTGCGCGGGCGAGCCGATGTCCTTGTAGAGGTCGATCGAGCGGCCCGTGGACAGTAGATAGAGCTTCGGATAATGCTCGCCGAGCCAGCGCTTCACGTTCTCGACGCTGCCTTGCAGCGTCAGCACGGCATGATTGCCCTTCGCTTCGATGCGCGGCGTGACATCCATCGCGGCGTTCAACGCGTCGACGAGCGGTTGCCAGGCGAAACGCTCGCCCTCGTCGGTAAAGCCCGAGTAGAGGCTGAGCTTGCGCTGGTGCGCGTCGACCGCCGTGCCGAACACGGCCAGCCCGGCCGAGTCGGGGCCGCGCTCGGTCATGCCGATCAGCATCGGCACCATCAGTTCGCCGAGCCGTTCACGTAGTGCCGGCGTCTTGACCAGCAGCCCTACGATTCCACACATAGTGCGTCTCCTTAGAAAAATTCGAGGTAGCTCTTTAGCTCCCAATCCGATACGTGGCGCATGTATTCGAGCCATTCCATGCGCTTTAACTTGAGGAATTCATCGGCGACCGGGCCGAGCGCATCGCAGATCAGGCGGTCCGCTTCGAGCGCGTCGAGCGCCTGTTCGAGGTTCTGCGGCAGCACGCCGATGCCGTGCTCGCGCAATTGCCGCGGGGTCCAGTCGTAGAGGTTTTCGTTGGCGGGGGGCGCCCGGCGACAATTCGCGCTCGATGCCGTCGAGCCCGGCCGCGATCACGGCGGCGGTCGCCAGATACGGATTGCACGAGCCGTCCGGCAGGCGCAATTCGATGCGCTCGCCCGGCATGCGCACCATCGTCGAACGATTGTTGTCGCCGTAGCTGATATAGGCAGGCGCCCAGGTCGCGCCCGTCAGAGAACGGCCCACTACCAGCCGCTTGTACGAGTTGACGGTGGGATTGCACAGCGCCGCGAGCGCCGGCGCATGGGCGAGCAAGCCGGCCGTGAACTGGTAGCCGAGCTTCGAGAGGCCCATGCCGAGCGGATCGCCCTTGTCGGCGAACAGATTGCGCTCGCCGTGGCCGATCGACATGTGCATGTGCATGCCGTTGCCGGGACGATTCGCAAACGGCTTGGCCATGAACGAGCAAATCATGCCGAACTCGTTGGCGATCTCGGACGCGGCCATCTTGAAGAACACGTAGTGGTCGCACGAAGTCAGGCAATCCGTGTACGTGTAGTTGATCTCGAACTGGCCGTTCGCATCCTCGTGGTCGATCTGATAGACGTCGATGCCCACCGCGCGCATCGATTCGGTGAGCTTTTCCAGGAACACGCGGGTGCGCGAGAGGCCTTTGTAGTCGTAGCATGGCTTCGCGAGCGTATCGCTCGGATCGCATGGCTCGAGCAGGCCCGACGCCGAGCGGCGCAGCAGCGAGAACTCGGGTTCGAGCCCCGTGTAGAGCGTCCAGCCGCGCCCGGTCATGCGCGCGACCTGTTTCTTCAGCGTCACGCGCGAATCGAACTGCCAAGGCTTGCCGTCGACATGGCCATCGCACGCGATGCGCGCAATGCCGGGCTGCCAGGGCACCGGCGTGAGCGTCGACAGATCGCCGACAGCCATGAAGTCCGGCCCGTTCGGCTCGATCCCGACACCCCAGATCGCAAAGCCGGCGAAACCCGCCCCCGCGGTGAGCACGCTTTTCAGATGCGCGACCGGCACCGACTTTGCCTTCGCCACGCCGTGAATATCGACGAACTGCGCCAGCACGTATTTCACGCCCTGTTGCGTGAGCCAGGCCTGTGCGTCTTGTGCCGTGTCGAAGCGCGGCACGCTCCCGAGCTCGTTGACGGTGACCGGCAGCTTGCTCGCATCGTTCAGGTTCATTGCCACTCCTTGCAACAATTTATTAACATGCAAAAATATTTCCCACCAGGAAACTCCCTGCGCGCACGCGTTCCCGCTTTCAAGGCCCGCTTCAAAGGCCGGCAAACCAGTGCGATCTGCTAACCTTGCTTCCTTTTTCCGAGGTCATCCATGCAAACCGCGGACGACAACAAATCACCGCTCGAACGCCATCTCGGCACGACGATCCGCGAGCTGCGCCAGTCTCACGAACTGACCATCGCGCAGGTCGCCGAGCAGGCCGGCATCAGCCGCGGAATGCTCTCGAAGATCGAGAACGCGCAAACCTCGGCCGGGCTCGACGTGCTCCACCGCATCGCCATGGCGCTCGGCGTGTCGATGTCGGCGCTGTTTCGCAACTTCGACGTCCCGCAAGGCGGCGCCCAACTGGTCAAGAAAGGCGCCGGCATGGAGGTCGTCCGCAAGGGCACGCAGCGCGGCCACACCTACCATCTGCTCGCGTACGATCAGGGCCCGCGCAAGCTCTTCGAACCGTTCCTCATCACGATGGACGACGAGTCGGAGCGCTTCCCCGTCTTCGAGCACCCGGGCACCGAGTTCATCCACATGCTCAAGGGCGTGATCGAGTACCGCCACGGCCAGCAAACCTACATCCTGCATCCCGGCGATACGCTCACGTTCCGCGGCGATATCCCGCATGGCCCAGAACGCCTGATCAAGACGCCGATCCAGTTTCTTTCGATCTTCGTCTACGCTCAGTCCGCCGCCGAGTGAGCGGCCTCCACCTCGGCTCCGACCTCGCGGCCGCATTCCGGGCAACTGTCCCACTGTCATGCAACGTCCGCGCCATGTTTATCAGTGAGAATCAAAAGTTCCTGTCAATAAACACTGGCGGCGCACCGCGGTCTTGCCCCCTCTCCCGGCTTCTCCTGCTTCTGCTTGCCTGCGGTGCGCCCGAATCGTGAATGCGGTGCAAAGCTGCACTGAAACGGCCAGGCGGGTTACGACGGTGTATCAACACAACTTATAAAGTCGCCAAGGCGCGCAGCACGTCCTCGATCATCGCGCGCAATACCGGCTGCACGCGTGCCGCACGCACCTCGTCATAGGCAAACGGCGCGCGCTCGCTCATGTAGGTCGACTGGCACATCTCGAGCTGGAGCGCGTGCACACCGTCGTGCGGCGCGCCGAAGTGACGCGTGATATAGCCGCCCTTGAAGCGTCCGTTCGCGACCCAGCTGAACGAGCTCGCTGCGGCGGCGGCAACGGCGGCTGCCTGCAAGGCGGGTGCAGCCGTGCGGCCGTCCTGCGTGCCGAGGTTCAGGTCCGGCAGCTTGCCGTCGAACAGGCGCGGCAGCACGCTCGCGATCGAATGCGCCTCCCACAGCACGACGTGAGCGTGACGCTCGCGCAGACGCGCGAGTTCCGCGCGCAGCCGGTCGTGATAAGGCTGCCAGTAGTCCGTCACGCGCCGCGCTTTGTCCTGCGCGTTAGGCTCGCAGCCAGCGCGGTAGACCGGCTCGCCGCGAAACGTCTCAGCCGGGCACAGGCCGGTCGTAGTTTGCCCCGGATACAGGCTCTCGTCGTTCGGCGGCCGGTTCAGGTCGATCACATAGCGCGACAGCTTCGCGCCAAGCACCGTCGCTCCCAATTCCGCGGCGAAATCGTACAGACGGTCGAGATGCCAGTCGGTATCGGCAACCGTGAGCGCCTGTTCCGTATAGAGCGGCTGAAGTTCGGCGGGAATCCGGCTGCCCAGATGTGGAATCGAGATCAGCAGCGGCGCCTCGCCGCTTTGCAACGTATATAGATCGTCCAAAGACGTTCTCCATGAAAACGACGCGACTAGAGCAATGCGTCGGCGGGAAGCTGCGGCAACGCACGCGCCAGCGCCGGCTGGATCGAGCGATCGATGACCGTGCGCGTCAAGGTGACGATTTCGCTCGCGAAATCGTCCCACTCGCCCTGCCGGTGCAGCAGGAAGAAATCGCGCCGTCCGAGCCGCCCGGACGGCAGCGGCAACACCGCGATCTCGTCGAGATAATGTCGTGCTTGCCACAGGCACAGCGGCGTCGATATCGCAAAGCCGAGCCGCGCCGCCACCAGACTCAGCAGCGGATCGGTCGCGTCGAATTCGTAGCGGCGCGGACTGTCAATGCCGAGATGCCGCGCGAAGCGCTCGACCTGCTGGCCGATCACCGAGCGCGCCGTGTAGCGAATCAGCGGCAGCTCCGTCTTGAGCGTGCGCCAGTCGAACTGCGCGCGGCCGGCCAGATGGCTGCGCGCGACGACCGCGACGAACGCTTCCGAAAAGAGCGGCACTTCGACGATGCGCGCATCGTTCAGCGTCGTCTGCGTGCAGACGGCGAGATCGAGTTCCCGCTCGTGCAGCTGCTTCGACAGCCCCGGCGTGAGACCCGACCACAACGCGATCTGCCGGGCCGAATTCGACACCGCGCGAATCAGCTCCGGCCCGACCGTGGCCGCGAACGAATCGACACAACCGAGCCGCACCGGCAGCGTGCCCGCGTGCGACGCGTCGCCGATGCGCGTGCTGACCATCTGCGCGTGTTCGAGCAGCGGCCCGGCGAGCTCGAGCAACGCGCGCCCGGCAATATTGGGCCGCGGCGGCCGGCTCTCGCGGTCGAACAGCGTCATGCCCTGATCGCGCTCGAGCGCCGAGACCGCCTGGCTGATCGCACTCTGGCTCACGCCCAACTGCCTGGCCGCGCCCGTCATCGAGCCGGTCTCGCACACGGCGATGAAGGCCTGCAGCGCGCGCAGATCGATTGGCGGTTGAGTTCGTCTCATCATGACTCCAGTGTCCGCGGCGCCCAGCGCATGCCGCGCGACGATGTCGAATGCTGCTTGCTCAAAATTCGCCCACGCTCATGATGAGCAATGTCGGACCCACGCCATAAGTTTGCCTAATACAAAATTCCCCCGCGTTTCGGCTTTCTAGAATCCGTTCCATCGCCCCTACAGGAAAATCGGAACGCTCCCATGAGCCACTATGACTTCATCGTGATCGGCGCCGGCGTGATCGGCGCCTCGGTCGCGCACCATCTCGCCGCCGCCGGCGCGAAAAGCGTGCTGGTCCTCGAGCGCGACACGATCGGCGCCGGCACGACTTCGCAATCATCCGGCCTGCTTCGCACGCACTATTCGGTTCGCCAGAACGTCGAGCTCGCGCGCTCGTCGTGGTCGGCGTTCAACAACTTCGCCGAGTATGTCGGCGACGACGAAGCGTCGTGCGGGCTCGTCAAATGCGGCTATCTGATCTGCGCGCCCGAAGGCGACAAGCTCGAACCACTGCGCGCGTCGCTCGCCGCGCAGCAGGAGATGGGCATCGAAGTGCAATTGATGAACCGCGCCGAAGCGCGCGAGCGCCTGCCGATCGCGCAGTTCGACGACGCGGCGCTGATCGGATTCGAGCCCGAGGCCGGCTTCGCCGACGCCTATCTCGTCGCGACGAGCTTCGCCAGGTCGGCGCGCCGCCGCGGCGTGAAGATCATGGAAGGCGTGAGCGTGACGGGCGTGATCCGCGAAGGTCGCCGCGTGACCGGCGTCGAGACGAGCGCGGGCCGCTTCAGCTGCGGCACCCTCGTCAGCACGCAGAACATCTGGACGCCCGAGCTGGCCGCCTGGATCGGCGTGCCGCTGCCCGTGAAACCCGAGCGCCATACCGTGCTCGCCCTCGAATGCGAGACGGGCGCGTACACCTTCGGCATGCCGGCGTTCAAGGACCTCGGTTCGCCAGGCATGCTGTATTTCCGCAGCTACGGCGGCAGCCAGATGCTGGTGTCCGAAGGCGTGGTCGGCGAAACGCTCAATGCGCCGGAGACCGAGCAGGGCGAGATCTCCCTCGACTATGTCGTCGAAGTCGGCGCGCAGGTCGCCGAGCGGTTTCCCGCCTACGAGACGGCGGGGCTCGCGTCGTCGTGGACGGGCGTCTATGACGTCACGCCCGACTGGAACCCGGTGCTGGGCGGGGTCGGCGATGTCGAAGGACTGGTGGTCGGCTTTGGCTTCTCCGGACACGGCTTCAAGCTCTCGCCGGGCATCGGCAGGCTGCTCGCGCAGCATGCGCTCGGTCAGCCGACCGATGTGTCGCTCGCGCCCTATGCGCTCGAACGCTTCGCGACGGGCGCGCTGCTGGTCGGCAAGTACGGCTCGGGCGCGGTGTCCTGATTCATGGAGACGATCATGTCCATCAAGGTTCTCGTCCCCGTCAAACGCGTGGTCGATCCGAACGTGCGCGTGCGAGTCGGCGCCGGCGGCGCGATCGACACGAACGGCCTGAAGATGTCGCTCAATCCCTTCGACGAGTGCGCGCTGGAAAAGGCGTTGCAACTGAAGGAAGCGGGTCACGCCTCGCAGGTGACCGTCATCACCTGCGGGCAGGCCAATAGCCAGGACGTGCTGCGCACGGCGCTCGCGATGGGCGCGGACAACGCGGTCCTGCTCGATACGGGCGCGGCTGCCACGTCGCTGGACTCGCTGGCTGTCGCGCGCCTGCTGCGCGCGTATCTGTCGGCGCACGGCGATGCATTCGGCCTCGTGATCTGCGGCAAGCAGGCCATCGACGACGATACGGGCGGCGTCGCCGCGATGCTCGCGGGCCTGCTCGACTGGCCGCAGGCGCTCGACGCGAGCGCCATCGTCGCCCACGGCTCCGGCTGGCGCGTGACCTGCGGCGACGACTCGGGCACCGCGACATGGCAGCTCGACGGCGCGGCGGTCGTCAGCGCGGACCTGCGCCTGGCCGAGCCTCGGCGCGTGAGCTTGCCGAACATCGTGAAGGCCAGGCAGAAGCCTGTCGCGACCCTCGACGCGGCCACGCTCGGCGTCACGCTCACGCCGCAAAGCCGGATCGTCGAGCTGCGCGATCCGCCCGCGCGGCAGGCGGGCGTGAAGGTCGCGAATACCGCGGCTTTGCTCGATGCGCTCGCGGCGCATCGCGTGTTCGACCGCGCAGGAGCCATCGTATGAAAACTCTGGTACTGGCTGAATCGGATCACGGCTCGATCAGCGACGCCACGCTGCGCGTAATCGGCGCTGTCTCTCAGCGAGGCGCGCCGCTCGACGTGCTTACGTTCGATGCCGAGACCGCCAACGAGGCCGCGCAGATCCCCGGCGTAGCACGCGTGCTGAGCAGCCGCTACGACGGCGTGGCGACGCCGGAAAGTCTCGCCGCTCAATTGCGCAGCGTGTGCACCGGCTATTCGCTGATTGCCGCCGCCCATCGGCCGCTGGCGCGCGGCGCGTTTCCGCGCGCGGCCGCGTTGACCGGCAGCGCGTTCGTGCCTGACGCGCTCGGACTCGCGAACGATGGCTGTTTCGTGCGTGGGCTGTATGCGGGCAGCGTGCTGGCGACCGTGGCAAGCGAAACGGCGCTCACGTTCGCGACGTTTCGCGCGTCGTCGTTTGCGCCGGTCGAACGTGCGGGCGGGAACGCGTCGATCGTGACGCTCGATGCCGTGCCTGCGTTTGAAAAGACAAGCCTCGTGGAACGACAGGCGACGCAGCAGGCGGGCCACGATCTATCGACTGCGCGCGTCGTCGTGGCAGGCGGCCGGGGCCTCGCGTCGCAAGAAAACATGGCGCGGCTCGGCACCCTGGCCGAGCGCATCGGCGCCGCTCTCGGCGCCTCGCGCGCCGCCGTCGATGCCGGTTACGCGCCCAACGCCGCACAGGTCGGACAGACCGGCAAAACGGTCGCGCCCGATGCTTACCTGGCCTTCGGCATCTCCGGCGCGATTCAGCATCTGGCCGGCATGAAGGACTCGAAGCTCATCGTCGCCGTCAATAAGGACCCCGACGCACCGATCTTTTCCGTCGCCGACATCGGGTTCGTCGGCGATTTGTTCGAGACGATGCGCGACCTGGAAGCGTACGTCGGCGCACGGGGCACCTCATGACGGACTTCACGCATCCGGATCAACGCGGCGCCCCGCTCCGTGCCTCGGCGAGCTTCGGGAAGCCACCCTCGCAGCACTCGATTCATTTCTTCGACGGCGCGCAACTCGCGCCCGAAACGTGGGCGAACGGCGGCGGCATCACGCGCACCATCGCCAAACGCGCGAGCGACGATGGCGGCATCGAGTGGCGCGTCAGCCTCGCCGCACTGAATGGTCCCGCCAGGTTCTCGCAATTTCCGGGACTCGATCGCACGCTGCTGTTGCTCGATGACGGCGCGCTCAATCTGCATTCGCAGGATGGCGCGTGGTTCGCGCGCCCGGGACAGCCCGTGCAGTTCTCCGGCGATCTGCTGATCTGGGCGAGCGTGCCCGCCCGACCGGT
Organism: Paraburkholderia sp. EG304; assembly: GCF_046543485.1. Classification (NCBI taxonomy): domain Bacteria; kingdom Pseudomonadati; phylum Pseudomonadota; class Betaproteobacteria; order Burkholderiales; family Burkholderiaceae; genus Paraburkholderia; species Paraburkholderia sp. EG304. The sequence continues at coordinate 45,552 of NZ_JBKGUA010000040.1, read as the reverse complement.
CGAGGTACTGAACGTGATGACGCGGCGCGGCGCTTGCCAGGCCCGCGTCAATGTCGCCTCGCACTCGCTGCGGATCACCGCAGCTTCGACGCAGCTCGTCTTGTGCGTCGAAGGACAATGGGGCGTGACGAGCGCGCTGCTCAACGGCGTGTCGCTGCAGCCGATGACAGGCATCTGGATCGACGGACGACGCGAGGAAATCGACCGCAGCGCCGTTTATGGCGGCGCACTGAATCTCGACGGCGTGCTGCGCATCCAGGTCACTCACGCCGGCAAGGATTCGACGCTCGGCAAGATCATCGCGCTGATGCAGCATGCGGAGCAGGCCAAACCGCCCGTCACGCAGGTGCTCGAGCGGCATATGGGCGCGTATCTCGCGCTCGTCCTGCTGATCGCCGCGATCGTCTGGTTCACGTCCGCCAATGCATCGGCGATGCTCGCGGTCATCGTGGCCGCGTGCCCGTGCGCGCTGGTGCTCGCCGCGCCGTCCACGGCCATTGCCGGGATCGCGGTCGGCGCGCGGCACGGCATCCTGTTTCGCAATGCCGCGTTCCTCGACAAGATCGCCGAAGTCGATTCGCTCGTGATCGACAAGACGGGCACGCTCACCCGCGCGGAATTGGAGGTCCGGCAGGTGTGGCTGCAGCCCGGTGTCGACGCCGCGCAGGCGCGTGCGCTGGCCGCGCGGCTCGGCGAAAGCAGCGCGCATCCTGCGAGCCGCGCGCTCGTCCGTGATGCCGTTGCGTCCGGCCTCACGAGCGCCGCTGTTGCGCCGTTCGAACGCACGCGGGAATTGCGCGGGCTCGGCGTCATCGCCGACACGCCGGCCGGCACGGCGGTACTCGGCCGGCCCACACTGCTGGCCGACCATGCCGGTGACTTGCCGCCGGCGCCTGACGGTTTCGACGGGCCGCTCGTCGGACTCGTGCTCGGCGGGCGGCTGCTCGCGTGGTTCGGTTTTGCCGACACGTTGCGGCCCGACGCGCGCGAAGCGCTCGCCGAGCTGCGGACGCTGGGCCTCGCGCGGCAGACGCTTCTGACGGGCGACCTCGAGCGCGTCGCCGGCAAAGTCGCGGCCGAGACGGGTATCGAGACGGTGGTCGCGCAGGCGCTGCCGCACGACAAGCTCGATTACGTGATGCGCGAGATCGGCGCGGGCCTGCATCCGCTCGTCGTCGGCGACGGACTGAACGACGTGCTGGCGATCAAGGCCGGCTCGACGAGCATCGCGATGGGCGAGCGCGGCGTCGACATTGCGATCGCGTCGGCCGACATCGTGCTGCTGGGCGACGATCTGCGGCGGATTCCGACCTGCATCCGCCTCGGCCGGCAATGCCGGCGCACGGCGACGACCAATGCGGCGATCGGCCTCGCGTGGACGCTCGCGGTGATCGCGCTCGCCGCGACCGGCATGCTCGGCGCAGTGTGGGCAGCGATCCTGCACAACGTCGGCACGTTCATCGTGATCGCCAACGCGGGCCGTCTGCTGCGGATCGACGACTCCGCTAGCTCGGCGTTCGCTCCTTAGCTTCTGTCCAGGACCTTATCGGCACGCGCTGACCGCCTCCGGCGAAGCGACGAAATGCCCCGGCGTCACGCCGACCGCGCGCCGGAAATGTCGGCCAAGGTGACTCTGATCGAAAAACCCGACCTCGGTCGCGACCTCACACGGCGGGACGCCGTCGCGCAATAGCCGCTTGGCGTGTTGGATCCGCACCAAACACACATAACGATGCGGCGAGATTCCCACTTCTTTGCGGAACAGCGTCGCAAAGCGCGACACACTCAAGCCCGCCGTCGCCGCGAGCGTCGCAAGACTGACGGGCTGCGCGAACGAGCTTTCGATAAAAGCCACGGCCCGCCTGATCGCACGCGACATCACCACGGTCGTGCCGCTGGCGGTGTAGTCGAAGATTCCAGTCATGTCGTATCCCTTCGGGCCACAAAATCATGCGCGCCGCTCCGACGACACCGATTCGACACGGCGGATGCCGTCATCGCGAAGCGCGAGTTGGCCATCAGACGCGCAGCGTGACGGACTGCGCGAGCCCACCAGCCGCAGTAGCGCCGTCCGGCGGTCCGTTCTGGTACTGCTGCAGTTCCGCTTCGCTGCGATGGCACAGCACCTGCGCGCCGCTCTCGAGCGTGCGCGCGGCCGGCGGCGTGCGGTTGCAGACCCCATCGATGCGCATCGGACAACGTGCGAGAAACGTGCATAGCTGCGGCTCATTGGCCGGCTCGCCGATCGGCGGCAGCGTCTGATGACAGCGCTCGCCCGCTTCTTCGAGCCAGCCGGCGCGAAGTTCCGGCGCGGACGACACCAGCAGATGTGAATACGGGTGGTACGGCGGCGCCGACAACGCGTCGCGGTTACCCGCCTCGACGCGGTGCCCTGCGTACAGCACGACGATGTCGTCGCTGATCGCGCGCACCTTGGCGATGTCGTGCGTGATGAACAGATACGACACGCCGAGCTTTTTCTGCAGATCGCGCAGCAGTTCGAGAATGGCTGCGCCGACCACCGTATCGAGCGCGGAAGTGACTTCGTCGCAAAGGATCAGCTTGGGTTCGGCGGCCAGCGCCCGCGCGAGATTCACGCGCTGTTTTTGCCCGCCCGACAACTCCCCGGTGCGACGCAGCGCCAGTTCGGCTGGCAGGCGCACCAGGCCAAGCAGTTCGGCGACGCGACGCCGCGCCGCCTCGCCCTTCATACCGTGATAGAACTTCAACGGGCGCGCCAGCGTGCGCTCGACGGTATGGGTCGGGTTGAGCGCCGTGTCGGCGTTCTGGAACACGATCTGGATACAGCGAAACTGTTCGCGGCTGCGACGGTTCAGGTTGGCGGCAAGCGGCTCACCATCGAGCAGCAGCTTGCCGCGCGCCATCGGCACCAGCCCCGCGATCACCTTCGCGAGCGTGGTCTTGCCCGAACCCGATTCGCCGATCACGCCCACCGTCTGGCCACGGCCGATCGCGAGGTCGACGTCGCGCAGAATGACCTTGTGCGGCCAGCCGTGCGCGTCGGTGCCGCCGTAGCCGGCCGTCAGCCCGCGCAGTTCGAGCAGCGGCCCAGCATTGCATTGCGACGCGTCCAGCGCGGCCGCGGTCGATCCAGCGGGAGCGACTAGCGTTACCGCGGCAATCAGGCTCTGCGTATATGGATGGGCCGGCGTATGCAGAATCTGCTCGGTGCGGCCCGTTTCGCGAATCTCACCGTTGCTGAGCACCACGATCCGATCGGCCATCTGCGCGACCACCGCCAGATCGTGCGACACATAGACGGCGGTCATTCCGCATTGCCGGATCACGCCGCGAAACGCTTGCAGCACGTCGATCTGCGTCGTGACGTCGAGCGCCGTGGTCGGCTCGTCGAGGATCACGAGGGCGGGGTCGGTGATCAGCGCCATCGCCGCCATCAGCCGCTGCAACTGGCCGCCCGACACCTGGTGCGGGTAACGCTGGCCGATCTTCTGCGCGTCCGGCAGCGCGAGCGCGCGGAACAGTTCAACCGCTTTTGCCTGCGCGGCGCGCTTGCTGAGCGTGCCGTGAATCAGCGCGCTTTCGATCACCTGGTCCATGATCGAGCGTGCCGGGTTGAACGCGGCCGCCGCGCTTTGCGCGATATACGCAACTTTGCGGCCGCGCAATCCTTCGAGCTGTTTCGGCGAGAGTCCGAGCACGTCAGTGTCGCCGACCCGGATCGAGCCGCCGGCGATGCGGCAGCCGCTGCGAGCATGGCCCATCAGCGACAGCGCGATCGTGGTCTTGCCCGAGCCCGATTCGCCTATCAAGGCGAGCACCTCGCCGCGCGCAATCTCGAAGTCGATGTCGTGCACGATCGTCGTATCAGGCTCGCCGGGGCGGCTTCCCACCACGCGCAGGCCCCGCACTTCGACCAGATTGGACGAAGGTAACGACGCGGTCTGCGAGGCGGCCGTAAAGTCCGCGTGAGCACGTCTGAACAGGTGTCCCTTCATCAATGACCTCCATCGGCATCGGGCATGTGCTTGCGGCGCCCACGATGCGGCAGTCCGTCGATCAGCAGGTTCACGCCGACCGTCAGCACCGCGATTGCGATCGCGGGCAGGATCACCACGGGCACGCCTTCACCGAGACCGGCGATGTTCTCGCGCACCAGCGAACCGAGATCGGCATACGGCGGCTGCACGCCCAGGCCGAGAAAGCTCAGGCTGCTCAGCAGCAGCACGACGAAGGTGAAACGCAGCCCGGTGTCGGCGAGCATCGGGTGGATCATGTTCGGCAGCATCTCGAAGCACGCGATGTAAAGCGCGCTTTCTCCGCGCGCCCGGGCGACCTGCACATATTCGAGCGTGCCGATATTGACCGCGAGCGAGCGGGCGATCCGGTACGAGCCCGGCATGTAGCTGATGGCCGCTGTCGCGATCAGCAACGGCAGCGACGAGCCGAACGCGGCGACGATCATCAGCGCGAACATCTTCGACGGAATCGAGGTGACCGCATCGAGCAGCCGGCTCATGGTTTCGTCGATATGGCGGCCGGCGACGGCCGCGAGCAAGCCCAGCATCGTTCCGGTGAGCGCCGCGAGCAGCGCCGCGGCGAGCGCCAGCACGACCGTCAGCCGCATGCCGTAGATGATGCGGGTCAGCATGTCGCGGCCCAGGTAGTCGGAGCCGAGCGGCAGCTTCGCGCTGAAGCCAGCGAAGACGTCGGGCGTGATGATCGCGCCAACCGGGTGCGGCGCTATCCACGGCGCGAACGCCGCGACGAACAGCGCGCAACTCACCATCGCGAGACCGATCCAGCCGCCGGTCGACAGATTCATGCGCTGCGCGACGCTGCGACGGTGCACTGGCCGCGGCGCCGGAGCGCCGCCGCCACGCCATGACCGTGGTGGCTCCGCGCCCTGCGGCAGCATGCTGCTGCGCTGCACCGGCTCGAGCGCGCCGAGTGGGTGAGACGAATCGGAAGAAGGTCGAAGAGTCGTCATGTCCGCAGCCTCGGGTTCGAGATGATGGCGCACAGGTCGGCTAGCAGCACGAGCATCAGGTAGCCGAGGCAGAACAGCAGCGTGCAGGCCTGCACGAGCGGGAAGTCGCGGTTGCTCACCGCGTCGACCATCAGGCTCGCGAGGCCCGGATAGTTGAAGATGGTCTCGACGACGATCACGCCGCCCAGCAGATAAGACAGGCTCAGCGCGATCGCGTTGGCGATCGGGCCGATCGCATTCGGCAGTGCGTGGCGCAGTACCACGCGCGCGGGGCTCGCGCCCTTCAGCATCGCCATTTCCACGTACGACGAACTGAGCTGCTCGATCACCGCGGCGCGGGTCATGCGGGCCATCTGCGCAATCACGACTGCGCAGAGGGTTACGACCGGCATTGCATACGCGCGCAGAAAGTCGTGCAGGCTCTCAATGTCGCCGCTGTACGACAGCGCGGACAGCCAGTGCAGCTTGACGGCCAGCACCAGCACCGCGAGCGTCGCGATCAGGAACTCGGGCGTGGCGACCAGCGACAGCGTACCGAGGCTCACGATGCGGTCGATCAGCGAGTCGCGCTTGACCGCCGCCAGGATGCCCGCCGACACCGCGATCGGCACCGACACCGCGGTGGTGATCGCCGCGAGGGTCAGCGACTTCGGCAAGCGCCCTTCGATCAGCTCGGAGACCGGCAGATTATTCGATAGCGACACGCCGAAGTTCGCGTGCAGCAGACCGACGAGCCAATGGAAGTACCGCAGGTAAGCCGGCTGGTCGAGACCGAACTGCTGGCGCAGCGCCGCGACCGTTTCGGCCGTCGCCGACTGGCCGAGTGCGGCCTGCGCGGCATCGCCGGGCAACAGATTGGTGATCACGAAGATGATGATCGAGACGATCACCAGCGTCAGCGCGGTGACGCCAATGCGCCGGCCGATCAACTGGGCGATATTCCCGTTCATAGGCATGACCTCCTCGGTTGAGGCTTTGGGGCACGCGCCGGGGCGACGCCCGGCGCGTGCGCGCGCTTGCGCGTATTACGCGTTCCACCACACGTACTCGGCGAAGCTGAAGCCCATCATCGCGCCGGTAGGTATGGGTTGAAGCCCTTGCAGGCGCTTATCGTTCGCATCGAGCAGGCTCAGGAAGGTCGGAATGCCGATGCTGCCCTGCTCCGCTACCAGCACCTGCATGTCGCCGTACATCTGCTTGCGCTTCGCATCGTCGGTTTCCGAGCGCGCGGCGACCAGCAGCTGGTCGAACTTCGGGTTGTTCCAGCCCGACTCGTTCCACGGCGCGTCCGACTTAAAGAACTGCGTGAACAGCACGTCGGCGCTCGAGCGGGGATTGACGCTGCCGAACCCGAGCGGATGCTTCATCCAGTGGTTCGACCAGTAACCGTCGGCCGGCACGCGGTTGATGTTCAGGTTCACGCCGATCTTCGCGGCGGACTGCTGCAGCAGCACGCCCATTTCGATCGAGCCGTTCGCGTCGGTCGTCGCATAGATCGGCGGCAACGCCGTCCCGATCGCTCCGGCTTTCTGGAAGTAGAACTTCGCCTTGTCCGGATCGTGCGGCCGCTGCGGCAGCGACGCATTGAAGTAACGGTGGCTGGGTGGAATCGGCTGATCGTTGCCGACCACCGCATAGCCGCGGAACACCGCCGTGCGGACCTGGTCACGATCGAACAGATACTTCATGCCCTGCACGAAATCGGGGTTGCCGGTCAGCGGATTGTCGCGTCGCATGATCAGATCGGTATAGAGACCCGACTTGGTCTCGCGCACCTCATAGCCCGGCGTCGCGGCAATGCGCTGCGTCGAGCGCGGATCGACCGCGTTGATCAGGTGGACATCGCCGGACAGCAGCGCATTGATGCGCGCCGCGTCGTCGCCGATACCGATCAGCTCGATCTGGTCGAGGTAGGGGCCGCCGCCCGTCTTCCAGAAGTTGTCATTGCGCACGCCGACTGTCGAGACGCCGGGCTTGAACGTCTTCACCTTGTACGGGCCGGTGCCGACGGCCGTCGTGAAGTCCGTCGTGCCGTCCTTGATGATCACGAATTGCGGCGTGGCGAGAATCACCGGCAAGTCCGCGTTGGGCGACGCGAGCGTCAGTGTGACTTCGTTGGGGCCGGTCTGCTTCGCTTCCACGAACTGATCGGCCAGCGTCTTCACCTTCGAAGCAGTCGCCGGATTCTTATGACGCATCAGCGAGTAGACGACATCGGCGGGCGCAAGCGGCTTGCCATCGTGGAAGGTCGCGCTCTTGCGCAGCTTGATCACCCACACCTTCGCATCGCTCGTGTCCACCGCTTCGGCGAGGTTCATCCGCGGCGTCAGCGAACTGTCGAGTTGCGTCAGGCCGCTGTAAAACATGAAGAAGCGGATGTAGTCTGCACCTGCCGATCCCTTGGCCGGGTCGAGCGTATCCGCGGTCGACGATGAGTCGTAGGCGACCCGGATCTTGCCGCCTTTCTTCGGCGCGGCTGCCGCAAGCGCCGGGCGAGCGCCCGCCAGCAAGCCTCCCGCGCCGGTGGCGAGCAAGCCGCCGGCAGCCAGCAAACGCATCATGTCGCGGCGGCTGAAACCGCCCGTTTTGATTTCGTCGTCGTACATGCGAACTGCTCCTCACTGGTGATTGAACGCGGGATATCCAGCATTGGTGTTCGACGGCGCTCCGCGTGCTGGTCGCGGCGCGGCGGCACTGCATGAATCGATTTAAGCACCGCAAAAAATGGCGTTGATCGCGTATCGCTGGATTCGACCATTCGAAAACATGGTTTTGGGTGGTCCAAACAGCATGATTTGCCGCTCCTGGCGTTGACCCTGACGCGCGAGCCCGGCGCCGTGTGCGATCTTCGAAGCGAGGCGTCGGTGCATGCACATCATCGTAGCGGCGAGCGCACCGCGGATTGCACCGACAAAATTGGCCGTTTCAGCACGCCGCACGCAATCTGCACGACCGAACCACACATTTCGCGTGGCATGCCCGGCACGGGCGCAGCGGCGCCTCGCCGGGCGCGGCACGCACGACGATGAGAAGTTCGTACTAGTCAACGCGCGAGCAACGTGCAACAGTCGCGGCACGGCCGACAAATCACGGAGCACCCCGTGCCCGATTCAACCACGCACGCACTTGTCACCTACCGACGCCTGACCGCCAACGACCTGCCCGCCGCACAACGCCTGTCCGCCGCGATCGGCTGGCCGCATCGCCGTGAAGACTGGGGATTCTCCGCGCACACGGGAATCGGTTTCGTCGCCGAGACGGCAGGCGCATTGGTCGGCACCGTCGTGTGCTGGAAGTTCGGCGCGGATCAGGCGACGCTCGGGATGCTGATCGTCGCGCAGGAGCATCGCGGCCTGGGTATCGGCCGCACACTGCTCGCTTACGCACTCGACGAGATCGGCACGCGCGACATCACGCTCTATGCGACCGACGCTGCCCAGCCCATGTGCGACGCGCTCGGCTTCGAGGCCTGCGGCGCACTCGACCAGATGCAGGGCGCGGCGTTCCGTCCGCCGCTCGTCGCGCTGGCCGCCAACGAGCGGCTGCGCCCGCTCGGCGCGAGCGACGCCGTGCAACTCGTCGAGCTGGCATCGCGCGCGAGCGGTCTCGACCGCAGCCACGTGCTGCCGCCACTGCTCGACCTCGCCGACGGTATCGCGCTTGATCGGGACGGCGAACTACTCGGCTTCTCGATGTTCCGTCGCTTCGGGCGCGGTTTCCTGATCGGCCCCGTGGTCGCCGGCGCGAGCCCGGGCGCCGTGCACGCCAAAGCGCTGATCCGTCATTGGCTCGCGCTGAACGAAGGCGCGCTGGTCCGCATCGACGTGCCGCACGGGCAAGGCCTGCGAACGTGGCTAACCGGCCTCGGCCTCGCACCCACGGAGACGGTCGTCAGGATGCGGCGGATCGCATCCGCGCAACCCCGTTCCGAGCCCAGCCGCGGCGACGGCCCGCTACGTCAGTATGCGGTGATCACGCAGTCGCTGACCTGACGCGGCCACGAACGCTCGGCTGAACTCGCGTTTGCGTCGCTATTAAGCACGCGCGGCAGAAAATGCCGTCTGTGGGGTAGAAAACGCTGCGCTTGCGCTCTTTGCGCATTTTTTTGGCGGAACGGCTCGCATGCGGCTCTCGCTACTATCAAGGGGTGCCGCTCACCTGATCGCAACCTGCGGGGAAATACCACCATGTCAAGAACATCGCTCATCGACGCCGACCGCAAGCATCTGATTCACCCGGTCATCAACTACCGCGCGCACGAAGCGCGGGGCACCACCGTACTCGAATCCGGACACGGCGCTTATCTGCGCGACATCGACGGCAACGAACTGCTCGACGCGTTTGCGGGCCTGTGGTGCGTGAACGTCGGCTACGGCCAGCAGAGCATCGTCGAGGCGGCGACGCGGCAGATGACGAAGCTGCCCTACGCGACCACCTACTTCCACTTCTCGTCGGAACCCGCCATCGAACTGGCCGAAAAGCTGGTTGCGCTCTCCCCCGCTTCGCTGCAGCACGTCTACTTCACGCTCGGCGGCTCCGATGCGATCGACTCGGCTGTCCGCTTCATCACGCATTACTTCAACGCGACGGGGCGTCCGGCGAAAAAGCAGATGATCGCGCTCGAGCGCGGTTATCACGGATCGTCGAGCGTCGGCGCGGGGCTCACCGCGCTGCCCGCGTTTCACCGCAACTTCGATCTGCCGCTGCCGCACCAGCACCACCTGCCGTCGCCCTATGCATACCGTCAGCCGCAAGGCGACAACGCGCAGGCACTGATCGCCGCGTCGGTCGCCGCGCTCGAAGCGAAGGTGGCCTCACTCGGCGCGGAGAACGTCGCCGCGTTCTTCTGCGAGCCGATCCAGGGGTCGGGCGGCGTGATCGTGCCGCCGGTCGGCTGGCTGAAGGCGATGCGCGACGCGTGCCGCCGTCTCGACATTCTGTTCGTCGCCGACGAAGTCATCACGGGCTTCGGTCGTACCGGCCCATTGTTCGCATGCGAGGCGGAACAGGTCGAGCCGGATCTGATGACGGTGGCGAAGGGGCTGACCTCGGGCTATGCGCCGATGGGCGCGGTGCTGATGTCCGACGAAATCTACCAGGGCATCGCGGGCGATGCGCGCGATACCGCAGTGGTCGGTCACGGCCAGACCTACTCCGCGCATCCGGTCAGCGCCGCGATCGGCCTCGAAGTGCTGCGTCTCTATCAGGAGGGTGGTCTGCTCGCTAACGGTATTGCGCAGGCGCCGCGTTTTGCCGCCGGACTCGACGCGCTGCTCGATCATCCGTTGGTCGGCGACTCGCGTCATCGGGGCCTGCTCGGCGCGCTCGAACTCGTCGCCGACAAGGGTTCGCGCGCACGCTTCGATGCGTCGCTGAAGCTGCCGGACCGGATCGCCGAAGCGGCCTACCGCAACCGGCTCGTGTTCCGCGCGTTCGGCGACAGCATCCTCGGTTTCGCGCCCGCGCTTTGCTTCGGCGAGGCGGAATTCGACCAGCTGTTCGGCCGTTTGCGGCGCACGCTCGACGAAGTGCTCGACCATGCGGAGGTGCGTGCCGCGTTGCGCGGCGCGAGCCGCGCAGCCGCCTGAGCGCGTGATAACATCGGCCTGCGCGTCGCTTGACTCACGCGAAGCGCGATGCAGCGAAAAGCAGAACCTTCGACGGGCAGACCGATACATGACGACAAGCGGCGACACGAAGCTGGACCGGATCGACCTGCGTATTCTTTCGCAACTGCAGAAAAAAGGCCGCATCACGAACGTCGAGCTTGCTGACGCCGTGGGGCTCTCGCCGAGCCCCTGTCTGATTCGCGTGAAAAGGCTTGAAAAGGCCGGCTATATCGTCGGCTACGGCGCACACATCCAGCTGCAGAAACTCGGCGACGTGCAGATCGTGTTCACCGAGGTCACGCTTGCCGACCATCGCCGCGAGGACTTCGCCAAGTTCGAGGCGGCGATCCGCCCCGTGGAGGAGATCATCGAATGCCATCTGGCGAGCGGCGGATACGATTATCTGCTGAAGTTCGTCACGCGCAGCGTCAATCACTATCAGAGTGTGATCGAAGGACTGTTGGAGCGCGACATCGGCATCGAGAAGTATTTCAGCTACGTGATCATCAAGACGCCATTCGTGAAATCCGAATACCCGCTGGAAACACTGTTCTCGCAACGGCATCAATGAAACGGTCGCGGGCCCGGTGAGCTTTCAGGTTGCAATCAGCCGTTGGTGCTCAGCCACTCACCCGGCGTTCTGCCAAGCACGCGCTTGAAATGCCGGCATAGATGGCTTTGATCGAAGAAGCCCACCTCGGCCGCGACGATCGACGGCGGCATGCCTCGCCGCAGCAGGCGTTGCGCATGCCGTACCCGCACCAGCCTCACGTATTGCTGCGGCGACACGCCAATCTCCGCGCTGAAGCGCACCGCAAACCTCGAAATGCTCAGCTCCGCGACGGCGGCCATTTCGGCCAGGCTGATCGGCTCGGCGAAACATGCATCGATGAAGTTGACCGCGCGCTCGACGGCGCGGCTCACTCGATCCGGCACACGTGGCGCATGGCGGTTCGCGCCCGCGAGATCGGGCGCCGATGATGACGACGAGGTTCGGCTCGGGCTCAGCATCGACGCTCCGCTCACACAACGCGCGACGCGGCAGGAGCCGCCGGCGAAGCGCCCCGGCCGGCCGCGAAGCGGCGGATGTCGAACGGCTCGAGCGGCGTGCTGGTCGCGCCCGTGTCGATCAGTTCAGCCATCGTGTCGCCGACGCCCGGCCCCAGCTGGAACCCCGCGCCGCAAAAACCGAACGCATAGAACAGGCCGCTCGTCGTACCGCTCGCGCCCATGATCGGCCGGTCGTCGGGCATATAGCCTTCGACGCCGCTCCATACCCGGATGATGTTCAGCCTGCGCAGCATCGGCGCGACGCGCTGCAACTGCCTGAACTGCAGCAACGTGCTTTGCGGCAGGACTTTCGCGCGGCGTTCGTCGAGATACGCCGGCGCACGCGCGCAGCCGCCGATCACGATATTGCCGCGCGCGACCTGGCGGAAGTACACGACCTCCTCGATTTGCGGCGACGACACGCCGACCACCGGCTGGATCGCATACGGCACAGGTTCGGTCACAGCCATTTGCGGGCCGTTGACGGCGATCGGCACCGCTTCGCCAAACTGCTCCGAGAGCAGATTGCCCCACGCGCCCGCTGTGATCAGCAGCACCGGGGCATGGAAGGTACGGCCCTCTGCGCTCGTCGCGCGAAACTCGGCGCCCTCTTTTTCGACTGTCACGACATCGCAGTTTTCGACGATCTGCGCGCCGAGCCGCGCCGCCGCACGAGCAAACGCGGGCGCCGCGAGCCGCGGATTCGCGTGCCCGTCCATTTGCGAGTACGAGCCCGCCAGCACCTCGGCACCGAGAAACGGAAACCGTGCGCGCAGCGCGTCGCCGCGCAGCAGATCGAGCTTGAGACCGTAGTGCGCGGCCTCCTTCGCATACGTTTCGAACTGATCGGCCTGCTCTTCGCGATAACAGACGCGCACATGGCCGGACATCAGAAACTCGGCGTCGTGCTGGATCAGTTCGGGCAGACGCCCCCAGATTTCGCGCGAACGGTTCGCAAGCGGCAGTTGCGGCAGAAAGCGCCCTTGCCGGCGCACGTTGCCGAAGTTGGTACCGCTCGCCTGCTGACCAACGAGCTGGCGCTCGAGCAGGATCACCGAGCGGCCCCGTTGCCTCAGAAAAAATGCGGCGGAGGCACCCATGAACCCGCCGCCCACGATCAGCACATCGGCTTGTGCGCGGTTCATTCGGTATCCTCCACGGTTGCGATGGCCAGCGGCTTCACGGGTGCCTGCCCGCGAAGCCTGCCAACCTGCTCGAGCGGCACGTGCGCGGCCGCCGCGATCACCTCGGCGCCCGCATGGCCGCAGTAACGTCCCTGGCAGCGTCCCATGCCGACGCGGCTGAACGCTTTGGCGCGGTTCGCTTCCTGCGCGCCTTCGTCGCGCACCACGCGGCGCAGTTCGCCGGCGGTGATGCCTTCGCACCGGCAAACGATCGTATCGTCGGACAGACGGGCCGCCTGCCCGCCAGGCCACGCAAACGCTTCAGCGAGACCGCGCCGGAAGCGCTCCATTTTGCGCTGTTCGCGCGTCAACGTGGCGAGCGTCGCGGCCGGCACCGCACGCCCGAGATCGCTCAGTGCAGCGTAGGCTGCGAGCCGTCCGGCGATCTCCGCGCCATCCGCGCCGAGCACGCGCGCACCATCACCGGCGATGTAGACGCCCTTTTCGGTAGCACGTCCGAGTTCATCGATTTGCGGCACCCATTGCCGCGTCGGCGCATCAAAACGGAACGCGCAGCGCGCAAGGTCGGCCAACTGGGTTTCCGGACGCAGGTGATAGCCGAGCCCCACCGCGTCGCAATCGATCTGCGCGACGTTGCCGCGCGCATCGCGAAAGCGGACGCCAAGCACGCCGTCGTCCGGCGTGCCGACAATTTCGAGCGGCTCGATGCCGTTTTCGACCCGCACGCCCGAGCGCTTCAATGCCGCCACGAGCGCGCGGCCCTTGCGCAACACGTCGACGCGCGCCAGCAATTTGGGCAGCGCACGCAGCCGCGCACCGGTCGTCGACGTGTCGAGTACCGCTGCTACCTTGGCGCCCGCCTGCACATACTGGTTCGCAACCAGATACAGCAGTGGGCCGGTCCCGATGAATACGACCTGGCGGCCAATCGCGCAGGCCTGCGACTTCAGTGCGATCTGGGCGGCACCGAGGCTGTAGGTCCCGGCGAACTGCCAGCCTTTGACCGGCATGAGCCGGTCCGTCGCGCCGGGGCACAGGATCAGCGCGTCGTAGCCCAACGAACTCGCGTGTCCTTCGTGCACGATATGCAGCTTGCCTTGCGCAACGTTCCACGCGAGCGTCTGAGGACGGTAATCGATCTGCGCGCGCAGTCGCTCGAAGCTGCGATGCAGGTCCTCCGCGCGCGCGGCTTCAGTGCCGTACAGCTTCGCGTACGGCCGCGTGAAGCCGTCGGGCTGGCGCCGGTAGATCTGCCCGCCATCGCGCCGACCTTCATCGACGACGATCGGGCGGATGCCGGCCGCCAGCAATGTCTCCGCGCAGCGCACCCCTGCGGGCCCGGCGCCGACGATTACGATGCGAGGTTCGCCCATGGGCCCTCCGGTTGCGTCGTGACGACGCGCGTGCCTGCTTCGACCACGGTGGTGCAGGCGCGCAGCCGCTCGCCGTCCGCGGTCCATACCCAGCAATCCTGGCACGCGCCCATCAGGCAAAAGCCGGCGCGCTTTTCAGCACCGAATTCGGACCGCCGCACATGCCGCACCGAGCACAGCATCGCGGTGAGCAACGTGTCGCCGGCCAGCGCTTCGACGGTCTCACCGTCGATCGTCAGCTCGACTTTGGCGCGAGCCGTCTCGCCCAAGCGTACGAATCTGCCGTTCATGCCGCGGCTCCCGCCATGCCGTCCGGTGACACGTGAGCGTCGCTGCGATTGCTCAGCACGTGGCGCAGGAATTCGCGGGTACGCGCCTCCCGCGGCGAACCCAGCACCTGCTGCGCGGTGCCCTCCTCGATGATGAGTCCCGCGTGCAGAAAGCACACCCGGTCCGCCACTTCACGCGCAAAGCCCATTTCATGCGTGACGACCAGCATCGTCATGCCTTCGCGCGCAAGGGTGCGCATCACGCCGAGCACTTCGCCGACCAGTTCCGGATCGAGCGCCGAGGTCGGCTCGTCGAACAGGATCGCCTTGGGCTTCATCGCGAGCGAGCGGGCAATCGCCACCCGTTGCTGCTGCCCTCCCGAAAGCTGATGAGGATAGGCGTGCAGCTTGTGGCCGAGCCCGACTTTGTCGAGCAGTTCGGACGCTTCGCGTTGCGCTTGCGCACGCGCAAGGCGTTTGACGTGCACGGGCCCTTCCATCACGTTCTCGAGCGCGGTGCGGTGCGGAAACAGATTGAAGCGCTGAAACACCATGCCGACCTGGGTGCGCAACTGGTTGATGTTGCGCGCGCGCTGCTCGACGCGCTCGCCGAGCAGGCGTATCTCGCCTTCGTCGTAGGACTCCAGCGCGTTAATGCATCGCAGCAGGGTTGATTTTCCCGAGCCCGACGCACCGATCAGGCAGACCACTTCGCCCTGGTTCACGTTGAGCGAAATGCCCTTGAGAACAGGTACGGAGCCAAAACTCTTGTGCACATTCGTGATTTCGATCATCGCGTCCTCGCTTCGCACTTACCTGGCCCTGTGCCGACCGAATCGTCGTTCCAGATTGCGGGTCATGCTCATCAGCGGCAGGCTCATCGCCAGGTAGCCGAGCGCGACGAGTGTGTACACCGTCAGATTCTGAAACGTCGACGACGCGATCAACTGGCCTTCGCGAGTCATTTCGGCGACCGTGATCGTCGATGCAAGCGACGAGTCCTTCAGCATCATCACGAGCGTGTTGCTGTACGGTGGCAGAGCCACCTTGATCGCCTGCGGCAGGATCACCCGTACCATCGTCTTCACGCGACCCATGCCGATCGACTGCGCGGCTTCGTACTGGCCCGGATCGACCGCCTCGATACCCGCGCGGAAGATTTCCGCGACGTAGGTCGAGTAACCGAAACCCAGCCCGATGATGCTTGCCTGCAACGCCGATACCTGGATGTGGATATCCGGCAGCACGAAGTAGATGTAGAACAGCAGCACGATCATCGGCAGACCGCGCACGACGTTGATCATCGCGCTCACACCGCGTACCACGTGCGGATAGCGCGACATCTTCAACAGCGCCCAGGCCAGGCCGAGCACGGTGCTCAACAGCAGACAACCCAGCGTGATGATGATGCTCATCATCGCGCCTTGCAGCAGAATCGGTACAAAGTCGGCTATATCTTGCCAGCGCATGTCGTGCCTTCCCTTGCTGTTTGCATTCGTTCAGTCCGCCGCGCCGCTGGGCGGCGAACATCGCGGGGCGGGTCCCGTGTCGTGGCGGGCCCGCCTCCTGTCACGAGAAGCGAATCAGCTCGTGAGGTGCCACTTCTTCAGGATCGTGTCGAGCGTGCCGTCGGCCTTCATCTTCGTCAGTGCGTCGTTGATCTTCGCCATCAGCGCACTGTTGCCCTTCTTCACCGCTATCGCGATGTCGAACTTTTCCATCGGCACATAGGCATCTTCGACCCGCGTTCCCGCCATCGCGCCCGCCGCCTCCTGGGCCTTCAGGATCGGATAGTCGTTGAAGCCTGCGACGATGCGGCCAAGCGCGACGTCACGCGTCATGTCGGCCGGGCTGTCGTACATCTTCACTTCGGTGAAGATCCCGAGCTTCTTCAACTGATCGCCATAGTCGGTGCCGGTCGGCGCACCGACCGTCATGCCCTTCATGTCCTGCACCGAGTGATAGACGGCCTTGTTGCTCTCCTTCACGATGATGCCTTCGCCGAACGCCGTAACCGGCTGCGAGAAATCGACCACTTCGGCGCGCTTCGGCGTCGGCGTCATGCCGGCCACGATGATGTCGATCTTGCCCGATACCACCGACTGGATCAGCGCCGAGAACGGCACCGCGTCGTACGACACATTGAAGCCCTCGCGCTTGCCGATCTCCTTCACGACGTCCGGCATCAGACCTTCGATCTTCTGGGTCTTGACGTTCATGAACGTGGTCGGTGCGCTCGACGGCGGCGAGCCTGCAGTCAGCGTCGCTCCTTCGGCCGCGTGGGCGGCGTGGGCGGCGCCGAACATCATCGTCATCGCGAGGCCCGCGCCCGCGGCAAAGCGCTGCACGGTGTTGAAACGGACGGCGGAAGCAGGCTGGAACATGAAACGCAACATGGGGATTTCCTTTGGGAATAGTGTTTTTCAATCTGCGCGCTGCCCTGGCATCTGACAGTAGCGATCAGTCGATCCGTTCAATGCAGTACATCCTGCAACCTGTAATACGCGCCGACCAGCGGCAGAAACCACGCGCGTCCGAAGTGTCCTGGAATCGCGGGCCATTCGAGCGTTCGCCACGGATTGCGCGCGGCGGCGCCGAACATCACGTCGGCCATCAGTCGACCCATGTGCACGGACATCTGCACACCGTGACCGCTGTAGCCCATTGAATAAAACAGTCCTTCATGCTGTCCCGCGCGCGGCAGGCGGTCGGCCGTCATGTCGACGAGGCCGCCCCAGCAGTAATCGATGCGCACATCGGCCAGTTGCGGGAAATATCGGGCGAGCCCGTCACGCAGAATCCGCCCGCTCTTTTCGTCCGAACGCGGGTTCGACATCGCAAAGCGCGCGCGGCCGCCGAACAGCAAACGCTCGTCAGGCGTGGCCCGAAAATAGTTGCCGATGTTCAGCGTCGTCACATACGAGCGACGCGTCGGCAACAACGCATCGAGGCGGTCCTTGCCGAGCGGCTCGGTCGCGACGATGAAGCTGCCGACCGGTGCGATGCGGCGCCGGAACCATTGCAGCGGACCGACCTGCGACGCGCCCGTGGCGATCAGCACGCGTTCGGCGCGGACCGTGCCGAGCGGACACTGCACGTCGAACGCGCTGCCGCCGAGTGGTTCCAGGTTCGTCACCGGCGCGTTCTCGTAGATCAGCGCGCCGCGGCGTGCCGCCGCCGCGCCGAGACCCACGCCGAATTTGCCCATGTGCATCTGCATCCCGTTGCGCTGCACGAGACCGCCGAAAAAGCTGTCAGACGCGATCTCCTTGCGGATCTGCTCGGGCGGCACCAGTTCGACATCAGGATCGACCTCGCGCCGCAACACCTCGTACGACTTCGCAAGCGACGCGAAATGCTGTGGCTTCGCCGCGAGCTTGATCTTCCCGGAGTGGCGCAAATCGCAGTCGATCCGCTCTTCCGCGATGATCGATTTCACCGTCTCGACGGCGCCCGCATACGCGCGATAGAACTCCGCCGCGCGCTCGCTGCCGATGCGCGCGGACAACGCGGCGTAGTCCTGCGCGACGCCCGTATTGCAATGGCCGCCGTTACGGCCCGATGCCTGCGCCGCGAGCCTGCCCGCCTCGAACACGATCACCGACTTGCCGCGTTTGGCGAGTTCCAACGCCGCCGACAGTCCGGTGAAGCCGCCGCCGACCACGGCCACGTCCACCCGCTGCGGCAGTGGGCTCTGGGTGCCTCCGGTAAACCGTGGCGCGGTGTCGAGCCAGTAGGAGTCGAGCTTCATCGTGATGCATTCCTGTCGGTTGGGTGCGCCGCTCACTTGCGCACGGGAAGCGATGTCGCCATAGGGCCGAAGCTATCGATCAGAGACCGAGCAGCGACGCCAGTTGCGGAATGCCCGACACTTCGTTGACGCCGTAGTACGGGTTCAGCGGCTCGTGGCTACGGTTGACGAACGCCTTGTGCTTGATGCCCATGTCGTACGCGGTCATCAGGTCATAGCGGAAGCTCGACGACACGTGCAGCACGTCTTCGGGATTGCAGTCCAGTTGCGAGAACATGTACTCGAAGGCTTTCTGCAGCGGCTTGTACGCCTGCGCCTGCTGCGCGGTGTAGACCTTGTGGAACGGCGCACCGAGCTTGTCGACGTTGCTGTGGATCTGGTCGTTCGACGCGTTCGAAAGGATCACCAGCTTGTACTTCTTGGCCAGTCGCGACAGCCCTTCGGGCACGTCCGCGTGCGGGCCCCAGGTCGGCACGGCTTCGTAGATTTTCTGCGCGGTCGCTTCGTCGAACGGCACGCCGGTGCGTTCGCAGGTGCGGCGCACCGAGTTCACGACCACGTCGCGGTAGGGTTTCCATGCGCCCAATACTTCGTCGAGGCGGTAGCCACGGAAGAATTCGACGAACTCGTCCATCTTCGCCTTGTCCAGCTTGTCGCCGTAAAGCTGCCGCGCGGTCTGGCCCATCTGGAAGTTGGTCAGCGTGCCATAGCAGTCGAAAGTGATGTACTTCGGTTCGAAATCGATCATGGTCAACATCCTGTCGTCGTGGCGAACCTGTTCGCAGGCTCGGGGTTCAGTTTCGGGTTGAATCGATGCGGTTGCTGCTTGCGTAAAGCCGGTGTAACGCGATTGTTCACAACGTTTCGAAATCGATCAGCACACTCTTGTGCCGCATGCAGGCCACCATTGCCTCGCGGCCGAGATCCTTGCCGATACCGGATTGGCCGAAGCCGCCCGTCGGAATGATCATGTCGCCGCTGCGGCCGTAGCGGTTTATCCAGATCGTGCCCGCCGCGATGCGGCGCATCGCCCGCAGCGCCTGGCCGATGTCGCTGCTATGGACACCCGCCGCGAGACCGTAGATCGGATGTGCGGCGAGCGCGATGCCCTCTTCCTCGTCTTTGAATGTCTGTACCGTCAACACCGGGCCGAACAGCTCCTCGCGCACGGCGGGTGTCTCCGCAGTCACATTGGCGATCAGTGTGGGGCGGTGGAAATAGCCTTCTGCGGTGCCTTCGTAAAAGCCGCCGCCGAAGATCACTTCCGCGCCGCCCTCGCGGCTCTGCTCGACCAGCGCTTCGATGCGCCGCGCCTGGGGCGCACTGATGATCGGCGAATAAGCGGTGCGGCTGTCCCACAGCGGACCTGGCTTGATCGGCCGCAGTTGCCGTTCAATCGCGGCGATCAGCGGCTCGGCGATGCGCTCGTGCACGATCAGCCGCGTACCGGCCACGCAGGCCTGCCCGCCGTTGGCGGTAAAGCCGCGGGCGACGCAGCGCGCCGTATGTTCGAGGTCCCGCACATGCTCGAACACGAGTTGCGGGCTCTTGCCGCCGAGTTCCAGCGTGACGGGCTTGGTGCCGTGCATCGCGGCGTCGCTCATGATCGCGGCGCCCGTGCGGGTCGAACCCGTGAAGCTCATCTTCGAGATGCCCGGGTGACGCGTCAGCGCCGCGCCCGCCGTCGCGCCACGGCCGTTCACCACGTTGAAGATGCCGGGCGGCACGCCGGCTTCGATCGCGAGTTCCGCAATTCGCAGGGTCGAATAAGGCGTCATTTCCGACGGTTTCATCACGACCGCGTTGCCCGCCGCGAGCGCGGGGCCGCACTTCCATGAACACATCGACAGCGGGAAATTCCATGGTGTGATCGCACCGATCACGCCGTACGGCTCCGATGCGATAAAGCCGAGACTGTCGCGACGCGTGGCCGCGATATCGCCACCGAGCTTGTCGGCCAGCTCCGCGAAAAAGCGGATCGCTTCGGCGGTGAACGGCACGTCGGACGCGTAGCTTTCCGCCACCGGGCGCGTCGAGCTGACCGTCTCGAGTTGGGCGAGGCTCACCGCATCGCGATCGATCAGTTCGGCCCAGCGGCTCAGCACCTTCGCGCGTTCACGCGGAGAACGCGTGCCCCAGCCGCTCGTCTTCCATGCAGCAAGCGCATTGCTCACTGCGTAATCGACGGTCGCGTCCGACGCATCCGGCACATGGCCGAGCAGAGCGCCATCCGAGGGCCGTTGAACGGCGATCTGCGCCTCGCCCGCCGAATAGTACGCACCGCCAATGAAATGCCCCTGCGGCAACTGAACGGTTGAAGGATCGAAATCGAGTGACGGAATGGACATGCCTGGCCTGATCTGTAGGTTCAAGTTTGTGGGACCGCGTGCGTCAACGCACTGATGATTCCGGCACCACCCGGCACTGCTGTTCGCCTTCGCGACCACCGAATGAACGAACATCGGATGAAGTTCATTTTAATGAACATCAAATGAAATACTAGTGGTCAAAAATAAACTTTATGAAAAGTTCGTTGTGCGCTGCGATAGGTTGCCTGCCGCGCAGAAGGCGCTGCGGCACCGGCGCACATAAGCGGCAGGCCCGTGCGAGCGCGTCCCGCCGTTCGTGCAACGCAAAACCGAAAAGGGCAACAGGGAATGAAAGGCGTCGAGGTCAGCCGAGGTCCAGCTGAACCGGACGCGACGCATCGGAACGATCGGGGGAAAGAGAGGAAGGACAGAGTCGCGCGCCACACGGCACGCGGCTCGAACTACAGACGGATCAAAGATGAATCACGGGCGGCTGCGTATTCATGATCCATAGCAAACGCGCGGTCTTCTTGCTTTCGTTGTGCACACTGTGCGGCACCGTGCTCTTGAACTGGAAGCTGTCGCCCGCGCGCAGTTCGGAGCGCCGGTCGCCGACGTTCAGCACGACAGTGCCTTCCAGCACCAGCCCCGCCTTCTCGCCGATGCCGACCAGCACTTCCTCCGAACGGGAACCGGCCGGCAGCATGATGATCATCATCTGCAAATCGTGATCGCCGTGCGGCGACAACAATTCTTTCTGCATGCCGTTCGTGCCGACTTCGAACAGCGGCCGCTCGGCCGCCTTGCGCACGAAATCGCCGGTGACCGGGTCCGAGACCGCGTCGTCTTCTTCGAGCAGCGCGGTGAGCGGAACCTCCAACGCCTGGCGCAGGCGTTCGAGAATCCGCACCGACGGATTGGCCTTGTTGCGCTCGACCTGGCTGACCGTGCCTACCGATACGCCCGCGCGCATCGCCAGCTCGTTGATCGACAGCCCCTGCGCGACGCGCAGCGCGCGCAGACGAGTGCCGACGTCGCCGTGACCCGGGTCGGCCGCGCGTTTCCTGCTGATCTGTGTTCGCTGCATGGGTTTCCTGTCGATGACGTTGCGATTGTTGTGCCGGACACGCGCCGTGGCATGCGAAGAAGCTTTGGCCGCTTCACCACACCGAACGGTCGTGCAATTTCCATCATTATATTGAATATAGCACCATCGGAGTGAACGACAAAATACCTGCGCGGTTGCGCTGCGCGTGACTGGCCGACGCGGATCGAGCCCGACCACGCGCGCGCTCGAATAACAAAAAGATCGTCCTATGAAGCGAGCGCTGGGAATGCGAAAGTCTAGGCTGACCACGCCGCCAGCAGGAGTTTGCAGTGTCCAAAATAGTGAAGAAATCACCACGCTACCGCCGTTTCACGTCCGATGACATCGCGGCCGCGCATGGCCTCTCCGTTGCGGTGCGTTGGCCGCACCGCGCCGAGGACTGGCGCTTCATGTACGACGCCGGATGCGGCTTCGTCGCCGAAGACAACGGCACCGTGATCGGCACCGCGCTGTGCTGGAAATTCGGCGCCGACCGGGGCACGCTGGGCCTCGTGATCGTGTCGCCGGACGAACAGGGACGCGGCATCGGCCGCAAGCTGATGGAACTGGTGCTAGAAGAACTCGGCAACCGCGTGACCTTCCTGCATGCAACGCTCGCCGGCAAGCCGCTTTACGAAAAGCTGGGCTTCGTCGCCTGCGGCGGACTCACCCAGTATCAGGGAACGCCTGGCAGCGTGGCCGCCGTCGCGCCGCCGCCCGGCGAGCATCTGCGCGCGGCGACGCCTGCGGACACGCCCCGCCTGATCGAAATCGCGTCGCGTGCGAGCGGCCTCGAGCGCAGCGCGACGATTCCGTCGCTGCTCGAATTCTCGCAAGCCGTGGTGCTCGAACGCGACGGCGAAGTACTCGGCTTCTCGCTGTTCCGCCCGTTCGGACGCGGCTACTCGATCGGGCCGGTCGTCGCGCAACGCTCCGCCGACGATCAGCGCGCCCACGCGCTGATCTCGTACTGGCTCGCGCAGCATGCCGGCGATTTCGTGCGGATCGACGTGCCGGGTGACGCCGGCATCAACGACTGGCTGACGAGCCTCGGCCTGACGCGCGTCGATTCGGTCGAAAAGATGGTGCGCAACGCTTCTGCCGACGCGCGCGAGGCGGCCCCCGACGCGACCTGGCGCGCGTACGGCATCATCAATCAGGCGATGGCATAAACGGCGATGACCGTCCTCTACAAAGCCGATCCGGTGCGTGGCGCGCTATGGGCCGAGCGCTTCGCGCAGCTCGCGCCCGAGATCCGCTTCCGCGTCTGGCCCGATCTCGGCGATCGCACGGCCGTGCGCTATCTGGTCGCGTGGCAGCCGGGCGACCTCGCGCTCACGCTGCCGAATCTCGAAGTCGTGTTCTCGGTCGGCGCGGGCGTCGACCAGCTGGATCTCTCGCAGATTCCAGCCCATCTGCCGGTGGTGCGCATGCTCGAACCGGGCATCGTCGAAGGCATGGTCGAGTATGTGACCGAGGCGGTGCTGGCGATTCACCGCGATCTGTTCGACTACGCGTCGCAACAGCAGGCGCGCGCCTGGCAGCCGTTGCCGCTGCGCGCCGCCGCGTCGCGCCGCATCGGTGTGCTCGGTCTGGGCATGCTCGGCACCGCGGTAATGCATCCTTTGCGGCTGTTCGGCTTTGCATGCGCGGGCTGGAGCCGCTCGCAGCACGACCTCGAAGGTGTCGCCTGCTACGCGGGCGAGGCGGGGCTCGATGCGATGCTGGCCCGCACCGACGTGCTGATCTGCCTGCTGCCGCTGACCGACGCGACGCGCGGGCTGCTGTGCCGCCGGGTATTCGACAGGCTGCCACGAGGCGCGTCGCTGGTGCACGTCGGGCGCGGAGCCCAACTCGTCAGCGGCGATCTGCTCGGCGCGCTGCAAAGCGGGCAGATTCATAGCGCGGTGCTCGACGTCACCGACCCCGAGCCGCTCCCCGCGGACCATCCGCTGTGGGCGCAAGCGCGCGTGCGCATCACGCCGCATATCGCGAGCGCGACGCGGCCCGAATCGGCTGTCGATGCGGTGCTGGAAAACCTGCGTCTGCATCGCGCCGGCGAGCGCATGAACGGCCTGATCGACCGGACCCGCGGCTACTGATACCGATGCACGGCCCGACACCAGAACGCCCCCCCAATTGGCGATCCGCGCGGTGTCGGCAGACAGCGCGCGATCAACGCAAGGAGAGACACGTATGATCCGCAAATACCGCATTGCCGTCATTCCCGGCGACGGCATCGGCACCGAAGTGATGCCCGAAGGCCTGCGCGTGCTGGACGCCGCCTGCCAGCGCTTCGACATCGGCATCGACTACCGCCATATCGAATGGGCGTCGTGCGAGTACTACGCGCAACACGGCCAGATGATGCCGGACGACTGGAAGCAGCAGTTGCAGGACTGCGATGCGATTCTGTTCGGCGCGGTCGGCTGGCCCGACAAGGTGCCCGACCATATTTCGCTGTGGGGATCGCTGCTGAAGTTCCGCCGCGAATTCGACCAGTACGTGAACCTGCGGCCGGCGCGTCTGTTCGACGGCGTGCCGAGCCCGCTCGCCAACCGCAAGCCCGGCGACATCGACTTCATGATCGTGCGCGAGAACACCGAAGGCGAGTATTCGTCGGTGGGCGGCACGATGTTCGAGGGCACCGAGCGCGAAGTCGTGATGCAGCAGTCGATCTTCACGCGCCACGGCACCGAGCGCGTGATGAAGTTCGCGTTCGAGCTGGCGCAGCGCCGCGCGAAGAAGATCACGGTTGCGACGAAGAGCAACGGTATCGCGATCAGCATGCCGTGGTGGGATGCGCGCGCCGATGAAATGGCCGCGCGCTACCCCGACGTCAAAATGGACCGTCAGCACATCGACATTCTGTGCGCGCGTTTCGTGCTGAACCCCGACCGTTTCGACGTGGTGGTTGCGTCGAATTTGTTCGGCGACATCCTCTCCGACCTCGGTCCGGCGTGCACCGGAACGATCGGCATTGCGCCATCAGGCAACCTGAATCCTGACCGGCGCTTTCCGTCGCTGTTCGAGCCGGTCCACGGCTCGGCGCCCGACATCGCCGGCAAGGGCATCGCCAATCCGGTCGCGATGATCTGGTCGGCCGCGATGATGCTCGACTTTCTCGGCGACGGCGCGGGCGTCGAGCGCGATGCGCACGATTCGATCGTCGCCGCGATCACGCAGGTGCTGAAGGATGGCCCGCGCACGGGCGACCTGGGCGGCAGCGCATCGACTACGGAAGTCGGCGCGGCGATCGCCGCGCGCGTCGCCAGCGAGCGTCGTCCATAGGCACCGATCACTGACAGCGCAGACGGCAGGACTGCCCGGCGCGTGTCGGGCGCTCCGCCGTCGCACGCCAACCGCACTGGAGACCTCATATGAGCACGAATCTCGAACAGCAGGCCCGCGCGCTGATCCGCACGGACAACTTCATCAACGGCGAGTGGGTCGCGGCCGCGAGCGGCCGCCGCTTCGCGGTCACCGACCCGGCAACCGGCAAGCTGATCGCCGAGGTGGCCGACAGCGGTCCCAGCGACGCGCGCGCCGCCACCGACGCCGCCGCCAGGGCGCTGCCCGCATGGCGTGCAAGGCTCGCGAGCGAACGCGCAGCCGTGCTGCACCGCTGGCACGCGCTGATCGTCGCGAATCGCGACGCGCTCGGCGCGCTGATTTCGCTCGAACAGGGCAAGCCGCTCGTCGAAGGGCGCGGCGAGGTCAGCTATGGCGCGTCGTACGTCGCGTGGTTCGCCGACGAAGCCACCCGCATCTACGGCGATCTGATTCCACAGCAGCAGCGTGGCAAACGCATGAGTGCGATCAAGGAACCGATCGGCATCGTCGCCGCGATCACGCCGTGGAATTTTCCGCTCGCGATGATCGCGCGCAAGATCGCGCCGGCGCTCGCGGCAGGCTGCACGGTCGTCGCGAAGCCCGCTGAAGACACGCCGCTCACCGCCATCGCGCTGGTGATGCTGGCGCACGAGGCGGGCGTGCCAGCCGGCGTGCTCAACCTGATCTCGGCCTCGCGCGCCGGCGCGGCGGAGACGGTCGGCGAATGGCTCGCCGACAGCCGCGTGCGCAAGATCACGTTCACCGGATCGACGCCCGTCGGCAAGCACCTCGCGCGTGAATCGGCTGGCACGCTGAAGAAGCTTTCTCTGGAACTCGGCGGCAATGCGCCCTTCATCGTATTCGACGACGCCGACCTCGATGCCGCGGCCAATGGCCTGCTCGCCGCGAAGTTTCGCAATGGCGGGCAGACCTGCGTGTGCCCGAACCGCGTGTACGTGCAGCGCGGTGTCTACGAGCACTTCTCCGCGCTGCTGTGCGCGAAGGTGGCCGAGCTGCGGGTCGGCCCCGCGAGCGATCCCGCTTCGCAGATCGGGCCGATGATCAACGAACGGGCGGTGGACAAGATCGCGCGTCATGTCGACGACGCGCTCGCGAATGGTGCGCTCGTGCTGACTGGCGGACGGCGGCTCACCGAGTTGGGACCGCACTACTACGCGCCCACGGTGCTGGGCAACGCCACGGCGTCGATGGCGTTGTGCGGCGAGGAAACCTTCGGCCCGGTCGTGCCGCTGTTCCCGTTCGACAGCGAGCAGGAGGCGGTGCAGGCCGCGAACGACACGCCGTTCGGGCTCGCGTCGTATTTCTATAGCGAGAACATGCGCCGGATCGAGCGCGTATCGCGCGCGCTCGAAGCGGGCCTCGTCGGCATCAACGAAGGCACGCTCGCTTCTGAGGCGGCGCCGTTCGGCGGCGTGAAGGAATCCGGCTATGGTCGCGAAGGATCGAAGTACGGACTGGATGACTATCTGTCGATCAAGTATCTGTGTCAGGGAGGACTGGAGTAAACATGCAAGCCTATCCGATCGAAGTCGAATTCCCGGACATCTCGGCGCACGCCGACGGCAACACCGGCATTGCATACGTGCACACGTTCGACTCCGGCCAACCCGGACCGCATGTGATGATCAACGCGCTCACGCACGGCAACGAAGTGTGCGGCGCGATCACCGTCGACGCGTTGCTGCGCGGCGGGTTGCGGCCGCGCCGCGGCAAGCTCACGCTGTCGTTCGCGAACGTCGCCGCCTACGCGCGCTTCGATCCGGCAACGCCCGACAAGGCGCGCTTCGTCGATCAGGACTTCAACCGCGTATGGACCGCCGCGAAACTCGACGACGTGGCAACGCGCTCGTCCGAACTCGATCGTGCGCGCGCGATGCGGCCGGTGATCGACACGGTCGATCTGCTGCTCGATCTGCATTCGATGCATGAAAAAAGCGCGCCGCTGATCGTCGCGGGCCCGCTGCGCAAAGGTGCGGAACTGGCCGAGCGGCTCGGCGCGCCCGCCACCGTGATCCAGGACGAAGGCCATCCCGAAGGCCGCCGGATGCGCGACTACGAAGGCTTCGGTGACGACGCGAGCGCGCAGAACGCGCTGCTGATCGAATGCGGCCAGCATTGGGAAGCCAGCGCGGTGACGGTCGCGCGCGACTGCACCGCGCGTTTTCTGCTGCTGTCGGGCATCGTCGACGCGGCGGATCTGCCGTCCGGCTGGATTAGGCCGCTGCCCGACGAAATGCGCATCGTCCGCGTGACCGAACCGGTCGTTGCAAAGAGCATGGACTTCCGCTTCGCGGGGCCCTACACCGGGCTCGAAACCTTCGAGCACGCCGGCACCGTGATCGCCTGGTCCGATGGCCAGCCGGTCGCGACGCCGTACGACGACTGCATGCTCGTGATGCCGTCGCTGCGCCAGTTGCGCGCCGGCGTCACCGTGGTCCGGCTAGGCCGGATCGAACGCCGTATCGACCTGCGCTCACGCCAACAGGAACAAACCACATGAAAGTTCAGCAAATCAGGCAAGCGGCGGAAGTCACCGCCCTCGAGGATTGGGGAACCGCCGGCCTGCCCGGCACCGAGCCGTCACGCGTAGCGGGACGCCAGTACGTGATTCCGGGTCATGACGCGGTCGACACCGGGCTGTTCGAGTGCTCGCCCGGCACCTACAGGCGTTCCGTCAAGCAGGCGGAGGTCATGCATTTCATCAAGGGCAGCGGCACCTTCACACCCGACGGAGAAGACACGATCCGCTTCGCCGCCGGCGACACGCTGTTTTTCGAAGCCAACACCGAAGGGCTTTGGAACATCGACGAAACGCTGCGCAAGATCTACGTGATCTTTTGACTGCAACGACACGCACCCGGTATTCGCCGCTCTCATCCATCATGGTTGCTCGAACATGCTAAGAATCGACGAAGTTTCGAATAGCGACGGATTCCCCGCTCGCTGTGACGTCGCAGTGATCGGCGGCGGCATTATCGGCGTCAGCACCGCTTACGAGCTTGCGCGGCGCGGCGTATCGGTGGTGCTGCTCGAGAAAGGCATCATTGGCGCCGAACAATCGGGACGCAACTGGGGCTGGGTGCGTCAGCAGAACCGCGATCTGCACGAGTTGCCGCTCGCGATGCAAAGCCTCGCGCGCTGGAGCGAGTTGAGCGACGAACTCGGCGAAGACATCGGCTTCAGGCGAGCCGGCATCCTGTACGGAAGCGAGCAGTCCGCGGACGTCGCGCAATGGGAAACATGGCTCGGCCGGGCCCGTGCGCTCGGCTTCGACAGTCAGCTGCTGTCGGCTCGCGAACTGGCGGCGCGCGTTCCCAATGGTCAGGCGAAGTGGGCAGGCGGCGTGTGGTCGCATTCCGATGGACGCGCGGAGCCGTCGAAAGCGGCGCCCGCCATTGCAAGAGGCGCGCAACGACTCGGCGCGCGCGTGCATCAGACTTGCGCGGTTCGCGGACTCGATATCAGCGCGGGCCGTGTCTCCGGTGTATGGACCGAGCGCGGCCTGATCGGCGCGAGCAGCGTCGTGCTGGCCGGCGGCGCGTGGAGTGCCCTCTTCTGCCGGCGTCATGGCATCGATCTGCCGGCGGTCAATGTGATCGGCACCGCGCTGCGCACGGCCGAAGCGCCGGCCGTGATAGACGGTTGCTTCTCCGGCCCGAACTTTGCGATGAGGCGGCGGCTCGACGGCGGCTATACGATCGCGGTCCCCGGCTACGGACGCATGGAAATCGCGCCGCAGAACCTGCGGCACGCGGTCAAGTTTCGCAAGATGTTCCGCAGCAAACTCAACAAGAAGCTCAAGTTCCGGATGGCGCAACCGTTCTTCGGCGGCCCCGAAGGGAGTGCCGACTGGCGTAACGACGACATCTCGCCGTTCGAGCTAACGCGGGTTCTGAATCCTGTGCCCGATGCCGAGTGGCCGACCCGTGCGCTGGCAAACGTCGCGACGGTGTTTCCCGAGCTGTCGGGACTGCGTGTCGCGCATGCTTGGGCCGGCGCGATCGACACGACGCCCGATCTGGTGCCGGTGATGTCGCGTGTGGACAGCACGCCCGGCCTCGTGATCGCGTCCGGGTTCAGCGGTCATGGCTTCGGACTGGGACCGGGCGCCGGCATGCTGGTTAGCCGCATCGTGACCAACCACGCGACCGGGATCGATATTCAGCCCTACCGGTTGACGCGCTTTAGCGATGGAACCCGGCTGGCGAGTCCCGAGATGATGTGACGACCCCGCGTGCGCTGCAAAGGCTGCTTTTTCATTCACCAAATCGCTGTGGGAATCAGAGTCGCTGACGCGACGCAGACCCGAATGGTCTGCGAGGCATACCTAAAGGGACGGCAATGGGCTTGAGAATTGGAGTGGATATCGGCGGATCGTTTACGGACTTCGCCGTGCTGGACGACGAGACGCGCACCACGCGCACGCTGAAGGTGTTCTCGCGGCCGGATTCACCGGGCAGCGAAGTGATCGACGGCATGCAAGGCCTGAAAACACGCTTCGGAATCGATCCGCACGAAGTCGTGTACTTCACGCACGGCACAACGGTCGGCGTGAACTCGGTCGTGCAACGCAAGGGCTTGCGCCTCGCGCTGATCACGACGCGCCATTTCGAGGACGTGCTGGACATCGCGCGCCTGAAGATCCCCGACATGTACAACCTGATGTCGCGGCGCCCCGAACCGCTTATCACGCGCGATCGCGTGTTTGGCGTCGATGGCCGCATGCGCGCCGACGGCACCGAAGAAGCGCCGATCGACGAAGCGAGCGTGCTCGCCGCGCTCGAAGCGCTGCAGGCGGCGCAATGCGAAGGCGTCGTGATTTCGCTGCTGCATTCTTATCGCAATCCCGCGCACGAGCAGCAGGTCAAGGCGATCATCGAGAAAGCCGCGCCCGGGTTTTTCGTATCGTGTTCGCACGAAGTGTGGCCAATCATCCGCGAATACGAGCGCACGGTCACCGCGACGATCGGCGGCTACGTGCAGCCGCGCGTGTCGCAATACCTGACGCGCTTGCAGGCCGCACTGGCCGAAAGCGGCGTCGGCGCGGACCTGAAAGTGACGAAGTCGAATGGCGGCGTGATGAGCGCCGAGAACGGCAAGAGCAATTGCGTGCAGATGATCCTGTCGGGCACCGCCGCGGGCGTGATCGGCGCGTCGTATCTGGCCGGCATGTGCAGGATCAAGGACTGCATGAGCCTCGACATCGGCGGCACGACGGCGGACGTCGCACTGATCGTCGATGGCAAACCGCAGTACGCGACCGGCGAGTACATCGGCGACTTCCAGATTCATATCCCGTCGGTGTCGGTTTCGTCGATCGGCGATGGCGGCGGCTCGATCGCATGGGTCGACGATTTCGGCGTATTGAAGGTCGGTCCGGAAAGCGCCGGCTCGAACCCCGGTCCGGTCTGCTATGGCCGCGGCGGCACGCGCCCGACCATTACCGACGCGTTCGCGGTGATCGGCGTGCTGGGCCGTGCGTCGCTCGGCTATAACGCGGTGCAGGTCGACGTCGAAGCGAGCCGCCGCGCGATCGAACCGCTCGCGCAGCGGCTCGGCATCGACGTGCATCAAACGGCGGCCGCGATCATCGACGTCGCGGTGTCCGGCATGTACGGCGGCGTGAGCCGTATCGTGTCGCGCTTCGGCATCGATCCGCGCGCGTTCTCGCTGATGCCGTTCGGCGGCGCGGGCCCGATGCTCGGCGGTTTCCTTGCGCGCGCGCTGAACATGCGCCATCTGATCGTGCCGACCACGCCGGGCGTGCTGAGCGCGCTGGGCGGCCTGATCGCCGACACGAAGAACGACTTCGTGCGCACCACCTACTATCCGCTCGACGCCGCTTCGCTCGACAAACTCGCCGGCGACCTCGCGACGCTCGAAGCGCGGGCGCGCGAGTGGATCATCAACGAAACCGGCTCCGACGCAGGCGCGGAAATGCTCGTCTCGGCCGACATGCGCTACCGCGGCCAGTCGTTCGAAGTCGACACCCCGCTGGATCCGCAAGCCATTCGCAACGGCGACATGGCGACGATCGGCGCAGCGTTCCACCGCGAGCATCATCGGCTGTATGGCCACAGCGACGCGAGTTCGCCCGTACAGGTCGTGGCGCTGCGCCTCGTGATCAGCCTGCCGACACCGAAGCCCGAGATGCCGAAGATCGCGCTCGGCGAAGGCGCACCGCGCGTCGAGGCGCTGATCGACGTGTATCTGGACGGGGCCTGGCGCAAGGTGCCGCTGTACCACCGCTCGATGCTGCTCGCCGCACATCGCTTTCACGGCCCCGCGATCATTGCGCAGGACGACACGACGACCTGCGTGCTGCCGGGCTTCGAAGCCGTCGTCGACGAATACGGCAACCTGCTGCTGTCGGCCCAGTGAAGCGCGAGTGAAATCCGAAGGACTCAGACCATGACATTCAATCGATCCGTTCTACAGATCTTCGCCAATTACTGCGTCGCGGCTGCGGAAAGCATGGCCCACACGCTGATGCGCACCGCGCACTCGGCCTTCGTCAAGGAAACCGAAGATTTCTCCTGCACGATCATGACGCCCGCAGGGCTCACGTTCGCGTCGCCGAAAACGCTCGGCGCGACCTGGTACCCGGGCCTCGACTTCGGCTCGGTGATCGAGGCGATCGATCACTACGAGCCGGGCGACATCGGCATGACCAACGACGCGTACAGCGGTTACGTCGCCACGCACACCCCCGACGTGATGATGTGGAAGCCGGTGTTCTACAACGGCGAGATCGTCTGCTACGTCGGCGGGCACATCCACAACACCGACATGGGTGGCGCGGTGCCCGCGTCGCTGTCGCGCACGCTGACCGAGATCTATCAGGAGGGCATTCGCTGGGCGCCGACCAGGATCGTGCGCGCCGGCGTGCTCGACGAGACGCTGCTCGAGCACATGGCGATCAACGTACGCGCGGCCGAGCAGAATCGCGGCGACCTGAAGGCGCAAATCGCGATGCTGATGACCGGTGAGCGGCGTGTGCTGGAAATCATCGAGCGCTTCGGGATCGACGATTTCAAGGCCGGCATGCACGCGATGATCGACTACTCGGAAGAGCAGGCGCGGGCGATCGTCGCCGGCATGCCGGATGGCGAATACTTCTTCGCCGAGTACGCCGACGAGGATTCGGTCAACGGCAAGCCGCTGCGTGTCGCGCTGAATCTGAAAGTGCAAGGCGAATCGCTGGTGCTCGATTTCACCGGCAGCGACCCGCAGCTCAATTCGTCGCTGAACATGCCGACCGGTGGCAAGGAGCGGCACGTGCTCGCGCTCGTCGGGCTCAATTACGTGCTGTATTCGCTGCACCCGGATCTGCTGCTCAACGCGGGCATGCTGAAGGTCGCCCGCTGTGTGCTGCCGGAAGGCACGATCATGAACTGCCAGCCGCCCGCCGCGGTCGGCATGCGCAGTCTGACCTGCAAGGTCGCGCAGAACGTCACGTTCGGCGCGTTCTCGATGGTCTGTCCGGACCGGCTGCCCGCGTGCCCGGCCGGCGGCATGTCGATTCTGAACGTGCGCACCGTCGATAGCGACGGACGCACCGTGATCGCGGCAATCGGTCCGGTCGGCGGCGGCGCGGGCGGGATGATCAACGGCGATGGCTCGGATGCGTCAGGCGCCAACGTCGCGTTCCTGCGCAACACGCCGGTCGAGATCAACGAAGCCGAGGTGCCGATCCGCATTCTGAAGTACGGCATGGTGCCGGGCAGCGCGGGCGCGGGACGCTATCGCGGCGGACTCGGCACCGTGATGGAGTTCCGCGTGTTCTCGCCGGGCACGCTGGTGACGGCGCGCAATCGCGACCGCTCACGCTTCGCGTCGTGGGGCGTGCTCGGCGGCAAGGCGGGATCGACGTCGCGCTTCACGCGCAATCCGGGCACCGGGCACGAAGAGAATCTTGGCGTGACCGATCTGGTCGTGTGCGGCCCCGGCGACGTGATCCGCCTCGAAGGCTGCGGCGGCGGCGGTTATGGCAACCCGTACGAGCGCGATCCGCGGATGGTCGCGACCGACGTGACGCGCGGCTATCTGAGCGAAGCGGATGCGCTGGCGCTGTACGGCGTCGTACTGCGCGCGGGCGAAGTGGATACGCAAGCGACCGCCGCGCGGCGCACCGAACTCGAAGCTAACGCACCGCGCACGCCGGCCGCGCACTTCGACTACGGCGCGGCGCGCACCGCCTATGAAGCGCGCTGGACGCGCGAGCGCTACGCGGTGTTGACGGAAATTCTGGCCGGCGTGCCGGTCGTGTGGCGGCACTTCCTGAAGCACAAGATCTTCGACGCGTTCGATGCATGGGAAGCCGACGGCCGTCTCGAACCGGGCGGGCAGACGATCAGCGACATCTTCCGCGAGGTCGCGGCCAAATATCCGCAATTGCTCGAAGCGCAGCGAGCCGCATAGCGGCAAGCGCCGCGCCTCGCTGGCGGCGCCGCGTGCGGGGGATCAACACAAGCAGGCTGCCGTCTGCCGTGACCACGTCAATCAAGGTGATTCGATGCTGCAATCCGCCAATCCGTTCTTCGGCGCCGCGGCGAGCGCCGAAGCACCCGCCGTGCCGCTGCGTTCGCAGCCGCTGTCGCTCGATGGGCTCAGCAAGCGCTTCGGCGCAATCACGGCGCTGGTACAGCTGTCGCTCGACGTGCGCGCAGGCGAGCTCGTCGCGCAAAACGGGTAAGGGTGCGCGGTCGATCGCAGTCGAAAAAGCAAAGCAGAATTTGTTGGTTGGACTGCGAACAGGCACTCACTAGACTGCGACTCATCTTGTCATAACAAGCTGAGTCATGTCGAAAGCCGCAGGTAATCTTGTCCCCGTCACATCGGTGCCGCTCTACGCGCAGATCAAGGAAACCCTGCGCGCACGCATCCTCGATGGCACCTATGCGCCTCACAGCCAGATGCCCTCCGAGCACGAACTCTGCGCGATGTTCGGCGTGAGCCGAATAACCGTGCGCCAGGCGTTGGGCGACCTGCAGAAAGAGGGCCTGCTCTTCAGGTTGCATGGCAAAGGCACGTTCGTATCGAAGCCGAAAGCCTTTCAGAACATCAGCTCGTTGCAGGGTTTCGCCGAAGCCATGTCTTCGATGGGCTACGAAATCGTCAACCAGTTGCGCAGTTTCCGCACCGTCAGCGCGAATCGGCAAGTGGCCGACCGGCTTCGCATCGAAGAAGGCGCGCCCGTCATCGAAATTCATCGCGTGCGTCTGCTCAATCGCGAGCCGATCTCGCTCGAGCTGACTTGGCTTCCCGAAGCGCTCGGCCAACGGCTCGCCAATGCCGACCTCGTCACGCGCGACATCTTCCTGATTCTGGAAAACGACTGCGGCGTGCCGCTCGGCCACGCCGACATCGCGATCGACGCAATTCTCGCCGACGATGAGATGGTCGACGCGCTGCGGGTGGAAGAAGGCAGTCCGGCGTTATGCATCGACCGCCTGACGCACGACGCGAACGGTACGCCTATCGATTATGAACATCTGTACTTCCGCGGTGATGCGTTCCAGTACCGCTTCCGGATCGACCGTGAAAAGCAGGGCAATGGCGCAACAAGCCAGGCCACAAGGAAAGCATGATGAATACACACGTACTCGAATACGACATCGTCGTGGTTGGCGGCGGAACAGCGGGTCCGATGGCCGCCGTCAAGGCTAAGGAAAGCGACCCGCACCTCAAGGTGCTGCTGCTCGAAAAGGCCAACGTCAAACGCAGCGGCGCGATTTCCATGGGCATGGATGGACTGAACAACGCCGTCATCCCGGGCCACGCGACACCCGAGCAATACACGCGCGAAATCACGATCGCCAACGACGGCATCGTCGATCAGTCCGCCGTCTATGCGTATGCGAAGCACAGCTTCAAGACCATCGAAGAACTCGACCGCTGGGGCGTCAAGTTCGAAAAGGACGGCACGGGCGACTATGCCGTGAAGAAAGTGCATCACATGGGTTCATATGTATTGCCGATGCCCGAGGGCCACGACATCAAGAAAGTGCTGTACCGGCAGTTGAAACGTGCACGGATCGCGATCACCAATCGCATCGTTGCGACGCGTCTTCTCACCGACGCACAGGGCAACGTAAACGGCGTACTGGGCTTCGATTGCCGCACAGCCGACTTCTACGTGGTACGAGCCAAGGCCGTGATCCTGTCGTGTGGCGCAGCCGGAAGGCTCGGCTTGCCCGCATCCGGCTATCTGATGGGCACGTACGAGAATCCGACCAACGCGGGCGATGGCTACGCGATGGCCTATCACGCCGGGGCCGCGCTCGCGAACCTCGAATGCTTCCAGATCAATCCGCTGATCAAGGACTACAACGGCCCCGCATGCGCGTACGTGACCGGACCGCTCGGCGGCTTCACGGCGAACGGCAAGGGCGAACGCTTCATCGAATGCGATTACTGGAGCGGGCAGATGATGTGGGAGTTCTATCAGGAACTCCAGAGCGGTAATGGCCCGGTGTTTCTCAAGCTCGATCATCTCGCCGAGGAAACGATCCAGACCATCGAGCAGATCCTGCATACGAACGAGCGACCGAGCCGTGGGCGCTTTCATGCGGGACGCGGTACCGACTACCGGCAACAGATGATCGAGATGCATATCTCCGAGATCGGCTTTTGCAGCGGACACAGCGCTTCGGGCGTGTTCGTGAACGAGCGGGCGGAAACCACCGTGCGCGGGCTCTATGCCGCTGGCGATATGGCCGCCGTGCCCCATAACTACATGCTGGGGGCCTTCACGTACGGCTGGTTTGCCGGACAGAATGCGGCCGCGTATGTCGCGGGACGCGAGCATGCGCCGCTCGATCAGGAGCAGATCGACGCAGAGCGCGCGCGCGTCTACGCACCTCTTGATCGCGAACATGGCCTTGCGCCCGGACAGGTCGAATACAAGCTGCGCCGCATGGTCAACGATTATCTGCAGCCGCCCAAGGTGACACGCAAGATGGAAATCGGCCTGCAACGCTTCGACGAGATCGCCGAAGACATCGCAGCGATCAAGGCGTCGCATCCTCACGAACTGATGCGCGCCGCCGAAGTACGCGCGATCCGCGATTGCGCCGAGATGGCTGCACGTGCATCGCTGTTCCGTACGGAAAGCCGCTGGGGTCTGTATCACCATCGGGTCGACTATCCGCAGCGCAACGACACCGATTGGTTCTGCCATACCCATCTGCGCAAGGACGCAACGGGCCGCATGGTCAGCGAAAAGCGCGCCGTGGAGCCGTACATCGTGCCGCTCGACGACGAGGAACGCGGTTCCTACAGCAAGCTGCGCATTCACGACGCCAACGACATCACGCACGCGGCACCCCGGCCGCTCGCCGATGTCACCGCCTGACAGGAGCGCCCGCGATGTCTTATACCCCGCACGACATTCTTCATCGAAGCTCGGCCCCCGTCACGATCGACGAAAGCAGATGCATTGCCGACAAGGGCTGCACTGTCTGCGTCGACGTGTGCCCGCTCGATCTGCTCGCGATCGACATCAGTAAAGGCAAGGCCTACATGCAGTTCGACGAATGCTGGTACTGCATGCCGTGTGAGCAGGACTGCCCCACCGGCGCTGTAAAAGTCGATATTCCGTATCTGCTGCGCTAGCGCGCCGCCGCGAGCATCCAGCCTGTTCCTTCCGAGACCAACGAAGAGCCGCCTCATGACCATCCGCCATGCCCTGCCCCGCTTCCTTGCCGCTGCCATGCTCGCCCTTGCCGCGGGCACCGTCGAGGCCGAAACGATCCGCGTCGCCATCGGCACGCAGGACACGACCATCAACTGCGCGACTGGCGGCCTATTGATTCGCGAACTCCATCTGCTCGACAAGTATCTTCCGCACGCGGGCAAGTACAAGGGCGTGACATACGACGTGCAATGGAAAGACTTCACATCCGGCGCACCCATGACGAACGAAATGGTCGCCGGCAAGCTGGATTTCGGCGCGATGGCCGACTTCCCCGGCGCGCTCAATGGCGCGGCGTTCCAGAAGGCTGGCCGCAAGAGCATCTTCGTCGCCGTGCTGTCGGGCAGCGTCGACGGAAGCGGCAACGGCATCGTCGTGCCCGAAGGCTCGCCGTTGCATTCCATCGCCGACCTGAAGGGCAAAACGATTTCCGTGCCGTTCGCCTCGACATCGCATGGCATGCTATTGCGCGCGATCAAGGCGCAAGGCTGGAACCCGGACACGGACGTGAACATCATCACGCAGGCGCCCGAGGTTGCGGGCAGCGCGCTGAAGGCGAAAAAGATCGACGCGCACGCCGACTTCGTGCCGTTCGCGGATCTGTTCCCCTATCGGGGCTTCGCGCGCAAGATCTACGACGGCGCGCAAAGCCACGCACCGACCTATCACGGCGCACTGGTCGATGCGGCCTATGCGCAGAAGTACCCCGAAGTGGTCGTCGCGTATCTGCGCGCCGCCATCGATGCCAACCGGCTCATCGCGCAGGACCCGGAGAAGTACAGCCTGCTGATCCAGAAGACGACGGGTATCGAAGCGCCCGTCGACTATCTCTATCATGGTCCGCTCGGTATCCAGACACGCGACCTCACATGGAAGCCCGAATATCGCCAGGCGACGGCAACCGCAATAGAAACGCTCAAGCTTTTAAAGAAAACGGATGTCGATCTGAACGCGAACACGTTCATCGATGACCGCTACATTCGCGAAGCGTTCAAGGAATCCGGCCTCGACTACGACGCTGCGCTGAAGAACTATGCGAGGCAGCCGCTCATCGCCAACGACGCCGTCACAGGAAAACCGATCCGCGATTTCAACGACGTGGCCCAGGTGTGGCTGGACAACGAAGAGAAGGTCCGCAATTACGCGTCGCCGGAAGAAGCATTCGCGGCGCTCGGCAAGATCGCACAGTCGGGCGCAAAGCCACGCGCCGTGTTCGTTCATGACCACGCAAGCGGCCTGAAGCTGTTTGCAAACCAGGCGTGGTACGTGATGGATTCGCACGGCGCGATCACCGCATTCCTGCTAAGAGCGGGCGCCGACCGTTACGCGCAACAGGTGTCGGGATCGGTGGTCGATTACGCCGCGGCGCAATCGGGCGCTGCACAAGCCCTCGCGTCGCGCTAGGCGCATTCCATCGTCGCGCAGCATCGGGACAAACTATGGCCGCCACCTTCGAACTTCAGGGCAACCGCACATCGACGCGCCGGCGCCCTCCTTTCCTCGCGCTTACGACCCTGCGCCGCACGCGGCGCGTGACATCGCTGGCGGTATGCGTCGCGCTCTGGCAGCTTGCCGTGCACTTCCGGCTATCGACGGGCTTCATCACGTTTGCCAACGTGCCCGCGCCGACCGATGCGCTGCCCGCGCTGTGGTCGCTGCTGCATTCGCCGAAGCTGCCGATGCATCTGGCCGCGAGCATCTGGCGCGTGCTCGCGGGTTTTTGCGCGGCGGCGGTCGTGGGTGTCGGTTTGGGCCTCGCGATTGGCCGTTATCGCGCGGTCGAAGATACGGCGCTGCCTGCGCTCGAAATGCTGCGCCCGATCCCAGCCGTCGCGTGGATACCGCTTGCGATCCTGATGTTTCCGTCGTCGGAACTCAGCATGATGTTCATCACGTTCATCGGTGCGTTGTTTCCGATTCTGCTCAACACGGTGCATGGCGTGGAAGCCGTCGATCCGAGGCTCGTCGCGACTGCCCGCAGTCTCGGCACAAAATCGCTCGCGCTTTATAAGGAAGTGGTGCTGCCAGGCGCTGCGCCGGCTATATTCACGGGCCTTGCGATCGGCATGGGCACCGCGTGGTTCTGTCTGGTGACGGCGGAGATGATCGCGGGCCAGTATGGCATCGGATATTTCACGTGGGAGTCGTACACGTTGCAGAACTACCCCGACATCGTCGTCGGGATGGCGTTGATCGGAGCGCTCGGCATGGGCAGTAGCGCGCTCGTCAAGCGTCTGGGCTTTGCGCTCACCCCGTGGTACCGATTGCAGGAGAAGCAACGATGAGCAGCGTTGCTATCGAAATCGCGAACGCGCCCGCCCGCGTCAACGTGCGCGCGCTTTCTGTCGAAGTAGGACCGCCGCAAGCGCGCATCGCGACACTCGACGGACTCGACGTCGACATCGCGCCCGGCCAGTTCGTCTGCGTGCTCGGTCCTTCCGGTTGCGGCAAGTCGACCTTGCTCGCCGCGATCGCGGGGCATATCGCAGCGACACAAGGCACGATCGCCGTCGATGACGAAACGGTCGAACGCCCGCATCCCGAGCGCGGTCTCGTCTTTCAGCAACACACGCTGTTTCCATGGAAGCGCGTGATCGACAACGTCGCGTTCGGCCTCAAGATGAAGGGCGTCGGCGCGAACGAGCGGCGCAGGCAAGCCGCAGAACTGCTCGAACTCGTTGGACTTGGCGGGTTCGACTCGCACTACCCCGCGCAACTGTCCGGCGGCATGCAGCAGCGCGTCGAAATCGCGCGCGTGCTGATCAACCGGCCACGCGTGCTGCTGATGGACGAGCCGTTCGGCGCGCTCGACGCGCAAACGCGCCGCATGAT
Source organism: Paraburkholderia sp. EG304 (assembly GCF_046543485.1). Classification (NCBI taxonomy): domain Bacteria; kingdom Pseudomonadati; phylum Pseudomonadota; class Betaproteobacteria; order Burkholderiales; family Burkholderiaceae; genus Paraburkholderia; species Paraburkholderia sp. EG304. Next base: position 6,109 of record NZ_JBKGUA010000040.1, on the reverse strand, counting down.
GCAGACGCTGCTGCTCGATATCTGGACAAAGGTACGCACGACGGTTGTCTTCGTCACGCACGATATCGAAGAAGCGCTGTTTCTCGCGGATCGCATCCTGATGCTATCGAAGCGGCCCGCCCGCGTGGTCGCGGATATTCCGGTGCCGCTTGCTCGACCCCGGTCGGACGATACGACACTCGACCCAGTGTTCGTCGACATCAAGCGCCAATGCCTTTCACTGTTGCGCGACGCCAAGTGACGCCGCGCGATTCCATTATTCGACCGTTCATGTCCGCCCCGAACTTGTTGACCTACGATCCCGAAACGCTTGCACCGGAAGCCGTTGCATTCTTGCCGCGCCTGTCGGATGCCGATGCGGCGGTCCGGCGCATTGCACTGATCGAACTTGCCGACCTGGAAGACCCCGACGCGCTGCAGCCCATTGTCGCGGCGCTGAAACACGACGATTCTGCCACGGTGCGCAGTGAAGCCGCACGCGTGCTCGGCGCGTGGGAAGACCCGCAAATCGTGGAAGCGCTTTGTCATGCGCTGACCGACGTCGATGGGGAGGTGCGCCAGGCCGCAGCATTAAGTCTGTCGGAGCTAAAGGATGCCTCATCGGGCGCGGTGCTCTGCGGATGGCTCGATCGACCCGAACCGTTCGTGAAGGCCGCGGTACTGCGCGCGTTGCGCGAGCTCCGTGTCGCCAATGCGTTCGCACCTGCGTTGCAAGCCCTTGCTGACGACGATCCCAGTGTGCGCATCGAAGCCGTCGGCGTGCTCGGATGGCTGAAGGATGCGCGCGCGCTCGCGCCGCTTGGCCGTATCGCCGCATCCGACAGCAGCGCCGACATTCGCCGCGCGGCGATCGGTGCGCTGGGTTTTGCACAGGGAGACGATTGCGCCACCCCGCTTGCGTTGCTGCAAGCGCTGCGTGATCCCGTGTGGCAAGTCCGTGAGGAGGCTGCGACAACACTCGGCAAGCTGCGCGTCGCATCGGCGCGCGACGCGTTGATCGTCGCGCTCGACGACGACTACTGGCAGGTGCGCCTGCGTGCCGCGCGCGCGTTGGGACAGTTGGGCGACCGTGCCGCGGCACCGCCGCTCGTAGCACTGCTGGCGCACGCGATCAGCAATCTGCGCAAGGAAGCGGCGCTCGCGCTCGGGGAACTGCGCGACCCATCGACAGCGGCGGCACTGCGCGAAGCGTCGGGCGACAGCGATCCCGAAGTGCGCAAGGCGGCCAGAATTGCGCTGCAACAGCTCGAGCCAGTGACACCATGAAGAGTCCGCGGCAGATCGAATTCGACGCTGAGACGCTAACCCTGCATTGGGATGAGGGACCGGCACAACGGCTTACGTCCCGCGCGCTGCGCATGGGGTGCCCCTGCGCCGAATGCCGGCGGCGACGGCTCGATGGAACGGCGCTCGACGTGTCGCCCGATATCGTCATTCTGGAGATTCGCCCGGCCGCTTACGGCATGCAACTGGTGTTCAGCGACAAACATGAGCGTGGCATCTTTCCGTGGGTCTATGTGGCCGGGCTGCCCGAACCGGCAGCGCAATTGCAAGCAGCCTTCCCCATATCCTAGTAACGCTCACGGCGAGCTTAACCTTGCAGTAATGTCCGGTCCGGGCGGACGACAGCTTTGTCGGTCGTCGAACGGCAGCGCACGGCCAGAAAGGTGCCGCTCCCGATCTGCTGTTGAATCTGCTCAGACAGATTGCACTTAGCCCGGATGCCGTGGCTCATTGAAAAGGAATTTGTGTCCGTTCGGACATTCGCTGCCCAGCAATTAGGTGTGCGGAGGTGGGCGCCGGGCGAACGGCGAACGCATCACATCGGGCCGAGAGCAGCCCGACGCGTCAGAATATAGCAACACCGCGAGCCTGACGGCGAATTTCTCCGACATGCTGGCAAGCGTCGGATAGTCCGACTCGTTGAACAGCCCTGTGATCAAGCATTTCGATGTCACTCGGCGCATACCGCGTATCTTATGTCGCATACCGTGTAATTGAAAGCGGAGCGCGGGAGGTATCATTTTGCCAATTCCGAACAGACCCAAAGGGCGCCCAAAGCATTCACGTCGCAGAGAGTAACCCCGCGTCAAATTGCCCCGGTGCGGGACATGGTTGCCACTATGACCCGCCATCTCGTCCACGTGCAGCTTCGTCAAGGATCGGAGAAAGTGATCGATGAGGTTATATCCGCTCGCGCCCGCCTACGATGCCGGCGGCATTTTCGAACTCGCCGTCGAGCCAGGGCGCCGCTTTTCTGTTGCAATCTACCGGCAAGGCATCGGAGAAGCGCTCGAGTTCCACTGCGGCATCCTTGTAGAGGACCGCGGCGCGATGGATTGCGACAGCGTGAGTGGCCAATGGGTGCTGACTTCGCCGCGCGGACGAACCGCAACGCGTTGCGACGCTGCGTGGCGGTGGCCGAGCTTCCGGTTTCGCTTCGGTCGAGCCGATGCGACGTCGGGGGTGTATGTCGCGGTGGCTTACGAGGTGCGCGCCAACGGCGAGCCCGTGCGCCCGCTGGGGCGCAACTGCGCCGCGCATGAGCCTCTATACGGGCTGCCGCCGGACAGCAGAAGTATGGCAATGTTGGTCGCGCGCCCTCCGCGACCATCGGCGTCGGTCGCTTACATCGTGCCTGTCGCGACGTATCAAGCGTACAACTCGATCGGCGGCGGCGGTTTTTATCACGATCCCGTTCGACGTAAGAAACCTGTCACGACCGTGACCCTGCTAAGACCAGGTGGCGGCTTCGGGGCGCAGTTCGGCGAGCCTGCCGACCCCTATGAACCTCGGTCCCCGCGCCAACAGTTCCCACACTGGGACGCGAAGTTCGTGCGCTGGCTGCAGGCGAAGAACATTGCTTGCGACTTCTACTCCGACCTGGACCTCGATGATGGTGACCGGCTTGATCTAACCCAGTATCGCTGCGTGCTTAGCGTGGGTCATCATGAATACTGGAGCAGGCGCATGCGTGACAGGATGGCCAGCTTCATTGCAAACGGCGGACACTACGCGATCTTTAGTGGAAACACCTGCTATCGGCCAATCGAATTTTCGCGCGGCAGCCCTGATGCTCCCGATCTGCGCGTGACTCGCCTCGCGGAAAATTGGCCCGGTCACGACGAAAGCGACCTGATCGGGCTCAGTTATGGTTATGGCGGCGGCTGGTGGGGAGAATGGCGTCTACTGCGTGGTGGCTGGATCCGGCGCGAGCGCCCAGCAACCGGATTCCGGGTCGAGGACGCGAGCCACTGGGCGCTCGCCGGTACGGAGTTGAACAACGGAGACATTTTTGGTGCCGAAGATCGTCTGGTGGGCTACGAAGTAGACGGCTTGCCGCCGGACCCCAATGGTTTCCACGTGCTTGGCATGACAAGCGCGCTGAATGGATGGGACGTCGGCGGACGCGGCGTATTTGGCGTACTGCAGCGGGCGGCTGGAAGAGGAGTTCAGCCGGGCATCGTCTTCAACGCAGGCACGACAGATTGGGCTCGCGTCCTCATGGATCCGCAGGCCGAAAGTCATGCTGTCGTCGACCGTATCACCAGCAACGTATTCGAACGCTTGCTGGCCAATCCGAGTAATCGCGACAGACAGTCCGTTACAGCAGGCTTAATGACGATTCTGCCGCGCACCTAAAGTCGCGCGGGGATATCGGGTGCTGGCCTGAAGAAGCCACGTAGCGTCAGTTGGTTTGACATGAGAGCCGACCATGCTTAATCCGACAGATAGAAGAGGAGTGTACGGATTCCTGGGTAAAGCCATAAAGTGGCCTGTTAAAAGGTTTGTCCCCCCAGCGATCAGGGCCAGGATACTGCCGGCTCACAGCGTCTCAATCTCGGATGCGACGTGGAATCAGGCGTACGGCTCGGGCACCTGGGATTATCTGGGGACGACGCCGGAGATTGCCCGCTATAGCGTGATCGCCGGGTATTGCAAGCACCTGAAACCCGCCGCGCGAGTGCTCGACGTTGGATGCGGCGCTGGCGTTCTTGCAAGTTGGCTTTCGGGCGCCTCGATTTCTAGCTATTTCGGCATCGATCTTTCCGAAGTCGCCATTGAGCAGGCCCGCCAGGCGAATATCGATGGAGCGGAATTCGCCGTCGCCGATGCCGCTACCTTTGAGCCTTCGCAGATATTCGACGTTATCGTCTTCAACGAGATGCTTTATTACCTGGAAGAACCGGAGGAACAGATTCGTCGACTCGCGCGCTGTCTCGCGCCCGGTGGGCTATTGATCGTCAGTATCTGGTATCACGACGACGGAATACGGACGTGGAACAGGTTGAAGGCGGCCTTCGACGAACTCGATCGTGTCCGTATCACACACGCGTCGACGCGATTCAAATGGGACGTGGCCGTGCTGAAGTTGCGGTAAATTTTGCACGCGTGCATCTGATCAAATGCCGCCCCTGAGCGGCCGCCTCGAGCCACGCTGTTCTGGAAAATCGCAGGCATCGCCCGCGCCCCAAAGGGCGCCCGCACCATCCGTTGCGGACGTGCCGGCATCCGTCGCGTCTCAGCTCAAAGTCCCAAAGTCACGGCGCGGCGTTTGTTTCTGAGTACGAGAAAGTGAAAATGCTTCGCAAGGAATCGCGCGGCGCAACTGAGGACCCAAGGGTGATGCATTGTGTGCCGAAAGGCTTGTGCGAAACGCCTTTCACGAACTGCCTCGGTGACATCGACCCAGCGAAGCTGGGTTTCGAGGGTTCGCTGTCGATGCGCACACGCGTGGGCTAACCTTCCTGACAGCGCGTGCGATGCGCGGAAACGCGCGTTTGCTTCGAGCATGCCTCGAAGCGCCCGTCGATCCGCTGACTTGTCCGTGGAAAGCGAATCATCACGTCTGCGATAGTGGTAACCCATAGCCGGATAGACGACCATTTCCGCTTCGTGCCTGACCAACACGCGCAACAAAAGATCGAAGTCTTCGGCCGAGCGGACCCGCTCGTCATACCGAAGCTCTGACAGCATTTCGGTTCTGATCATGGGCTGCAGATAGCCGAGTTGCGGCGCTTTGACAAGCGCAACGGCATCGACGGTCCTCGCGGTCCGCAGGCCAAGCAGCGAATACCCGGTCAGCGAGCCGCTTTCGCTCATGATGAGCAAGTCGTCCGCTACAATGCCCGCGCCGTCCGATTCGGCCCTTGCGAGCATCGACTGAAGGCGTCCGTCCGCAAACACATCATCACTGTCCAGGATCGTGATCCAGCGTCCTCGCGCACATGCCAGCGCACGGTTGCGCGCGACCGAGGGTCCCGCGTTGGAAGAAGATGTGAGGAGAACGATACGTGGGTCATTAGCAGCAGCGGCGCGGACAATCTCAGTGCTGGCGTCGGTTGACGCATCATCAACAACGATCAGTTCCCAATCCGCGAGGCTTTGTCTCTGGACCGACCTGATCGCCTCTCCGATCCAGTTCTCTCCATTGAAGTTGGCCATCACGACAGTGACAGAAGGTGCCAACGCGGAAATGCTCGTACGATTCGCGGTGGCTGGCTCCTTGTCGTCGAAACCGCTTTGAAGTGCCGCCGATGCGAGATTTTTGACCCTTAAGCTCATAGTCATAGTTCTGACGCAAGTTTGCAAAGATTGTCGGACAGCGTTCTGCTGAAGTCGGGATAGGCGGAAATAGCGCGGGCGATGCCGTATCGCACCCCAAAGCGAGGGTGGAGATTTTCCAGATCGACGGGTTGCCTGCGACGATGCCCTCGCAGTCGGACTACCCAAGTAATAGAGGCAAAGCCCCGCTGAGTCGACAGATATTTGGTGGTCTCGGTGCGCGCCCCCACATATAACGATCGAATGGTGCGGGTTTGTCCTGGATAGGCGTGCGACGTATGCAGCACTGCCGATGGCAAAACAGGCCGAGGAATCCTGTGAGATCCTGCCAACACCACGGCGGTTTTACACGCAGGTCAGATGAAATCTGACCGTCCTGGCGCGGCCCGAACATATGCAAAACAGGTCGAAGCCAATTTAAGGCATTGCTGATCAAGTCCACCGCATAGCTACTCGGAGCGTTATAGAGCGGAGTGGATAAGGAAGGCAGAACAGGATGAAGCAGCAGACGCTGGCGATGGAAGCTGACGAAGGTGCGGGTTTC